>JAVHYE010000089.1 GCA_031119295.1 Pedobacter sp. | reverse complement strand
GATTGACGCTGGCTTGCACCACGCCACTTTGTTGCTGCAGTTTTTTCTCCACCAGCCAGGCGCAAGCAGCACAGCTCAGGTTTTCCAGTGTGAGCTCGCAGACAGCCATGCCGTCTTCATGCAGCAGGAATTCTTTTTGTGCAGCCGGATGGTCGTAGCCCAGCAGGGCGGCGGGAGCTTGCGGCAGATGGGCAGGAATATCCGGATTGCTGTCACGGTCCAGGTAGTAGCTGGCAAGGCCATCGGCAGCGATGGCTTCGGCAACGGCCTGGCAGCCGGCACAGCAGAACAGTCTGGGTTCATCCAGTACAACGGCCTGGAATTGGCGGCCGCTCTGCACCGGCAGGCCGCAATGAAAGCAGCTGGCGGCTGCCGGCTTATTCATGGCGCAGCGTGAACTCGGCAAGCGGGAATACGCGAGTGGAGAGCAGGCGCCACTCGGCGTCACCCAGTTCTATATCGAAGCGACCGTGCAATGCAGCCTGTAGCTGACCATGGTAATGGCCATCCGGCTTTTTCAGCAGGACCAGATGCTGGTCGGCCTCGGCCTGGGTGGGATGGCTCAGCACCAGTTGCAATTGTTCCGGCGATTTTTGCGGCGCGGTTTTTTCCTGCAGGCTGACATTCACTTCGCCGGTCAGGGCATCCATACGGATGTCTGCCACGATGCCCAGTTTTGCCGCTGCTTCATCGCGCGCCATATTCTGGTTGATGGCGCGACCTTCCTTGTACCAGTCGTCACGCACCACGCTGTCCTGGTATTTCACCGCGATGATGAGCGTGGCAATACCGGCAATCACGGCACTGGCGGGTAAGGCCATGATGAACCAGGGCCAGAATTGCCGGTACCAAGGCTTGGGGCTGTCGTGTTCCGCGTCTTTTTTCATCGATAGGGTATTCAGCGTGAGGTCGGGGCCAGGAAGCGGGATTCGCTGCTCTTGTGTACACCTTCATCCTGGCGTGACTGCACCGCGAATGTGATGTCATATTTGCTCTGCTTCAGATAGCCAGGGTCAGCGGAAAGCGTCACCGGTACAGTGATCATTTCACCGGGGCCGATATCCAGCGTGGCGGGAGCGCGCATGCTGATTTCCGGCACCGCCTCAAGGCGCAGGCTATAGCTCTCGGCTTTTTGCGACTTGTTCATGATCTTGAGCAGATAGGAATTCTCTATCATGCCGGCGCTGGTTTCACGATAAAGCTGGTTGCGGTCGCGTATGGTTTCCACTTCCAGCGGTACGCGCAGGGCCAGTGCTACCAGAAAAACCGATGCCATGATGCTGATCACGGCGGCATAGCCGATCAGGCGTAAACGCAGAAGCTTGTATTTGCCACCGTTCTCGAGAATGTTTTCCGTGGTGTAGCGCACGAGGCCTCGTGCATAGCCCATCTGGTCCATGATGGAGTCGCAGGCATCTATACAGGCAGCACACTGTATGCACTCGTATTGCAGGCCATCGCGTATGTCTATGCCGGTGGGGCAGACCTGCACGCAGAGCGTGCAGTCTATGCAGTCGCCCAGGCCCTGCGCCTTGTAGTCTGTTTCCTTGCGACGGCTGCCGCGCGGATCACCGCGTGCCTTGTCATAGGAAATGATAAGGGAGTCGCGATCTATCATCACGCTCTGGAAGCGGCCGTAAGGGCACATGAAAAGACAGACCTGCTCGCGCATCCAGCCGGCGTTCATATAGGTGGCGAGGGTGAAGAAGGCTATCCAGAAAAACTCCCAGAAGCCCAAGCTGAAATGCAGCAGCTCATGCGTCAGGGTTTTGGCGGGCGTGAAATAGCCGACAAAAGTGATGGCTGTGATGAAGGCTACCGCCAGCCACAGCAGATGTTTCATGCCGCGCCGCAGTACTTTTTCCAGGCTGAGGCCGGCCTTGTCCATACGCAGGCGGGCATTGCGCTCTCCCTCGGTGTAGTGCTCGATGATCATGAAGATCTTGGTCCACACCGTTTGCGGGCAGATATAGCCGCAATAGACGCGACCGGCAAAAACCGTGAGGGCAAACAGCGAGAAGGCGGCAAGTATCAGCAGCCAGGACAGGAAAAAGAAATCCTGCGGCAGGAAGGTCCACCAGAAGATATAGAACTTGCGCTCGGGCAGATCGAAGAGCAGGGCCTGGCGGCCATCCCAGGTTACCCAGGGAAGGAGCAGATAGACAGCCAGCGTGGCCCAGATGGTGATGATGCGGATGTTCTGGAAAAAACCGCTGATGCTGCGCGCCTGTATTTTTTCACGCTTGGCATACAGGTCTACGGAGCCGGGATTGAATATGACCGGGTCTGGCGATTGATCCCTTGTTGGAATCTGTCTGGGCGGAGTCTGCGGGGGCGGTTTGTCGCTCATCGTGCTTGTACATGCCGTTGCCGGCACTTCTCAAAGTGGATAGCAAAGCCGGGCGTTTGGCGTGGCTTTGCAATGCACTCTGCGTAAACGAAAGCTGCTGGTTGCTGCAGGAAGAGCTGCAGCAACCAGCAACTACGATCATTTCTCCTTGTGTGACAGAGACCAGACGTAGGCGGCTAGCATATGCACGCGCTCAGGCCCGAGCAGGTCCTGCTGTGCCGGCATATGGCCAATGCGGCCTTCGCCTATGGTCTTGATCAAGGAGCCTTCGCTGCCGCCATAAAGCCAGACGTTGTCGGTGAGGTTGGGAGCACCCATCATGACATTGCCTTTGCCATCGGGGCCGTGGCAGGCAATGCAGGTGCTGGCATAGACCTTGGCACCTTCCACCGAGTAAGCGTTTTCCGACTGCAGGCTGGCCATCACGCGCACATAGTGCGCGACGTTGCGTACGCCATCTTCACCGATTGCTTCCTTCCATGGCGGCATCACACCGTTGCGGCCGTGCAGAATGGTTTCCTCGATTTTTGCCGGCTCGCCACCGTGCAGCCAGTCACTGTCAGTGAGATTGGGAAAGCCGCGTGCGCCCTGTGCATCGGCACCATGGCAGGTAGCGCAGTTATTGGCAAAAAGGCGGCCGGCAATTTTCATGGCGGCATCATTACGGGCCAGTTCTTCAATCGGCAGCTTGGCATAGCCGGCATACATGGCGCCGTATTTTTCCTGATAAGCCTTTTCGTCTGCTGCCACTTCCTTGTGTGAAGTCCAGCCCAGTACGCCTTCGAACTTGCCGAGGCCGGGATAGAGCACGAGATAGACCAGGCTGAAAATGATGGTGATCCAGAACAGGCCCAGCCACCAGCGCGGCAGCGGCTTGTTGTATTCACGGATGCCATCATAGACATGGCCGGTGGTGCCATCCGCAGGCATGTCGTGGATATCCATGCGTCGCGTCCACATCAGCAGCCAGGCACAGCCGCCGATATTCAGCGCCACGATGGCGATGATGTAGTAACTCCAGAAATCACTCATTCGCCTTTCTCCTTGCCGGAGATTTTCTTTACGGAAGACAGGATGGGGTCGGTATCGATAGGCAGACGGCCATCGGCCTCAAAGCGTTCGCGATTGGCCGGGCGGTAAGCCCACCAGCAAATGCCGATAAAGGCGAGGAAGGCGGCAACGGTAGCGATGCTGTGCATGGCTGCATAATTCATGACTTATTCCCTCCTGCTCTTGATGACAGTGCCGAGCTGCTGCAGATAGGCCACCAGTGCATCCAGTTCAGTCTTGCCCTGTACTTCAAAGGGCGCATTGCGGATTTGGTCTTCGGTATAGGGTACGCCCAGTGTGGCGAAGGCCTGCAGTTTCCGGCTCGTGAGCTCACCCGTCAGGATGTTGTGCTCCAGCCAGGGATAGCCGGGCATATTCGATTCCGGTACCACATCGCGCGGATTGATGAGATGCACCCGCTGCCAGTCATCCGAGTAGCGACCGCCGACACGGGCCAGATCCGGTCCCGTGCGTTTTGATCCCCAGAGGAAGGGGAATTCCCATACCGACTCACCCGCGACCGAATAGTGGCCATAGCGTTCGGTTTCAGCACGCAATGGCCGGATCATCTGCGTGTGGCAGACATGGCAGCCTTCGCGGATATAGATATCGCGACCTTCCATCTGCAGTGCGGTGAGCGGCTTCATGCCGGTTACCGGCTGCGTGGTTTCCTTCTGGAAAAACAGCGGCACGATTTCAACGAGGCCACCAAAGCTGATGGCGACGAGGATGAGGACGGCCATGAGGCCGATATTCTTTTCAACGATGTCATGCGAGGAGGCCATGGATTTTTCTCCTCACTGTTGGGGCAGGTCGCGTGGCGTGGCGCCACGTATCGTCATGACCATGTTGTAAGCCATGAGGACGATGCCTGCGAAGAAGATGACGCCGCCAGCAAAGCGGACGATGTAATAGGGATGCGTGGCGGCCAGCGCCTCGATGAAGGTGTAAGTCAGCGTGCCGTCATCATTTACCGCGCGCCACATCAGGCCCTGCATCACGCCGGCAATCCACATGGAGGCGATATAGAGCACGGTGCCGACGGTCGAGAGCCAGAAGTGGGTGTAGATGAGTTGCGTGGAATACATATGCGGCCGGTTCCAGAGGCGCGGAATCAGCACATACATCGAGCCCATGGTGATCATGGCCACCCAGCCCAAGGCGCCGGCGTGTACATGGCCCACCGTCCAGTCCGTATTGTGCGAGAGCGCATTCACGGTCTTGATGGACATCATGGGGCCTTCAAACGTGGCCATGCCGTAAAAGGACAGCGCCACGATGAGGAAGCGGATGATGGGATCGGTGCGCAATTTCTGCCAGGCACCGGAGAGCGTGAGCATGCCGTTGATCATGCCGCCCCAGCTGGGTGCGAGCAGAATGAGCGAGAACACCATACCCAGCGATTGTGTCCAGTCGGGCAGGGCGGAGTAGTGCAGGTGATGCGGGCCGGCCCACATATACACGGCAATCAGTGCCCAGAAATGCACGATGGAAAGACGGTAGGAATAAACCGGTGCACCAACCTGCACGGGCACGAAGTAATACATCATGCCGAGAAAGCCGGCGGTGAGGAAAAAGCCCACGGCGTTATGGCCATACCACCACTGGATCATGGCGTCCTTCGCGCCGGAGTAAGCAGAATAGGATTTCCACAATGACACCGGAATTTCCGCGCTGTTCACGATATGCAGCACGGCAATCGTGAGGATGTAAGCACCGAAGAACCAGTTCGCCACATATATATGTGAGGTGGAGCGTTTCACGATGGTGCCGAAATACACGATGGCGTAGGCCACCCAGACTATCGTGATGAGTATGTCTATGGGCCATTCCAGTTCGGCGTATTCCTTGGCGCTGGTGTAACCCAGTGGCAGCGTGATGGCCGCCAGCACAATCACGAGCTGCCAACCCCAGAAGGTGAATTTGGCAAGCCCGGGTGCAAACAGGGTGGCACCGCAGGTGCGCTGCACTACGTAATAAGAGGCAGCAAAGAGACCGCTGCCGCCGAAGGCAAAAACAACGGCATTGGTATGCAGAGGGCGCAGACGGCTATAGGTCAGCCAGGGAATATCAAAATTCAGTGCCGGCCAGGCGAGCTGTGCGGCAATCAGCACCCCCACGGCCATACCGACAATTCCCCAGACCACCGTCATGACGGTGAACTGCCTGACGACACTCATGTCGTAGTCCGGCAATGCCGTGCCGGCAGCGGGTGCGTGTGACATAGGACTTCCCTTGGCTTGAATGAAAAAACGGAGGCCGGCCGATGAGGGCGGCAAGAAGGCATGCAGTGGATGAAGCAGGGGCGGCGGCACGCCGGAATGTGAGCTGGCCGGGTAGCAGCGTTGTTGCGGGCTGGGGTCGAGTGAGAGCAGGGCTCATCTCGGAACCGTCTCCTGGCTGGAATGGCTTGGCGAGGATGTCGGGTCGCGGAGGACCGAACGGCAGCAGTCTAGTTGAGGTTTCTGATTTGTGTACTTGATGTAAATCAAAGCTGTGAATCTTTCATGGCGGGAAAAGTCATGCCCTCTTGCGGAGCATTTTCTGAGGCGCCAAAAGCCGATCTGATTCAAAACAGTGCGTTAAAATTCATGCTTGTCATTTTGGTGCAATAAGCCCTTGATTTTAATAGCCCAGAGGGCTGGCCTGCTTCCTGCATGCCCGTTTTTGGTGCCTTTGCATTTTCCTGGCCTCATGGGTGTTCGAAAACAGGGCTTGCGGGTGGCTGAGACCGGGTTATGCTCTCCCGGCGCTTTTCCGCCCCAGGTTCTCCCCACGTGCCTGACGGAATGCCAGAAATTCTTAAATTCAAATACAGATCAAGAGGTTATCAATGAAGATGATTGCTGCGGTCATCAAGCCCTTCAAGCTGGATGACGTCCGCGAGGCCCTCTCCGACATTGGTGTGACCGGCCTGACCGTTACCGAGGTCAAAGGTTTCGGGCGCCAGAAGGGTCATACCGAGCTCTATCGTGGTGCGGAGTACGTGGTCGACTTCGTCCCCAAGGTCAAGCTGGAGCTGGCCGTGCGTGACGAGCAGGTGGACCAGGCCATCGAGGCCATCATGAAGGCCGCCGGCACCGGCAAGATCGGCGACGGCAAGATTTTCGTCAGCGACCTGCTGCAGGTCGTACGTATACGTACCGGCGAGACCAACGACGACGCCATCTGAGGCGCGCATCTGATCTGACTTTTCCGAAATCGTGGGGATTTCCATGTTGCAACGTTCTGTTCGCGGCAGTCTTCTGCTGCTGGGCGCTGTTTCGGCGCCTGCCTTTGCGGAGACTTCCGCTCCTGCTCTGAATGCCGGCAATACCGCCTGGATTCTGACCGCCACCGCTCTTGTGCTGTTCATGACCCTGCCGGGCCTGGCGCTTTTCTATGGCGGCCTTGTGCGCTCGCGCAATGTGCTGTCCGTACTCATGCAGTGTTTTGCCATTGCCGCCGGCGTGTCCTTGCTCTGGCTGATCGGCCTTTACTCCCTGGCCTTCAGTGATGGTGGTGCGGCCAACAGCGTGATTGGCGGGTTTTCCAAGATTTTCTTCAGTGGCATCAGTCGCGACAGTCTGACCGGCGACATTCCGGAAATCCTCTTTGCGGCTTTCCAGATGACCTTCGCCATCATCACGCCCAGCCTCATCATCGGCGCCTTTGCCGAGCGCATGAAGTTCTCGGCGATGCTGCTGTTCAGCCTGCTCTGGACCGTGCTGGTCTATGTGCCCGTTTGCCACTGGGTCTGGGGTGGCGGCTTCCTGCAGCAGATGGGCCTGCTGGATTTTGCCGGCGGCACCGTGGTGCATATCACCGCGGGTGTGGCGGCGCTGGTGGCGGCCATCGTGCTTGGTCCACGCAAGGGTTTTGGTCGCACGGCCATGCCGCCGCACAATATGACCATGACGGTGATAGGCGCCGGCATGCTCTGGGTGGGCTGGTACGGCTTCAATGCCGGTTCGGCGCTGGCCGCCAATGGCTCGGCCGGCATGGCGCTGGTGGCGACCCATATTTCCGCTTCAGCCGGTGCGCTGATGTGGATGGCGATCGAGTGGAAGAAGTTCGGCAAGCCTTCCGTGCTGGGCATAGTCACCGGCATGGTGGCAGGCCTTGGCACCATTACCCCGGCCTCGGGCTCGGTGGGGCCGGCAGGGGCCCTGGTGATAGGTCTTAGTGCGGGATTTGTCTGCTTTTACATGACCCACTTCATCAAGCGCACCTTGCAGATTGATGACTCGCTGGATGTATTCCCCGTGCACGGTGTGGGCGGCATTCTCGGTACCTTCCTCGTCGGCATTTTCTGCGCCCCGGGTCTGGGCGTGTTCAGCGGCATGGGTTTTGGTGCGGGCAACAACAGCATTGGCCAGCAGTTGGGCGTGCAAATGCTGGGCATCATTGTGACTGCCGGCTATACCGCCTTGCTAACCTGGGGCCTGCTCTGGCTGACCGGTAAATTCACCGGTGGTCTGCGTGTGACGGACAGCCATGAGACCGAAGGTCTGGATCTCGTCCTGCATAACGAGCGTGGTTACGACCTGCTCTGAAGGCGCTGCTCTAGTGCGGAGCCCCGGCCTGGGAACAGGCTGGGGCTTTTGCTTTTCAAGGCCAGGTTTTGTGAGCGGAAATGTCACCAAATTGCAGCCAAAACTGTTATTGCCAGCCCCGGAGGCCTCTTGTAGGGTACGGGGCTCGCTTCCAGCAGGGATGCGAGGCACAGGCGGAGGTTCTGCCTTGTAATCGCCGTTCATGCCTGCCGTGAAGGATTTGCGGTCGGCATGCGCCGGCCAACCACAAGAAACGATTATCGAAATCTGGAGATAGAAGAATGGCCGCTTTCCTGTCTGATGCCTGGTTTGACAAAGTCAAAGAACTCACCGCTGCTGCCGGCAATCTGAACACCCCGCCGGCACTGGCTGCACTGGCTCTGAACGTCACCGTGACCGGTGCCAACAATGTTGACCTCTGCCTGAATGGCGGCAACTTCGAGAAGGGCCACAGCGCTGCTGCTCCCACCAAGCTGACCATGCCCGGCGACCTGCTGCGCAAGATTTTCCTGGAAGGCGACCAGGCTGCCGGCATGCAGGGTTTCATGAGCGGCCAGATCAAGGTTGAAGGCGACATGAGCAAGCTCATGGCCATGCAGACTGCCCGTCCCAGCGAAGAGCAGAAGGCCCTGATCAAGCAGATCCTGGCCATCACCGAGTAATCGGTTCAGCCATAAAAAAGCCCGCTTCTGCGGGCTTTTTTATTTCTGTATTTTCATTCGCTGATTTCGGCCGGCTTCGCCCCCTTGTTCAAGGGCTTCAGCAGGAAAACCAGTGGCAGCATGAGCACGAAGCTCGCCGTGATCCACCAGTAGGCATTCACCATCGCCACCATGGCGGCCTGATGTCCAAGCTCGCTGACGATCTGGCTGACACCGGCGGCGCTGCTGCTGGAGGCGCCGGGCAGCTGCATCAGGTAATTCTGCAGATTGTGATTGAAGGGCTGTATGCCGCTGCCCAGCGTCTGCCAGTTCATCTGCGTTTCACGTGAATAAATTGTGCTCACCAGCGCAATGCCCATGGACGAGCCTATGGTGCGCAGCAGGCTGTACACACCGGAGGCGTCCGGAATCAGTTTCGGTGCCATGGTGGAGAGTGCAATCGTGGTCAGGGGCACCATCATGAGGCCGAGACCAAAGCCCTGCAGCAGTGAGGGCAATACGATCTGCCAGGCCGATACATCCAGGCTGAACTGCGTGCACATGTAATTGCCGATGGCACTCAGGAACATGCCCGTCATGATGATCCAGCGCGCATCAAAGCGTTTCATCAGCCCGCTCACCATCTGCATGCTGGCCATGCTGGCAATACCGCGCGGGGCCATCACCAGTCCGGCGGCAGCGACGGGATAGCCCAACAGCCCTTCCAGCATGGTGGGTTGCAGCACCATGGCGCCATACATGCCAAAACCCAGTGCCGTAATGACGATGGAGGCCGTAACGAAATTGCGGTCGGCAAAAATCTTCAGCGAGAAAAGCGGATGTTCGCGGCCGCGCAGGCTGTGCCAGAGAAAAAGCACAAAGGCAGTGACACCAATAATCGCGGCTGCAGTAATACCGTTATTGCTGAACCAGTCATCACCATTGCCTCTATCCAGAAAATACTGCAGACCGCCGATAGCCAGGCCGAGCAAGACAAAGCCGGTCCAGTCCATTTTGCGCAGACGTTTTTCCGTATCCGGCACATAGCGCATGGCCAGAATCAAGGAAAGAATGCCCACGGGCAGATTGATGAAGAAGGTCCAGCGCCAGTCCAGCGTCTCGGTCAGCCAGCCACCGACAGTGGGGCCGGCTATGGGGCCCACCATCACGCCCATGCCCCAGATGGACATGGCACGGGCACGCTCTTCCAGCGGATAGGTGTCCACCATGATGGCCTGTGCCAGCGGTACAAGCGCGGCGCCGAACATGCCCTGCAAGATACGGAAGAGCACGATCTCGGTAATGTTCTGCGCAATGCCGCAGAGCATGGAGGCAATGACAAAGCCGCCGATGCTGATGAGCAGGTATTTCTTGCGGCCTATGCGATCAGAGAAAAACCCCGTGAGCGGCATCATGATGGCCGAGGCCACGAGATAGCTGGTGAGTACCCAGCTGATCTGGTCCGGCGAGGCACCGAGCTCGCCCTGCATTTGCGGCAGGGCGACATTGACGATGGTGGTGTCCAGCACCTGCATCACGGTGGAGGCCATCACCGCCACGGTCAGGAAAAAGCGCTGACTGGAATTCATTTTTTCACCTGCAGGAAGTGCGGGGCGAAAGAGCGCAGTAGCAGGTGATCAAATCCGATCACCTGCTGCCGTGTCGTTCAGGCGGAATCAGTCCAGGAAGACTTTCACATCGGCGCTGGTGCCTATGCGCAGCGGCATATTGGCATCGGCGTCGGTGATGCGGATTTTCACCGGCACACGCTGCGTCACCTTCACCCAGTTGCCGGTGGCGTTCTGTGGCGGCAGCAGCGAGAAAGCTGTGCCGGAGCCGCCGCTGATGCTGTCCACCACGCCGTGGAATTTGCGGCCCGGGTACATGTCTATGCTCACTTCCGCTTTGAGGCCGGGGCGCAGTTTCTTGAACTGGGTTTCCTTGAAGTTGGCGTCCACCCAGACTTCGCCATTGCCGATCACGGCAAACAGCGGCACACCGGCCTGTACCAGTGCACCCGGCTGCAGGCTGAGATTGCTGACGGTGCCGGCATAAGGTGCCGTGATGTGCGTGTAATCCAGTTTGAGCTGTGCCGCTTCCACCGCGGCTTGCGCGGCTTTCACGTTTTCATTGTCGTCACCGGCATGACCCAGCTGCGCACGCGCCTGTTCGAGCTTGGCGATGGAGGCATTGAGTTCAGCGGCAGCGGTTTGCACGGCCGTGTCGGCTTTTTCCAGATCCTGGTGCGAGAGATAGCCCTTGGGCTCCAGCTCATGCACGCGCGCCGCGTCCGATTTGGCCTGTGCCAATTCGGAACGATCCTGCTGCACGTCGGCTTCGGCCGCTGCCACAGCCGCATTGCCCTGGCTCACGCCCTGGCGGGCGAGGGCGAGATTGGCGCGGGCCTGATCCAGTGCAATCTGGAAGGGACGGGGATCGATCTGCAGCAGCAGATCGCCGGTCTGCACCTGCTGGTTGTCATGCACGGCAATCTGCGCGACAGGACCGGAGACTTGCGCCGTCACATCCACCACGGGGCCGTTCACATAGGCATTGTCGGTGCTGACGGAGGCGGCACTGAAAAACAGGAAATAACTGGCCACGGCAGCAGCAACAAGACCGCCGCCAATACCAAAGTGCAGTGGTGTGAATTTCTTTTTGGCTACGACGGTTTTGTCCGCAGTGGCAGCAATATCAAAATGGGTTTCGGACTGGGTCATGATGCTTCACCTTCAGCAGAAGGGTTCAGGGGGATGCTGTCCAGGGTGCTTTCCAGTTGCTGCAGCACACGCAGGCAGATGTTTCTGTCACTCGCAGAAATCCCTTTCCACACTTCCTGGCGCAGCTTCTGCGCCTCGTCCTCTATCACTTTCACCATCTCGTGTGCCTTGGGCGTGAGATTCACGCGCTTGGCCCGGCGGTCCTGGGGCTCGGGCAGACGCTCCACCCAGCCGTCCTCTTCCAGACGGTCCAGCAGCTTGACCAGTGAAGGCGGCGTGATGCCCATGGCCTCGGCCAGCTCGACCTGCGGCAGGGGCGACTCGGCCCGGCCCAGGTGCAGCAGACAGAACCAGCGCGCCTCAGACATACCCAGGCTGGCCAGACGCTGGTCCAGCGTGCCGCGCCACTTCTTGATGATGGCCTTCATCAGGTAGCCGATCTGTTCCGTGCCGTCCGACTTCATGTGGGTAACTGCCTAATAATTAGTAGGCTAACTATATGGCTGCTAATCAGGCCTTTCAATCGGTTGTTCTGATTGTTTGCTTATATGGGGGAGGAGACTTATATCAATCGAGGTGATGGCAAAAGCTGAGCGAGCCAGGAGCCTACAAGGCAAAAGTGGCGACACAAGCGCAGCGAAGTGAACAGCCGTCAGGCTGGCCCGAAGGGCGAGGCGTAGCCGAGTAGGAAGAGGAGTTTACTAAATGAGCATTCTGAGCCGATTTTTCCTCGGTACCCCCGTGGGGGTAAACGCAGTAGGGCCGACGCGCAGCCGGCTTTATGGCTTTCAGGCGGTCTTAAGCAGGCGGTCGACGATACGTTCCAGCTCGGCCAGATTGCGGCAGGTATGGCTGCGTGTGCAGGCGCTCTGATAGCGCAGCATTTCGGAGTCGCCGCTGCCCCAGCGGTTCATGGCTTCGGGGTTAAGCCAGATTACCTGCTTGGCGCGCAGATGGAATTCGCGCAGCAGGTCCAGGCGCGCCTCGCCATTATTGTTGCGGGCATCGCCCAAGATGATGAGGGTGGTGCGTTTGTCGATATCGCTCAAGGCCAGCCTTTCCAGGTCGACAAAGGCGCGGCCGTAATCCGTGCTGCCCATGCCGTAGCGGTCCATCACGGCTTCGATGGCGTCCGCCGTTTCCATTTTCTCGAAGAGCGCGGTGACTTCATGCAGCGACGAGGAAAAGGCAAAGCTGCGCAGGCGCGGAATCACTTCCTGCAGGCTGTAGAGGAAAAGCAGCAGGAAGCGCGCATGCTGGCTGACCGAACGGCTGACATCACAAACGGCAATGACGCGCGGCTTGTCCTTGCGCACGCGTCGCCAGTAGGGATTGATGAGAACGCCATCATGAGAAAGGTTGTGGCGCAGAGTGGCGCGCACATCCAGCAGTCCGCGGGCGGCCAGCTTCTCGCGACGGCGGTGCAGGGTGATGAGCTTGCGCGCCATGCGCCGTATCACGGCTTCTACATCGCGGAATTCACGCAGCAGGGCGAAATCCACTTCGCGCATCACGGCATCGCGATTGTTCTCGCGCGAGAGCTGGAAATAGCGGTCCACGGTTTCGCGCACACGGCCACGCAGCCGGTCACGTGCTTCACGCAGGCCGGTAGCCCGTTGTGCAGCGGCAGGCAGTGAGGAGGCATCCAGCTCGCTGAGCTCGCGTTCCAGCTCGGCCAGGCCCATGGCCATGAGGATGCGGCGACCGAAAAGGCCGCGCTGTGTGGTGACGCGTATGGCGGCCAGATTGGCGGTCTCTACGGCTTGTGCCAGTGCTGTAGCCAACTCGCTTTCGGCATTGGCCAGCAATTGTTCGCCCAGTTCCGAAGGCGTGATACCGGGTACCGGCTGACCCTGACCGCCGCCTGAGCCCTGACCACCACTACCGCCACCTTGCCCCTGTCCGAAAAATTCGGGGGAGTTGCGTGGCGAGTCTGCATTTTCAGCTGCGGCATTTTCTGCAGATGCACTGGAAAAACGGAAAAAACTGTCGAAGCAGCGATCAAAAATGGCGCTGTGGGCCGTGCTCTTGGCCAGGGTGCTGGCGAGGGCGTCATGGAATAGTCCGCGATCGGCATAACCCACCAGGGTGATGGCGGTGGCGGCATCCTGCACTTCCGGTGGCGATACCGGCAGACCATTACGGCGCAGCAGGGAGACGAATTCCGTGAGCTTGCGATCCATTCCCGGCGCTCAGCGCTTGCGGCCCAGGATTTTCGGCAACTCTTCCTGTATGCGTGCCACATCGTCCTGATGCTTGAGCAGCACGGCCAGGGTTTTTTCCACCCATGCTGCATCCAGCGCATCCACATGCAGCAGCAAGAGGGTGCGGGCCCAATCCAGGGTTTCGCTGATGGCGGGCACCTTGCGCAAATCCTGCTGACGCAGGGCCTGCACGAAATCAATCAGCGGCGTACGCAGTTTTTCCGGCAGGTCCGGCACTTGCGCGGCCAGGATGCGGCGCTCCAGCACGGCATCTGGATAGGGAATATAGAGATGCAGGCAGCGACGCTTCAATGCATCGGAAAGCTCGCGCTGGTTATTGCTGGTGAGCAGGACCAGCGGCGTGCTTTTCGCTTTCACCGTGCCGATTTCCGGAACCGACACCTGATAATCGGAAAGCAGCTCCAGCAGAAAGGCTTCGAATTCCTGATCGGCCTTGTCGATTTCGTCGATGAGCAGAACAGCGCCGGGTTCGGTCTCCAGTGCCGCCAGCAGCGGACGTGGCTCCAGGAATTCCTTGGAATAGAAAATATCGCCGAACTGGTGCAGGCGCTCCACGGATTCGGAAAGGCCCTGCGCGCCGCGCAGGATGTCACCCAGCTGTTCTTTCAGCACCTGCGTATAAAGCAGTTGCTTGCCGTATTTCCATTCATACAGCGCCTTGCTCTCATCCAGACCTTCATAGCACTGCAGGCGTATCAGCTCGCGATTGAAGAGTTTGCTGGCGGCTTTGGCGAGTTCGGTCTTGCCGACACCGGGCGGGCCTTCCACCAGAATGGGCTTTTCCAGCTGGGCAGCGAGAAAAAGCGTGAGGGCGATATTGTCGGAAGCGACATAGCCCTGGGCCTCAAGGCCTGCACGCAGGCTGTCGGCGGTGAATTGCTTGCTGGCGAAAAGACTCATGGCAGGCGCGAACTCGTATTGGCGTTTGTATCGGAGTTGTGGCCCGTCACCAGCCAGATGCTTTGATCGGCCGGATTGACGAGGCGGGTAAAGGGCACACCGAAAACATCCTGCAAAAGCGCCAGATCAGCAATGGCCGAACTGCCGGCATCGGCATGGAGGCGGCCTTCACGCAGGATGATGACGCGCTCGGCTGTGTGCATGGCGAAATTGATGTCATGGGTGGAGAAGACGACCAGGGCGCCGCTATCGGCTTCCATGCGCAGCTGTTTTTGCAGGGCCTGCTGGTGGGGCAGGTCCAGAGCGTTCTGTGGCTCATCAAGCAGCCAGATTCTCTCCGCTGGCTGTTCATGCTGGCGTATCTGCAACCAGGTGCGGGCGAGTTGCACGCGCTGGCGTTCGCCACCGGAAAGCCCGGCATAGCTGCGCTTTTCCAGCGCGCCGAGCTGCCAGATATCCAGAGCCTGCTGGCGCAACACGCTGGGCAAGGCCGCATTGCCATGTGGCCAGGCAGCAAGCTCCAGGATTTCACTGACGGAGAGTTGCAGGCTGTCGGCATG
>JAVHYE010000088.1 GCA_031119295.1 Pedobacter sp. | reverse complement strand
CTACCTGCTCGGGCGGAATGCCGTAAGTTTCTTCGGCAAAAGCCCGCATGAACTCAACGCCGCCACCGGAAACAATGAAGGTCTTGTAGCCCTTGCTGCGTAAATAGCTCAGCACTTCCAGCATGGGCTGGTAAACGTAATCCGTGTAGGGACCTTTGTATTTCGGGTGACGTGCCGTTTTGATCCAGTCCTTGACGATGGCATTGAATTCTTCGGTGCTGACGCCCGCATGAGTGGCAGCCAACAGCGCCACGACGCCTTTCTCGCCGGAAGCTTCCAGGCCTTTCATGTCACCTTTGAGAATGGAGCGGAAGGGCTCTTTGCTTTTCCATTCCGGATGTTGCGGTGCCAGGGCCTTGACGCGATCCAGTGCGAAGAAGAGCTGGAAAGGAACGGGCTTTTCCGCCCAGAGTGTGCCGTCATTATCGAAGACAGCAATGCGGTCTGATGGCGCGATGAAGTCCGGGCTGCCCTCCGTCGTGGTTTTTTCGACAAAGCGGGTGATGGAGGATTTTGTGGCGGTATCGCTCCAGGAAGGCAGCGGGTCTGCTTCAGCCAGTGCCTGATGTGCAGGAAGTGCGATGAATAGAAAGCTTGCCAGCAGCAATTGATAAAGGGTTTTCATGTCGACCTCTTTGCTGTGCCCGGTGTGATTCAAGCCGCAGGGCGTATGAAAAAACTGCCAGCACCCTTTCGGATGCTGGCAGTTTTGCGGCGCTATTTACTTTTTGGCTTTTGCGGCTTCAGCCTGACGCGCTCTTTTTATCGCATCCAGTTCGTCTTCCATGATGTTGGTGGGGACGAAGCTGGGCGGGAAGGAGCGTGGCGGGAAGTCCTTGAAGGTGGCGGCGAATTTGAAAACCTCATCCATGGCGCCGTAGATCTGGCCGACATGGTTGAGCTGCCAGTCCCAATACGTGTTGGACGTGAAGTCCGCACGCTCGTAAGGGTCTTGCATCAGGTTGAAGGTTTTCTGCAGGCGCAGCTTGGTGAAGGGCTCGGCCCATACGCCCATGGTGCCGGCAAGGCGCTGCTCGGCATAGACGTATTTGTAGTAGCCCTGACGCATGCCAACCAGAAGACCGTCATCATCGGAATAGAAGAAGAGGTTGCGCGCACTCTTCACGCCGCTGTTATTGCCGGCTGTACCGCTGACGCTGGTCAGGAACTTGGATTGGTCATAACCATCAAGATGCACCTTGTATTTGATCTTGTTGGCGGTGTAACCCTTCTGCAATTTGTTGACGAGATCGGGCTCACCGGCAATGGAGGCCAGCGTCGGCATCCAGTCGTTATGGCTCATCAGCTCGTTGGTCACCGTGCCGGGCTGGATATGACCGGGCCAGCGTACGAGCGCAGGCACGCGGAAAGCCCCCTCCCAGTTGGTGTTCTTTTCAGAGCGGAAGGGTGTCATGGCGCCATCGGGCCAGGTATTCATATGCGGGCCGTTGTCGCTGGAGTAAACGACGATGGTGTTGTCGGCAATTCCCATATCATCCAGCGCCTTCAGGATGCTGCCGACGGTGTCGTCATGCTCCATCATGCCGTCGATGTATTCGCTATCGCCGTATTTGTAGCGGCCACGATGCTCGGCACGTACATGGGTGCGCAGATGCATGCGCGTTGAGTTGAACCAGACAAAGAAAGGCTGGTCGGCATCATGCTTGCGTTTCATGAAGTCGATGGCGGCTGCCGAGGTTTCATCATCAACAGTTTCCATGCGCTTCTTGGTGAGTGCGCCGGTGTCCTGGATGGTCTGTTTGCCTATCTTGCCGAAGCGCGGATCAACCGTGGGGTCATCCTTGTCGCTGGCAAAAGTCTTGAGCACACCGCGGGGGCCGTATTTGGCGAGATAGGCCGGGTCTTTCGGATAGTCCGGCAGCTCCGGCTCTTCTTCGGCATTGAGGTGGTAAAGATTGCCGAAGAACTCGTCATAACCATTTACTGTCGGCAGGGATTCATTGCGATCGCCGAGATGGTTTTTGCCAAACTGGCCGGTGGCATAACCGAGATTTTTCAGGATGCCGCCAATGGACGGGTCAAGCTGGTTCATGCCCATGGGCGCACCCGGGAAGCCCACTTTGGTGAGGCCGGTGCGTATGCCGTGCTGGCCGGTATTGAAAGCGGCACGGCCGGCCGTGCAGCTTTGTTCGCCGTAATAATGCTGGAAGCGGATGCCTTCCTTGGCAATGCGATCGATATTCGGCGTTTCATAGCCCATCACACCACCGCTATAGGCGCTGATATTGGCGATGCCGATATCGTCACCAAAAATGACGAGGATGTTGGGCTTTTTTGTGCTCTGGCTGGAGCTGCTTTGAGCGGCGGGCTTGGCCTCGGCGGCGAGAGCCGCTGTGGTGCTGCCAAGCAAAGGGAATAACAGGGTCAAGAGCAAAAGCTTGCGCGCTCTCATGATGCTTCTCCTTGCAGGGTGAGATATTGCCGTCACGGCAAATGGCGGGAGCCTTCTTGCGGCCTCCCTGACCATGGGCCTGTATAGCGTGCACATATGACATGGGCAAGTCTTGCGCACGCTATCTGCGTTGCAGTCACGGTTTTTTCGCGAGGGGCCGTCATTTAAGGAAATGACATTACAAACATTGTGCTTGTAATGGCTCCGAGCAAGTCATGTATCAGCCGCTTGCTTATGAGTGACGGTATATCAAAACCCCCGAAATCAGGGGATGCTCAGTGTTGTAACTGTTGCAGTGCCGGATCACCGGGATTGATGCGTAACCAGCGCAGTGCCAGAGCCTGTGCAGCTGCACTATCGCCGGCCTCTTGCCGATAGCGTATGGCAGTCATCCAGAGGCTGCGCTGGCTGGCATTGCGCTTGATACCGGCATCCAGCACCTTGATGGCCTGCGCCGGCTGTCCTAGATCATGCAATGCAACTGCATAGACATAAGCGTAATTGCCATTATCCGGTGCCAGCTCGCTGGCGCGCTTCAGCGCGGCCAGCGCTTCCTTGTGTTTTCCACCGCGCACAAGTGCCAGTCCATAGGCGTGTTGCAGGCCGGCTGATTTCGGCTGGCGTTGCAGCGCATCACGCAGCAATTGCAGTGCGCCTTCATGGTTGCCACTGGCGCCCAGCATTTCCGATTTCATCACCAGTGCCGGTTCGAAATCCGCATTAAGCCGCAGGGCTTGCTCCATGGCTTGCCAGGCTTGGGCAGGCTCTTCACGCTGCCGGTAAATTTGCGCCAGATTGCCCAGGGATTCAGGGCGTTCAACCAGCTGCTTTTGTACCGCTTCATATTCAGCCATGGCCTGCTTCCAGTCGCTGCTGAAATTACCCAGTTGTGGCGCAAGTGTGCTCAGCTGCCAGGCGGCGGTGATGCGCACGGACTTCACCGGGTCACGCAAGAGCGGACCGGCGAGAGCGATTTGCTCTGCTGGGGGCAGGTTGCCCATGGCATCCAGTGCCGCTTGCCTGACGAGAGGATCGGTATCACTCATGGCCTGCGTAATGCTGCGCCTCGAGTTTACGCCGGGATAATTGCCGGCGCTCTGCAAGGCCGTTGCACGCTGTATGGGCGGATGACTGGGATCGCTGGTGAATTGCAGCAGCTGACCACTGGCATCTGCACCGCCTTCGCGCAGCACTTTCATGAATTCGCCAAAGGTTTTGGGTCTGGCTTGAGCGCCGCGCCATTCCTTGATCTTGCCGGCGGCCCAGTCTGCTGATTTGTCCGCATGGCAGCTATTGCAGGCATTGGGGCTATCCAATGCTTTGGAAAGATCGGGGCGCGGAATCGAAAAAGAATGGTCGTGGCGGAAATCATTGCCCATATAGAACTTGCCGGGCATATGGCAGCTCACGCAAGCAGCGCCCGGTGTGCCGGGCTGATGGCGGGTATGTTCGATGCTGTCGTAGTTTTTCTTTTGCAGGCCGGCGGTATTGATGCCGGGCCTTGCCGCTGCAGCCGAAGCATTGTGGCAGCTGCTGCAGAGCTGATTGCCGGGCAGACGGGTTTTACCACTGTGCGGATCATGGCAGTCCGCACAATTGAGGCCCTTCATGAACATTTTGCTTTGTACGAAGGAGCCGTATTCAAAGACCTCGTCTTTTATCTTGCCATCCGTGTGATACAGCGTCGGGCTCAGCAGGCTGACCAGATAATCGTCAGCCAGTTTGTGCGCAGGGACATAGCCATCTCTCAGCGGAGCACGCCGGCTGTGACAACGGCCGCAGGTATCAAGAATGGCGGCTGAATCGCTAACAGGCAGTGCAACGGCAAAGCCGCTGCCTTTGCCGTTTTTCTTCTGATGCGATTTTGCCCAGTCCAGATGCCCGGAGGCCGGGCCATGGCAGGATTGGCAACCCACACCTAAAGAATGCCATTGCGTGTTGTAGCTATTGCTGGCGATATCGAAATTACGCTTGAGGCCGGTGGTATGGCATTCGGCGCACATGAAATTCCAGTTCTGTGCCGGCTTGCTCCAGTGCAGCTCGTCATTTGCAGCAATCCTTTCTTTGCCATGCAGGGAAAACCATTTCTTCTTTTCGGTATCCCAGACGATGGTAAAGGCCTGCAGCCGGCCGTTCGGAAGAGACAGCAGGTATTGCTGCAGCGGCTCGATACCGAAGGTGTGGGTGACTTCAAACCGAGCCGTCTTGCCATCACCGCCTGTGGTTTCAACCAGGAATTTTCCCTTCTCCTGCAGAAAGCGGCTGCTGCCGTTCTGGTCTTTGAAGCTGACGCCGGAAAAATCGGCGAGCACAGTGGCAGGAGTGGCGTCCTGCATGGCGAGATGGTGGTGTGATCCTTGCCAGCTTTTGAACTGTGCCTGATGGCAGCCCGCACATTGGGCTTCGTCCACCAGAACGAATTGTTTTCCCGAGGCGGTGACATTCGAGGAAGATTTTTGATGGTTTTTCCACCACAGGCCGGCGGCTCCAGCCGCTATCAGCAGCAGTGCACAGAGCGACAGGGCGATGATGCGTGCGCGGCGTGATGGCGACGTGGCGGCTGTATCAGCCGGGCTGGCCGCGGGCGGCTGGCGTTTCCGTTTTGCCATGAGGAGAAATTGTCCTGATGCCATGGCCGGTCCTGGCCGGCTTTACTGTGCGGCCGAGTATGCGGGGAATGCCGGAGCAGTTGAAGTGATGGTGGCCACAACGCAAAAGGAAAGCTCCGTATACGGGGCTTTGTCAGTCAGGGGACTGGATGAGCAGGAGTATTCAGGGTGCGGATGTTTGCAATTGCCGCCGATATTCTCCCGGTGTCTGCCCTGTCATTTCCCGGAACCAGCGGCTGAAAGAAGGGCCTTCCTTGAAATTCAGGCGCCGGCTGATGGCATCCACGGTCAGGCTGTTGTCTTGCAAAAGGGCTTTTGCCAGCTCGATACGGATATCGTCCACCAGCTCCCGGTAGCTACTGCCGGCTTTTTGCAATTGCCGGTGCAGATGACGGCTGCTGATGCCAAGTTCTTCCGCCAGGTGATCGCGGGAAATACTCCCCTCCATCAACAAGACACGCAGACGTGAGCGAATCTGGTTGATCAGTGATGGCGCTGTATCCCGCTCGCTGAGCAGCAGATGGGCATGGCGCTCCAGTGTTGCCTGCAGGCCCGGATTGGGATTGCGCAGGCGCAGTGTCATGACAGGTGTTGGGACGACCAGTGCCGATTCCGGCTGATTGAAATACACGGGGCATGCAAAAATGGATTCATATTCTTTCAGGAGTTGCAGGTTTTCAGGTGGGGCGTGACGGAAATGCACCCGTAACAGCAGGCCCTCCTTCTGCTCGCGTATCGAGTGGATATGTCGCAACCACTGGCCTAGCAGGAACTCGGTGGCATGCCTCACGAAGACGGGGTCGAGGGCGTTGCAATCCCAGCAGCAGAATACGACGCCGGGTTCCTGGCGCAGAGAGGTGCTGCCCATATCGCTTACCAGCCGCTCATAGCGGGTTTTGGCCGTGAAAACTTCCTGCAAGGTGGCACAGGTCTGGTTGAGATAGCCCAGTACGCCAAAAGCAGCATCGCTTTCCGATTGGGAGGCATGCAGTCCCATGAGAGGGTCGGGGAAAAGTACCAGCGCCTGACGCAATACATTTTCCAGCACCGGGATGGGCACCCAGCCGTTTGGATCAGCGAGCAGACTGTCCAGATCGAGATCAAGCGCCCGGCCTATGGCTTCGGCGCTGATGCCACGCGAGCGCAGTGTTTCCAGCACATCCAGCAGGATGCTGGCCAGGAAGAAGCCTTGGGATTCGGCTTCATCAGCAATGGCACTTGTGGAGGTTGTGCTCTGGGCGAGGGGCTTCATGTCTGTGTGGGCGGCATGGTAACCGTCTTGTTGTGGGTTCATTTGTAGCGTGGCACCAAGATATGCGCAATGCCGGGTCGGCTCAGTGCTCTTTATGACGATTCCTCATGTCCCAGATCGACAAGGCCCATGTCCCCTTTCCTCATTTCCCCGGTATGGCGGCTCCGTATGCTGGGCGGGCTGATAACAAAAACGGCCAAGAGGATGCGTGCTGCGCTCCTGTCGACTGGCGACCCAAAAGAAAAAGCATAACGAGGTTCCTCATGAAAAAGCTGATTGCACCCCTGCTGTTGGGCGGTAGCGTGCTGGCTGCTGCGCCAGTACACGCTGCTTCTGATTACGCCAAAACAAAATATCCCATCGTGCTTTCGCATGGCCTGTTCGGTTTCGGCAAGATCGGCCCGGTGAATTACTGGCACGGCATTCCTTCTGATCTCCAGAGCAATGGCGCCAGGGTTTTTGTCACGGCGCAAACGCCGGCGCAAAGCCATGATGTGCGTGGTGAGCAATTGCTGGCGCAGGTGAAAGAAATCCAGGCCATCACGGGGGCAGCCAAGGTCAATCTGATTGGCCATAGCCAGGGTGGGATGACGGTGCGTTATGTGGCCGGCGTGGCGCCGGAGCGTGTAGCGTCAGTGACCTCGGTCAGCACACCACACAAGGGTTCACCAGTGGCGGATGCTGTACAGGTTGTCTCCAATATCGTGGGCCCCTTGGGCACAGACATCATTGCCGGTGCCGTGAATGCCATTGCCTGGCTCATCGATTTCGGTGACGGCTCGGCCGGCCGGCAGGATGCATTGGCCGCCATGAATAACCTCACCGCAGTAGGCGCCCTTGCTTACAACCAGCGTTTCCCGGATGCCATTCCGGCAAGCGCGTGCGGCTCGGGGGCGGCCGTGGCCAATGGCATCCGTTATTACTCCTGGAGTGGCACGGGCCATCTCACCAGCGTGCTTGATCCTTCCGACTGGTCCATGGCGGCCACCGGGCTGCTGATCTCGGGCCCCAATGATGGTCTGGTGCCGCAGTGTTCCAGTCACTTGGGCACGGTGATTCGTGACAACTACAACATGAACCATCTCGATACGGTGAATCAGGTGCTGGGTCTGGTCAGCATCTTCGAGACCAATCCCAAGGCCACTTTCCGGCAGCAGGCCAATCGCCTGAAGCTGGCCGGGCTTTAAACCGCGCTGAAGTCAGGGCGAAACAGGGGCAGCACAGGCTGCCTCTGCTTTTTCAGCGCAGAAAGCCGGAGTCAAAATGAATAAAAAAATACTCATGATGCTTGGCGTTTTCTTCTTGCTCGTGACAGCGGGCGGCGTGAGTTGGTGGCTTCATGACAGCAGCGGTGTTGGTGGCGTACAGCAAGCTTCGGCTTTGCCATTGTCATCCGGAGTGTCGGCAGACAGTCATTCCCCGGCTGCAATTGCCACCGGCCTGGAAGGCTTGCCGCAATCGTTGGCAGGGACGGAGGTGGATTGTTCACTGGAGACCGATACTGCCGGCCATCTTCGCGTCACAATCGGACTCCGTCACTGCTTTGATTATTTCCTGTCGGCTGTAGGAGAGGAAAGCATTGATGCTCTTGCAAGGCGTATTCATGCGCAGTTGCGGAATCGTCTGCAGCAACCGGCACTGGGCGAAGCGGAGCGGGTGCTGGCGGGATATCTTGCTTATCTGCGCGGTGTGGCGGATATAGAAAAGCGCTTGTTGCCTCCGGAGGCCGGACAGCTGGACATGGAGCGTGCCCGTCAGCAAATGGAGCAGGTACGGGCATTGCGAAGGCTTTATCTTTCGCCCGAGGTGATTGTCGTCTTTTTTTCAGATGACGATGCCTATGGCCGCTATGCGCTGGAAAGGCTGGAGCTGATGCAGAACAAGCAGCTTTCTGCCCAGGCACGTGCCCAACAACTGGCTGCACTGGAGCAGCAGTTGCCAGAGGACATCAAGGCCTCGCTCAGGACCGTCAATCAATACCTGGATTTGCGAGAGCTGACGGATGAATGGAAAAAGCGCTCTGGTTCGGTCGAAGAATTGCGCCAGATCCGTAGCAGCCTCGTTGGAGCAGAAGCGACGGCCCGTCTTGAAGCCCTGGATCAGGAAAATTCCGCCTGGGATAAACGTATGAGCGACTGGTATTCACAGCGTGATGCGGTATTGAAAAATACAGCGCTGAGTCAGGGTGACCGTGAGCGTAATCTCGAAGACTTACGAAAAATGAACTTTGCCAACGAGGCTGAGCGTATGCGGGTAGCGGCACTGGAGCGTATACATGATCAGGGGCTGGCAGTCTCAGGGCCTTAGTGAAAGAGTGCGGTCTGACTGTGGCATGGCAGGCAGAAGCAAAGAAGGCGCCCGAGGGCGCCTTCTTTGCTTCTGCTCAGATGATGACAGGTTTCAGGATTACAAGTCCTCGTGACGCTGATGCTTGAAGAATACGCCGCCATCGCCGAAGGCCGAGACGATGAGGGGCGAGGTCAGCTCCATTTCACCAATCTTCACGGCACTGCTGCGGCGCTGCTGGGCATAGCTGCTGTTCAGTGAGGGGATGATGGACGTCTTGATTTCCATGGAGGTGGCATACACGTCATAGAGCTTGGAGCCGGCGCCCAGCGAGGCCAGGTCATGACGGAAATCATGCGGCGTGGTGGCGAAGCGGGTTTTCACTTCAGAGCGCGGCACAAAGTAGATCTGTGTCGGCGCTTTCGGTGTGGCCACCTTGCTGCCGTCCTGGCGCACTTCCGAAATATCGTTCATGCGCAGCAGGGTGGGCTTGGTGCTCACGGCTGAGAACAGGATGGTGGTGCCCAGGGTTTCATTCGCCTCGGTGGAAACGTAGTTGGACATTTCATTGGCGAAGAAATTGTAGTTCGTGCCCTGGCCGGAGAGGGTGTAGAGCGCCGACACGTTTTCCGAAGGCTTGCCATCCACGAAGGCCTTCCAGGCAAGGCCGGGTGCGAAGCCGCGATCAGCCGGATCACCCGTGACGGACAGACGCAGCAGGCCGTAATCGGAGCCCTGGAAAAGACCGGTATAGCCGGCGTTATTGGCAACCGGCACGAATTTCACCTTGGCCATGGCGCCATAGGGGTGAATCGGCTTTTCATAACCCAGCGGGGCGACATCGCTGCGCGTCTGCACTTTCTTCCACAGGATGGAGCTGATGAGGCCGCCGATATCAACCGGCTTCAGATTGGGCATGGTGGTCTGGTATTGCGTGCGCTTGGCACCATTCACCCAGAGGTGATCGGCTTTCACACTGGCCGGCCAGCTTTCGTAATCCGCCGTCATGTTCAGGCCCCAGGGCTTGAAGGCGTTCTGCACACCGGTGAGGCTGAACGCCAGCTGCGGATTGTGGCGCTTGATCACATCCACCATGGTGTTGTTTTCCACCCAGTCCAGACCTTCCTGCGTGTAGACCTCGGGACGGTAATCCTTGGTGTAGAAGCGGTCGGTCATGAGACGGCGTGAAGCATTCATGATGAAAATCTGGAAAGCCGTTTCACCGAAGGCAAAGCCGTCAGGGCGCACGGTTTCAGCCAGCATGCCCACGAGGGTGTCTATCTTCTCGATGTCATTGCTGTACACGCGCTTGAGATCGGCCAGGGTTTTGGCATCGGTGGTCAGGTCTTCAAACTTGGTGATGGGCTTGAGACCGATTTCGCGACGGAACTCGTTGTAGCGCGGCACGCCACGCTCGCGATCGCGCAGCACATCGATAGTGGCCAGGTCGATATTCCCAGCCACAGGCACGGAAAGATTGCGCAGGAAGTTGGGGTAGTTGTTCAGCGTCAGCGAACCGGGGTTGGTGATGCCGAAGGAGTACCAGAGGCGCTCCGGACGGTCATTGCCCAGCATGTTTTCCGCATCACGGTCACGGGTGTTCTGCAGGGGCACCGAGCGTGAAACCACATTCGAGCCTATGTCGTACACATCAACCTTGTCGCGCATCAACGGGTGCATGCGGTAAACAGCTACGAATTCTTCCGTCAGCGTGTAGGCCACACCGGCATTATTGGGCGCGGCCGAGCCGACGATGCCGGCGAGGGCATGATCAATGCTGCCGCTGCCAACGCCATTGGACAGTGCAGGATCGAAGCCGAGAATGCGTTTCACGAAGGAATCGCTCTTGGCCAGGTCGGCCTGCAGCATGCGGACTTCATCCTGGTATTTGTTGCGGGTTCCACCTGCGCCCAGCAGGCCCCACCAGTTGGCATACATGGCACGCTCGGTCACCGGGTTGGCGATCACGGCCGGTGTCCATTCCACAGTGTGGATTTTTGCCATCAGTGCAGAATTGACCAGGCGGGCGTGGTCATAAATCCACTGGTCGCTCTGGTTGGGATATTTCTGCTTGAGCATGCTCGCAATCGCGTTGTGTTCCTTGGTGAAAATCTGGTGCAGCATGCTGAGGCCCACCCACCAGTTTTCATTGAAGCCGGTAACGGGCTTGCCACTGAGAAGCTCGGTGGGCAGGGTGCCGTCGCTATTGATTTTCAGCTTGCCGTCGACAAAAGAACGCACCTTGTCATTGGTGGCTTTATCGCTGCCGTACAGCTGCGAGCCGTCCCACCAGTGCGTATTGTGATTGCGATACGTTGCCGGCTTGCCGGCTTCGTTGGGGTGGCGGGTGGGGTCGGGCTGGGTGCGCTGCACATTGAGATAGCCGCTGCCAAGCGCATCACCGGAGGGCAGCATTACGCGTATGGGGTCGTCCACTTTATTGGGGCCATGATCCACCCAGTCGTGAATCATGAACTGGATCCACGAAGCGGCAATGAAGTTGAGGCTGGGCGCGGGCTTGAATTCGCCGCGCGCCATCAGGGTATTACTGACTTCACGCGGATTCGGACTGAGCAGGGTATCGGCTTCGGTTTCGCCATGGGTCACAACGGTGTCCACATTGCGACCGAAGCGGCGATATACCGAGCCTTCCGCCGGATTGCTGAGGATGTTGCAGGTGCCATCCTCGGTACGTGCGGTGAGGCTGCGTGCATCGCAGGTGATATTGGGGTTGTAGCGTGAATAATCTTCCACATCGAAAAGATTGTTCTTGAACAGCTCTTCGCGTTCGACTGCCAGCGTGAGCAGGCCGGCAATAACGCCCAAGGTGCCGAGCTTGGTCAAAGCCGGCCATGTGACCCATACAGACATGGTGTCTCTCCCTTTTGTTTTTGTGCGCATCCACGATGCGTGTGCCGACTGTGGGCGGCAGCGGGCGGGAGTATGGGAGTGGTGAAAAAAGACAGCCCCCTCCGCGGGGAGGGGAAATCGTCTGCTGTCCCGGATTTTTGTGACCTTACGGTTTTATCCGGGACGACGGTGCTGCGGTAATGAAAAAGCCCCGCAGAGGCGGGGCTTTTTTATCAGCGCTTGAAGCTGATCAGATCTGCATGGCCTGCAGGGCTGCGATACGCTTTTCCAGCGGCGGGTGGCTCATGAAGAGTGCCGCGAAGCTGAAGCCTTCACGCTTGCCTTCCGTGATGGCCAGTGCGGTCATTTCGGCCGGCATCTGGTCAGGAATTTCATGCTCGGCCTGCAGACGACGCAAGGCATTGATCATGGACTGCTTGCCGGCCAGCTTGGCACCGGCTTCATCGGCGCGGAATTCGCGATAGCGCGAGAACCACATGACGATGGTGGAAGCCAGTATGCCCAGCACGAGATCGGCCACCATGCTGGTGACGTAGTAGGCGATGCCGGGGCCGTCTTCGTTCTTGAACACCACGCGATCCACCACATTGCCGATGATGCGCGAGAAGAACATCACGAAGGTGTTCACCACACCCTGCACCAGCGCCAGGGTCACCATATCGCCATTGGCGACGTGGCCGATTTCATGGCCCAGCACGGCTTTCACTTCATCACGGCTCATGCGCTGCAGGAGGCCGGAGGAAACAGCCACGAGAGCGGCATTCTTGTTCCAGCCGGTGGCGAAGGCATTGGACTGGTAGCTGGGGAAAATACCCACTTCCGGCATCTTGATGCCAGCCTTGTTGGCCAGTTCCTGCACTGTGGCGACGAGCCAGCGCTCTTCTTCCGTACGCGGATTTTCAATCAGCTGGGTACCGGTGGTGCGCTTGGCCATCCACTTGGAAATGAACAGGGAGAACAGCGAGCCCACCATGCCGAAGACAAAGCAGAAAATCAGCAGGGACTGCAGATTGAGCGTATTGCCTGCGCCGTGTGTCGAGCCCACGCCGAGAAGGTTGAGCACGATGCCGGCAATCACCACGACGGCGAGGTTGGTCATGAGGAACAGGAAAATGCGGAACATGGACTTGAGAGTCTCCCTTGTTTAGTCCCACGGAAATTAGGGACAAGTGGAGCTGATTTCAAGCGTGATTTTGTGTATCGGCGTGTAAACAGCGGCGATGAAACTTTTGTGAAAACAGCGTCTTGCCGGGCGATCGGCTGGTCTGCAATGGTGCGCAGGCAGCGCTTTGCACAGTCTCAGGGCTTGTCGGCGGCGCAGTGTATGGTGGCGATGTCGCCCGGTTTGATGCCATGCCGGGAGAAATCTCCTTGGGCGAGTTCGATGGCGGCGTGTACGGGAGCAGACGAGCTGTGGCGATCTTCGCTGGCCGCTGTCATGTCCACGATGTCCAGTACGCGGCCTTCGCCGTCGATAAAGGCGGCCGAAAGCGGGATATAGGTGTTTTTCATCCAGAGTGCGCGCACCGCGGCCTCTTCCCAGACAAAGAGCAGGCCGGGGCCGGCATCAAGACGGCCGGAAAGGCCGTCCTGTTGCTCCTGCCAGGTGCGCGCCACCGGCAGCAAAAGATGCGCGCCACTGCTGAAGCTGACCCGGCAAAGTTCGGGTTCGGCAAAAGTGGCTGCGGGCAGCAGCAGTGCAGCCAGCAGTGCTGCGCGCAGGCGCCGGTAATCAGGCCGCGGCATCGGTGCCATGACGCTGGCGATAGGCTTCCAGGAAGCGGGCAATACGCGTGATGGCTTCACGCAGGTCTTCCTTGTTGGGCAGGAAAACCACGCGGAAATGATCCGGCTTGGGCCAGTTGAAGCCTGTGCCCTGTACCAGCAGCACTTTTTCCGCTTGCAGCAATTCCAGGATGAAATCCTGATCATTGGCGATGGGATACATCTTCGGATCAAGGCGCGGGAAAAGATAAAGCGCGCCTTCCGGCTTCACGCAGCTCACACCGGGAATGGCATTCAGCATCTCCACGGCCAGATTGCGCTGCTCGTAAAGACGGCCGCCCGGACGAATCAGGTCGTTGATGCTTTGATAGCCGCCCAGTGCGGTCTGAATGGCGTTTTGTGCCGGTACATTGGCGCAAAGACGCATGGAGGCCAGCATGTCCAGGCCTTCGATATAGTCCTTGGCCGAGGCCTTGTTGCCGCTGACCATGAGCCAGCCGGAGCGGAAACCGGCGACGCGATAGGATTTCGAGAGGCCGTTGAAGGTCACGCAGAGCAGATCCGGGGCGAGGGTGGCGAGGCAGGTGTGCTGGGCCTCGTCGTAGAGGATCTTGTCGTAAATCTCGTCGGCAAAGAGCACCAGCTTGTGCTTGCGGGCGAGAGCCACAATGCCTTCCAGGATGTGTTTCGGATAGACCGCGCCCGTGGGGTTATTGGGATTGATGACCACGATGCCGCGTGTTTTCGGCGTGATCTTCTTTTCCATGTCGGCAAGGTCCGGATACCAGCCATTGTTCTCGTCGCAGAGATAATGCACCGGGCTGCCGCCGGACAGCGTGACGGCTGCGGTCCAGAGCGGATAATCCGGCGCCGGGATCAGCATTTCATCGCCGTTATCGAGCAGGGCCTGCATGGCCATGACGATGAGCTCGGAGACACCGTTGCCGATATAGATGTCGCCGGTTTCCACGCCGAACAGACCCTTCTGCTGGTAGTACTGCATGATGGCCTTGCGTGCAGCGAACAGGCCCTTGGACTCGCAATAGCCTATGGCCGTGGGCAGATTGGTGATGACGTCAGCCAGGATTTCCTGGGGCGCCTCAAAACCGAAGGGTGCGGGATTGCCGATATTGAGCTTGATGATGCGGTGACCCTGCTCCTCCATGGCGGTGGCGGCCTTGAGCACGGGGCCGCGTATGTCATAACAGACGTTCTTGAGCTTGGAGGACTTGGGGATTTCCATGGCGGCGGACTCGCGCGGGGTGGGGGAGGACGAAAGCGGTTTGTTGCCGGGCTGCGGCGTATTGTCGCGGCGCCAGGCCTGCATATCGGCCAGCAACTGGTCGACCGTAGCCTGGCGCGGGCTGCGCCCTTTCTTGAGCTCGCCCACGAAATTGGGGTCCTTGCGGAAGAGGGTGCCGAACTGGGAGGCACTGATTTCCGGGTAGTCGGACAGGAACTGTTCCACCTGTTCCAGCAGGGCGAGACTCATGGGGCTGATTCCGGCATAGGGTTTTGATCGCGAATAGGCTATTCCCTATTTTTCCCTTCTGCCAGTAGGGACAGACAGGAAAGATGAGGTTTTTTGTGAAGCCGGAGCCGGCCCAAAGAAATACTGCTGTTTGGCTTGAAGCCGGCAACCGGCAGCCCCATAGGGGTTTCCCAGAGTAAAGTCCTGCAAGCCGTCAGAGGAGGTGCTCATGAGTGACCACAAGCTGGTGAAGTCCGACGCCGAATGGCGTGCCGAGCTCAGCCCCGAGGAATACCGTATCTGCCGCGAGAAGGGCACCGAGCGTGCTTTTAGCGGGGAATACTGGGATGAACACCGCAACGGCACCTATAACTGCCGCGCCTGTGGCGAGCCCCTGTTCAGCTC
>JAVHYE010000214.1 GCA_031119295.1 Pedobacter sp. | reverse complement strand
TCGAAATCTGCTACGAGGACTGGGGCGATGAAAATGCGCCGCCGCTGCTGCTCAGCATGGGCCTTTCCGCGCAGATGCTGCTGTGGCCGGACGGCTTTTGCCGCGAGCTGGTGCAAAAAGGCTATCGCGTCATCCGTTTTGACAATCGCGATATCGGCCTCTCCACCAAGGTGAAACTGAAGTCACCCAAAATGAACGAGTTTGTGCGTATGGCGCGTTTTTCCCTCGGCCTGAAAAGCCCGGCGGCCTACACGCTTTACGATATGGCGGCCGACACCATAGGCCTGCTGGATCATCTCGGCATCGCCAAGGCCCATGTGGCCGGTGCCAGCATGGGCGGCATGATTGCGCAGATCGTGGCGGGCAAATATCCGGAACGCGTGAAATCGCTGGCGGTGATTTTCTCCAGCACCAATCAGCCGCTGTTGCCGCCGCCCAGTCCTGCGGCAATCCGCCCGCTGATGAAGGGCCCCGGCAAGGGTGCCAGTCAGGAAGAGCTGATTGCGCACAGCGTGAAGCTCATGAACATCATCGGCAGCCCGGGCTATCCGCATGCACCGGGCGAGCTGGAGGCGCAGGCGCGCCGGCTCGTTGAGCGCAGCTACAGTCCGGCCGGTGTGAAGCGTCAGTTCACGGCCGTGCTGAGTTCAGGCAGCCTCAAGCCCCTGGCCAAGCGCATCAAGGTGCCTACGGTCGTCATACACGGTGATGCCGATCCGCTGGTGCGTCCGGGTTGTGGCAAGGCTGTCGCCAAGGCAATTGCCGGCGCCAGGCTGCAGCTGATTCCGGGGATGGCACATGACCTGCCGCCGGGCCTGTGGTCGAAAATCAGCCAGCTACTGCATGAAAATGCGGCCAAGGCGCGGTAATCTCCACAGTCTCTGTCCGGTTTTAGCGCCCCCGCCCGCGGGGATGAAAAAAACAGCCGAACTTGCGGCTGTTTTTTTTATGCGCTGCTTTTGTTTCGGGATCGCCCGTTTATGAGAAAAGGATTTCTCCGCTGCCTGTTTCTGCTGCTTCTGCTGGAGCCGCTGGCAGCCTCTGCGCAGACCCGCGAATTGTCCATCCTCACGCCCAACGGTTACCGCCGCGCCATTCTTGCCGAGGCAGACAAGCCTGCCAGCACGCCACGTCCTGTCGTACTGATCCTGCATGGCCATACCGGCAGCGCCGAGCAGGCGCTGGGGCTGAAACGCCAGTCGCCTTCGCCGCTGGCGCAGTGGGTGGCCATTGCCGAGCGTGAAAACATCATCGTACTGGCGCTGGATGGCGCGCGTGGCAGCGATGATGAACAGGGCTGGAATGATTGCCGCAAGGACGCGCTCAATAATCCGCAAACCGATGACGTGGCCTTTGCCCGTAATGCCGTGAAAAAGCTGGTGGATGCCGGTCAGGCGGATCCTGCACGCATCTATGCCATGGGCATGAGCAATGGCGGCATGATGGCTTTCCGTCTTGGTCTGCAGATGCCGGAGCTGGCGGCCTTTGCCGCAGCAGCGGCCTCCATGGCGGCGGATACGGCCTGTCCCGGCAAGGTGCCGGACAAGGTGGCCGCTCTTATTATCGGCGGTGATGCCGACCCTCTCGGGCCCTGGCGTGGTGGGCAGGTGAAGTTCGGCCGCAGTGCCGCGCGTGGCGGTGTCATGCCGGTGCCGACCAGCTTTTCCGTATGGGCGGCCGCGCGCCAGCTGGATGCACGCCATGCCGTACAGAAGGAAATTCCCCCGCAATTCCGCAATGACCAGACCAAGGGCCGGCTATTCTATTTCGGTGCCAGTCCCGAAGCTTCGCCCGTCACCCTGCTCGAAGTGGAAAATGGTGGCCATGTGGAGCCCAGCCTGGAGCATCGCTACCGCACGCTTTACCTGCGCCTCATGGGGCAGCAAAGCTCGGTGGTGGAGTCGGCAGAATTTGCCTGGAGCTTTTTTCGCAACAAAAGCCGTACGGTTGCCAGTGCTCAATAATTTGCCAGCGGTCAATAAATCCTGACACTGGCTGCCACAGAATAAAGAAAAGATTGCAGCCCGAGCTGCAGCGTCCTTGAAAATCACAGCGCTCACACAGGAGCAAGCCATGACTACCAGCAATGTCCGTGAACAGGTTTCAGCCGAAGAATGGAAAGCCCGTGTCGATCTCGCCGCCGCTTACCGGCTGGTGGCACTCTATGGCTGGGACGATCTCATCTTTACTCATATCTCGGCGCGCGTGCCCGGCCCCGAGCATCACTTCCTCATCAACCCCTACGGCATGATGTTTGATGAAATCACCGCTTCCTCGCTGGTGAAGATCAATCTGCAGGGCGAGAAGGTCATGCCCTCGGATTATCCGGTCAATCCCGCCGGCTTCACCATACACAGCGCCATCCATGCAGCGCGCCCCGATGCACTTTGCGTCATGCATACGCATTCGCTGAATGGCGTGGCGGTATCGGCACAAAAAGAAGGACTGCTGCCGATTTCCCAGCAGTCGTCCATCGTCATGTCCTCGCTGGCCTATCACGATTACGAAGGCATAGCCCTGCGTGATGATGAAAAACCACGTCTCGTCACTGATCTTGGCGACAGGATGTTTTTCATGTTGCGTAATCACGGCTTGCTGACCGTCGGTGGCTCCGCAGCCGATGCCTTTCTCGCCATGTATCTCTTCGAGGCCGCCTGCATGATCCAGGTGCGCGCCCAGTCCGGTGGCAGCGAGCTCATTCATGTGGGTGAAAGCGTGCAGGCCGACAACAAGATGATGGCACAGGCCGTGCTGCGCGGCATGGGCGGTGCACTGGCCTGGCCCGGTTTGTTGCGCAAGCTGGATCGTAAAAATCCGGGTTATGCGGAGTGATGACCTGTAGAGACAGATTTGTGGAAATATTGATCGCCAAGCCCGGGAAAGACTGCCTTGCCTGAGTAATTCCCACAATTCAA
>JAVHYE010000087.1 GCA_031119295.1 Pedobacter sp. | reverse complement strand
ACCGTAGGGGACGGCTAAGCCATTGTTTGGCCGGAGGAAATGGGCGCCATGCTAACAAAGCCCCGGAGTCTCCAGAGGCCATGCTGGCGTATGGATGTAACAAAAGATGTCGACGGCTGTGGTGTCAGCTCGTCACATCCTTGATGAAGACCGCCATCTGGCTGATGGCTTTGCGGCCTTCGGGCAGGATGCGGTGGAAGAGGGGAAAGACATGCGGCATGTCCTGCCACTCGCGGTAATGCAGATGCACACCGGCGCGCTTGGCATTGCGGCGTATGGCACGGGAGTCGTCCAGCAGGATCTCTTTGGTGCCCACATGAACCATGAGCGGCGGCAGATTGCTGAGATCGGCATAGGCCGGCGAAATCAGCGGGTCCTTGGGGTCGCGCTTGCCGATATGGTGCAGGCCGAGTTTGCGTATGGCGTCCGGCTTGAGCATGGCCTCATCGCTGGCATTGAGGCGATGTGACTGGTAACCGCAGGCGAGATCGGTCCAGGGCGAGAGGCAGATGGCGCCGGCCGGCATGGGCAGGCCCAGCTCGCGCAGGCGCAGCAGGGTGACCAGCACGAGATTGCCGCCGGCGGAATCGCCGGCCAGTACGATGTCCTGCGGGCGGGAACCGGCTTTGATGAGCTGCTGGTAGGCGCCCAGTGCGTCATCCAGCCAGGCGGGCCAGGCGTGATCCGGTGCCTGGCGATAGTCCAGGGCCAGTACACGGGCGCCGGAGCTGCGTGCCAGTTCTGCGGTAAGCGGGCGATGGGTGCGGGCAGAGCCGGCGATATAGGCGCCGCCATGCAGGTACAGCACAACGCGGCGGCTTTCCTGTTCGGTGTCGAGAGCCTCCAGCCACTCACCGCGCAGCAGGCCACGGGAAGGCGTGATCTTGATGGCCGGTACCGGCATCAGGGTGGCAGAGGCTTCCAGTGCCCAGGCAGAAATGCCCATGCGGGCCCGTGTGGGGCGGCTGGAGAACATCATGGGTTTCATGGTGCGACGCAGGACCCGGTTCAGAACATTGCCTTGCCAGCTCATTACCGGTCTTCCTCATCGTGATGGGGGCGAACTTGCCGCAGTCGCTGGATTCAAGCGCGCGGGCACTTCTCTTGTCAAAGGCTGGCGAGGCCGTAAATCCGTCACTTGAGGCAGGCTCTCTGCTATCTTGCTGCCAGTTTCAGTAAAGCGAAGGAGCGGCAGGCAGCATGAGTGTGGTCAATTGCGTGGTGTACAACCGCAAGACAGGCGCCAAGGTCGGCGATATTCCGATTGATCAGGTGAGCGAGGCGCTGGAGGAAAATCCGGACCAGTTTGTCTGGGTGGGCATGCACGAGCCCGATGCCGTGGAAATGAAGCTGGTGGAAGAAGAATTCGGCCTGCATGAGCTGGCCGTGGAAGATGCCACGCGCCAGCAGCATCGCCCCAAGATCGAGTCCTATGGCGATACGCTCTTCGTGGTGGTGCGTACGGCGCGTCTGGAAAACGACGATATCTGTCTTGGTCACACCTATATCTTTGTCGGTCCGCGTTATGTGCTCACCGTGCGCCAGGGACCGTCCTTCAGTTATGCCCCGGTGCGCCAGCGCTGCGAGCAGAGCCCGAAAATGATGAAGCAGGGGCCGGCCTGGATACTCTATGCCATCCTGGATTTCGTGGTGGACAACTACTACCCGGTGATGGAAGACCTCAACGCCTATCTCAAGAGCATCGAGCATGATGTTTTCGGCGTTACGTTCCGGCGCAAGACCATCAAGCATCTCTACGAACTGAAGCGCGATCTCGTGAACATGCGCATGGCAGCCACGCCCATGCAGGATATCTGCAGCTATCTCATGCATGTGGACGAGAAAATGATGCCCAAGGCGGTCTATCCCTGGCTGCGTGACATCAATGACCATGTGCTGCGCATCAATGATGTCATCAATGCCCAGAGCGAGATGGTGAAGGTGGCCATGGATGTGAATATGGCCATGGTGACCGTGGCGCAGAACGAGGTGGTGAAACGCCTGGCTTCCTGGGCCGCCATCCTCGCCGTGCCCACCATGATTGCCAGCTTCTACGGCATGAATTTCGAATACATGCCCGAGCTGAAATGGCATTACGGCTATCCCCTGGCCCTGGGGGTGATGACTGTGGGCTGTGTGGTGCTCTGGCGTCGCCTGCGCCGTGTCGGCTGGCTCTGAGCCGGGCCGGTCAGAGGTCTAGAGTATTTGATCTAATTGGCCAATATGAACGCCCGGTCCCGCCATTGAGGCCAAAGGCCTTTCCCTCCATCTTGCGGCAGTCTCTGAAAGGACTGCCGTTTTCCATTCTGGAAGTGCCAGGGCCGGCGCACATTAATGAAAACTAAAAGGCAGCGGCATCAGCACGAGCCGGTACTGTCATGAGGAGAAGCAGGTATGTATCAGTTGCCTGAAGAGCCCCATCACATCACGCGTGAACAATTACTGGCACAGCTGGAAGTGCTGAAAAAGAAGTCCATTGATCCTGCTGAAGGCCTGTTCGGCCCGGACACCATGTTCTGGGAAGTGAACAAGCATTTCGTGAATTTTTTCGGTGCCGGTCGCGCCGCACTTTTGCAGTTGGCCCATCCCTGGGTGGCCAATGCCGTTTTCGATCATTCGGAAACCGTGGGTGATCCCTTCGGCCGTTTCCAGCGCACGTTTACCAATGTCTGGACCATGGTGTTCGGCAGCACTGATCAGCTGCTGAAATGCTGCATCGCCGTGCACAACATCCATCGCGGCATGACGGGCAAGATCCACAGCGAAGCCGGCGCCTTCCATCAGGGTTCGCACTACCAGGCCAATGAAACCAACGCCATGCTCTGGGTGCACGCCACGCTCTGGGAAGGCGCGGTCAAGATGTATGAAATGTTCGTGCGCGAACTCACGGCGGCCGAGAAAGAACAGTATTACGAAGAGTCCAAACTCTTTGCCTACTGCTTCGGCATTCGTGAAGAAGACCTGCCGCCGACCTGGGATGATTTCATGGCCTATTGCGAAGCCATGTGGAATTCCGACCAGCTCACGGTGAGCCCGGAAGCACGTGAAATTGCCGCCTATCTTTTCGATCTGGATACGCCCTGGCTGAAGCTGCCACTGTCGCATTTCCGTGTCATGACCAGCATGCTGCTGCCTGAGCGTATTCGTGAAGGATTTGGTCTGCCGCCGGCCACAGAAAAGAATATGGCCAGCTTCCGCCGCACTGTGGCTGTGATTCGCCGCGTTTATCCCTGGGTGCCGCGTCGCCTGGCCTACCTGCCGCCTTATGTGGAGGCCCGTCGCCGCATCCGTGGCCATGACGAGCCGGACTTTGTCACTGCCAAGCTCAATGAAATTCTGGTGGGCAAGGCCGCTCTGGTGTCCTGATTCCTGGGTTTGAAACGCTTTTGTTCCCTCTTGATAATCCCGGCTCCGGCCGGGATTTTTTTGTCCCTGCTTTGCTGCCCGGGCCTCTCTGGCAAAAGCTGGCCTGTACGGCTGTTCCGGTTTCTGATGGTCTAGGCTAGGCTCTGTGCCCCTTTATTCCCCAGAGAGGAGTTGCCCGTGAGCAATGTGATGCAGGAAGTCCTGGATCTTCTCGAACTGGAAGTCATAGAAGCCGGCCTGTTTCGTGGCCAGAGCCGCAATCTCGTCGGCAAGAATGTGTTTGGCGGACAGGTGCTGGGTCAGGCCCTGATGGCGGCGGGCCGTACCGTGGATGGCCGTCTTGCGCACTCCCTGCACGCTTATTTCCTGCGTGCCGGTGATACCACCGCCCCCATCGTTTATCAGGTGGAAAACATCCGTGACGGCAAAAGCTTTGCCACACGCAATGTGAAAGCCATACAGCATGGCGAAATCATTTTCATCATGTCGGCGTCTTTTGCCGTGGCCGAGGAAGGCCTGGAGCATCAGGCGGAAATGCCGAAAGTGGAAGGGCCGGATGGCATTCCCAGCGAAACCGAGCTGCGCCAGAAAATTGCGCCCATGATTCCGGAGAAGGTGCGTGCCGCCTTCACGCGCGAGCGTCCGATTGAAATCCGCCCCATTAATCCCGTGAATCCTTTTGCGCCGGTGAAAAAGGAAGCCATACGTCATCAGTGGATGAAGGCACAGAACAAGCTGCCGGATGATCCCTTCCTGCACCAGTGCATACTGGCCTTTGCCTCTGATTTTGCGCTCATGGGCACGGCCATGCTGCCGCATGGCGTGTCTTTCGTGCAGAGCAATATGCAGGCGGCCAGTCTGGATCACGCCATGTGGTTCCACCGTGATGTGCGCGTGGACGAGTGGTTGCTCTATGAAATGGATTCGCCCAATGCCTCGTCTTCACGAGGCATGAACTACGGCCGCATTTTCAGCCAGGATGGCAAGTTGGTGGCCACCACGGCCCAGGAAGGCCTGATGCGTCTGCGTGAAGTGGCGGAAAAATACTGAAGTTTGATGTGTATGAAAAAGCCGGCTAATGCCGGCTTTTTCATGGGCTGCAATACTCAGTCCGCGCGTTTGAATTCCACCACATTGCTGCTGTCGCCGGGCTCTTCGCCTATGCCGAGGAAACGGCGTAATTCGTCCTGACGGCCTTGGGCATCGTGATAGCCAAGGGCCATGAGGTCCTTGCAGTAGGCTGCTTCAAAAAGCAGATAGCTCAGCACGCCGGAACCGGAACGATGCGTGGCGCCGGAGCCGCGGACGAAGAGCTTGATGCTTCTGGGCAGCAGCGGCGCATAGCGCATGGCGATGGCATCCAGCACCTCGGCCGGGGGCGACATCACCATGACCTCGATCTGGCGCAGGGTGGAATGCTGCTGGCGCACTTCTTCAGGGATCAGGGACAAGGTGTTGTTGACGCGCGAAAGACGCTCGATATCCGCTTCCAGGCTATCCACAAACGAGCTGTTCATGATGTGGCTGACGACTTGCGCAATGCTGGGATAGGCCACGGTTTTTTCGCGCACTGATCGTTTCGACTGACCGCCCACGCCTATCACCAGCACGCGCTCTGCACCAAGATGCAGGGCCGGGCTGATAGGCGAGAGCTGGCGCAGGGCACCATCGCCGAAATATTCGCGGTTCACCCGCACCGCTGGAAAAACGATGGGAATGGCGGCAGAGGCCATGAGGTGGTCCAGGGTGATAGGGCTGCGCACGCCGATACGGCGCGAGCGCTGCCAGTTTTCCAGTGCATTTATGCCTTGATAAAAGCTCACGGATTCGCCGCTGGCATAGCCCGAGGCGGTAATACAGAGCGCGCGCAGATGGCCGGCATCAATAGCGGACTGTACCTTCGAGAGAGGGATATTGTGAGCCAGCAGATCGCGCAGCGGACTGTTGTCCAGCAGCGACACCGGCAGATCGCGACGCAGGCGGCCAAAGGCCATGGTCCAGAGGAAGCGCGAGGCACGGCGCAGCACGCCGGGCCAGTCGGTGCGATACACCTGCTCGGTGTGGAAATTGCCCCAGACCGACTCCAGCAGATTGACGCCGTCCTGCAGGCAATCGGCATGCGCCGCCAGGCCGGCGGCATTGAGGCCGCCGGCTGAGGTGCCGCAGATGATGTCGAAAGGATTGGGATAATCGTCAGGCAGGATTTCGGCAATCGCGCGCAGCACGCCCACCTGATAAGCCGCACGGGCGCCGCCGCCGGAAAGAATCAGCCCTGTGTGTTTCAGATGGCTTGCGTTCATGCACGCCTCTCCACCGGGATGCCAGATTTGTTTTTTTGCAGTCTAGCAAGCAGAGCGCTGTCATCACGCGCTGTCTGCACGGGCGCAGGAAAACCTGCACCCAATGGCAGTGGTTCAGCCCTGCCAGTGCAGCAGGCCTTCACCTTTGGCATTGATATGCCACCAGAGGTCAGGATCGTCACCTTCCTGCCAGCTGCCGGGGGTGGCGCGGATTTCCGTGCCGAAATGGCTGTGTGCTTCGCGCGCGCAGGCCATATCGCTGTCCCAGGGCGTGTGTGCGCTGTCAAACCAGACCGAGGCAAAACCGGGGCTGGCTTCTTCTATCACCAGAACCGGAATGGCATGGTCGCCATGCTTTACCTGCAGGCGCCACTGCTTCTTGCCGGCAGGCCTGGGGGGCTTGCCGCCGACATCGGGAAAGCGGCTGGCCAGCCAGGCGAGAATGGCTTCGGCCGAGGTGTCCTGCAGATAGATTTCAATATCGTGTGCATTCATGAGGGCAAACAGGCTCGGGCAGGCGGATCAGGGGCTGTTGAGGCTTTGCAGATGGCGCATAGCTTTTGCCTTTTTTGCGGGTGACGCAATCCCGACGGTAAAAAGGCTTTTTTTGAACTACCCTCTGGCGGCACTTCACAAGGCAGGATGCTGGTGGAAAAAGCAGCATTCCCTGCCACGGGCTGCAATCGGGGCTTGTCCCTGACCGGCCCGGCAGTGAAGAATGCGGGCAGACCCCATACCCTGCCACCAGCAGGATTCAGGAGCCATCAATGAGCATTCTTTCTTCAGCTTCCGCCGACGGCAAAGAGCTGACCATACGCGTCAAGGGACGCTTCGATTTCAGCACCCACCAGGATTTCCGCAGCGCCTATGAAAGTGCGCCGGCGGACATGCAGTCCTATACCGTCGATTTGCGTGAAGCCACCTATCTCGACAGTTCTGCTCTCGGTATGTTGCTCTTGCTGCGTGATCACGCCGGTGGTGATGGCAAGCGCGTGCGCATCATCAACTGCAATCCGGATGTGAAAAAGATTCTCGCCATTTCCAATTTCGAGCAGCTTTTCAGCATCCAGTAAGGCGACCGCCACGGACGAGGAGAGCACATGCCCTCACAACGCCTGCGCATCCTGGTGGCGGACGACAGCCCCACCGACCGCCTCATCATGGAAACCTTGCTCAAGCGGCAGGGCCATGTGGTGGATGCCGTGGCTGATGGCCTGGCCGCGGTGCAGCGTTTCGAAGAATCGCCGCCGGATCTTGTGCTGCTGGATGTGATGATGCCGGAAATGGACGGCATCAGTGCCGCACGCCGCATGCGCGAACTGGCCGGCAACGAGCTCATTCCCATCATCTTCCTCACCTCGCTCAATGACGCGCGCGATCTCGCGGCCTGTTTGGAGGCGGGGGGCGATGACTTCCTCAGCAAACCCTATAACCCCGTCATCCTGCAGGCCAAGATCAAGGCCTTCTCGCGTGTGCGCCGCCTGCATTCGGAAGTGCGCAGCCAGCGAGAGCATCTGATTGCCGAGCAGCATGCCGCCAAGGGCATTTTTGATCGCATTGCCCGTCTCGGTGCCCTGCGCGCGGAAAACATCCGCTATCTCATGTCGCCCATGGCCATATTCAATGGCGATGTGCTGCTGGCCGCGCGCCAGCCCGGCGGGGATCTGCTGGTCTTGCTCGGGGATTTCACCGGCCATGGCCTGCCGGCCGCTATCGGCATCATGCCGCTCTCGGAAATTTTCTACGGCATGGCGGCCAAGAGTTTCGGTCTCGAGCCCATCCTGCGTGAAATCAATGGCCGTCTGAAGTCCGTGCTGCCGCCCTCGATTTTCTGCTGCGCTACCGCCGTGCAGTTCAGCTATCGCAACCGGCATGCGGAAATCTGGGCCGGCGGCCTGCCGGATGGTGCGGTTTATCATCCGGGCAGCCGCTCCCTGACTCGTATTCCCTCGCGACATCTGCCACTGGGCGTGCTGGGCGCTGACCAGTTCCGTTATTCCTCGCAGATTGTCGAAATGCAGCCGGAAGATGCGGTCTATCTCTGGTCTGACGGCATCATCGAAACTGCGAATCCTGCGGGTGAAATGTTCGGTGAACAGCGCCTTGTAGCGCTTTTTGAAGAGGGCGAGGTCGCGCATGCCGACATGTTTGCGCGCATCACCGGCCATCTGCGCGAATTCAGCCAGCAGGGCAGCCAGAGCGATGATTATTCGCTGGTGGAGGTGCGGCTGCGGCCCAATGATGACCAGGCGCAGGCCGCACCGGTCTCGAATGAAAAACGCCGGCCGGTAGGCAACTGGTCGCTGGAATACGAGCTGCGTGCCGACAGCCTGCGCAATATGGATCCGGTACCCCTGCTCATGCATATGTTGTTGCAGGCGCCCGGCCTGCGCGCGCAGAGCGGCACCATCAACACCATACTCAACGAGCTTTACTCCAATGCCCTGGAGCATGGTGTGCTGGGACTGGATTCGGCGCTGAAGCACAGTGCCGACGGTTTCCGCCAGTATTACCAGCTGCGTGCCGAAAGGCTGCAGAAGCTGGAGCAGGCCAGCATACGCCTGCGCGCGGAAGTCCTGCCTGAGGCCGGTGGTGGCGTGCTGCGCCTGCAGGTGAAGGACAGCGGCAAGGGTTTTAATTTCACGTCACGCAAGACGGCCAGCGAGAATCCGTCTTACTATGGCCGTGGCCTGAGCCTGGTTGCTGCGCTATGTCGCCGCGTGGAATATGCTTCCCCGGGCAATGAGGTGCTGGTCGAATTCGCGTGGAAGGAGACCGGTCAATGATCCGAGGCAAGTCGAATGAGTGAGCTGTATCTGGATGAGGCGCTGCTGGAAGAGTTGCGCAGCATACTCGATGACGAGTTTCCTTCGCTCATCAGCACCTATATCCAGGATTCCGGTGTGCGCGTGGATGATATGCGCCAGGCGTTCAGCCGCGGTGATGTCGATGCCGTGCGCAAGGCGGCGCACAGCCTCAAGGGTGCCAGCGCCAATCTCGGCCTCATCTATCTCGCCGAGCAATGCCGCATCATGGAAGACGCTGCACGCGAGGGCAGCATAGAAGGCCAGGAACCACGCATGCTGAAAATCCAGCAGGAGCAGCAGCACGCCGTGGTTTTATTACGGGATCGTGTCTGATTCCCCGCTTTTTACCCAAGCCCAACACTCCCGCAACGCAAGACCGGCATTCTCCCGACAAAGCCTTCATGGAGCCGGCACCCCATCCTGCACAGACTCTGCTGCATTTGCTGCAGGCCCTTTTCGGGCAAGGAGTCATCATGCATCACAGCCATCATCATCTGCGTTTGTCGCCGGCACTGCTGGCAGAAGGGCGTTTTCCGCAAAACCGTTTCAAGGAAGTGGTGCCGGAGGCAGTGGCCCTGTCCGGTCTTTCGGCAGACTTTCTGGCGAGTTTGCCAGGTGAGGCGCGACGGGAGTATCTGGCGGCCTATAGCCGGGCGCGGCGCCTGGCCTTGATGGGGGAAGTGATGGAGAAGGGAGACAAGCGCGTCAGCTGATGCGCTTGTCCTTGAGGCGCTGTGCTGCACCTTCCAGCGCCTTCACGATGCGTTCCTTGTCGTAGTTCTTCACCTTGTTGATATCCATGAGCATGGCAAAACCGTCCAGCTCATGTTCTATCCAGGTGGTATTGGCGCCGAGATCGGCACGGAAATCCACCACCTGCCAGACCTGCACGGGATTGGCGATGCCACGCAGGCGCACCGTGCCTTTTTCACGGCACATGATCTTGTCGCGCACCAGCAGATAGGTGTCATTGGAAATCAGGATTTCATCAGGATCGGCCACGCTTTGCAGGCGCGAGGCGAGATTGGCATCACGGCCGATGATGGTGTAGTCCATGCGGGTTTCCGAGCCGAAATTGCCCACATGGCAGTAACCAGTGGTGATGCCCATGCGCACGTGCAGGGGCTTTTCCACACCCATGCTGCCCCATTTCTGGCGCATCACCTGCATCTGCTTGCGCATGTCTATGGCCATGGACACACAGGCTACGGCGTCTTCTTTCGCGCCCTTGGTGCTGGGATCACCGAAGAAAATCAGGATGGCATCGCCGATGAACTTGTCGATGGTGCCGCCGTAGCGCAGCGCAATCTTGGACATCTGGTCGAAATAGTAATTCAGCATTTCGGTCAGGGCGTCCGGCGACATTTCATCCGTGGTTTCGGTGAAGTCCTTGATGTCGGAGAAGAAGACCGAAAGTTTTTTGCGATGGTTCTGCAGGCGTGCATCGCGCTTGCCGGAAAAGATGGATTCCCAGACCTGCGTCGGCAGGTATTTCACCAGCTTGCGCGACAGCTGAATCGCCTGTTCCTGCTGCTCCAGGATCAGGTTCTTGGCGCGCAGCAGATTGCGCGCCTGCTCGCGGATATAGAAGGCCGAGAGACCCACATAACAGGCGAAGCCGCCTATGGCCACGGCCGTCATTTCGGCCGGCGTCTGCACATAGGGGATGATCTTGAAGCCGAAGATCACGCCGCCGAGCAGGCTGCCCACCAGGGTGATGAAGGCAGCCAGGGTCATGAGATAGAGATTGCCGAAGGCCAGGGCGCTGGTCATGAGCAGGCCGAGGAAGGTCAGCGTCGGCACCAGGCTGTAGCCGGAGGCGGCAATGCCTATGCCCACGGCGATGGCGTCGGTGAGCATGAGGGCGCCGTCGGCCTGGTCCTCGAATTTCTCTTTCAGCCAGCTATGCAGGAAGCGCTGGCCCCAGGGCACCAGAACGGTGAGGGGGATGATGGCGATGACGCTGGTGTCATAAAGGCCGGAATAAATGCCGGCCGCAAAAACACAGCCGGCCACGATATAGGCCAGCATGCGCGTGTGTTGAATCGAAACCAGGGTGCGGTCTTCTTGTTGTTGTTCGTCAATGGGCATGGAAAAAAGATCAGCCTCGGTTTGGCGCCAATTTCGGCAAATTGGTCCGGCAAAAATGAAACACGCCGGAAAACAGGAAGTCGTGTCTGTTACTGATGTTGCCGTCGTTTCAGAAGGCGATTTTGCCTGTGAGCATGTCTTTGTACATCACAAAATCACCCCAGAGACTGTAAAAGGGGTACTGAAAGGTAGCCGGGCGGTTTTTCTCGAAGAAAAAATGACCAACCCAGGCAAAACCGTAGCCGGCAAAGGGTACGGCCAGCCATAACCAGGAGCTGCCGGTCGTGATGGCGGCGACGATGAGGACCATGACCAGGGTCGTGCCCACGAAGTGCAGGCGGCGGCAGGTACGGTCCGAGTGCTCGCTCAGATAGTAGGGATAGAACTCGGCAAAACTGTTGAACGAAGTGGCTGAATGCATGGTCATCTGCGGCTGTGAGGCTGCAGGCATCTTGACCCCCCCTATTTGCAGGGTCAAGACAGATGACGGACCCGTTTTCCGGCTTCGTCGGCACATTCTGCCGCTGGTTCTGCTAATTGGCAGAGTGCTGCCGGGTCCAGCAGGGTGATGTCCTTGCCTTCGGCCGCCAGCACGCCGTTTTGTTGCAGACGTGTAAAGAGTCGGCTCACGGTTTCTATGGCGAGCCCCAGGTGATTACCGATATCGGTGCGCGACATGGGCAGCAGGAAACGGCGGTCGGAAAGCCCGCGCCGTTGATAGCGCGCGGACAGCGAAAGCAGGAAAGCCGCCAGCCTGGCTTCAGCCGAGCGTTTGCCCAAGAGCAGCAGCAATTGCTGGTCGGCCTGGATCTCGCGGCTGAAGAGGGTGAAGAGGTGGTGCTGCAGGCCGGGCAGCTTGCCCGTCAGCGTTTCCAGATGACTGAAGGGGATGGTGCAGACGGCCGTGCTTTCCAGCACAGTGGCTGTCACACCATGACGGCCTTCGGCCACGCCATCCAGGCCCACGATCTCGCCCGGCAGATAGAAGCCGGTGATCTGCTCGGCACCATCCGGGCCGGTGAGACTGGTCTTGATGCCGCCGGAGCGCACGGCATAAACCGCATTGAAGGTATCGCCCTGCTGGAAGAGCTGGCTGCCGCGTGTCAGCGGACGGCGACGTTCTATGATGCTTTCCAGCTGATCCAGGTCAGCGTCAGCCACGGCGGGTGGCAGGCAAACCGGATTGAGAGCGCATTCAGCACAGTTGCTGCCGGTTTGGCGGTGCAGCATCACAACCGCAGGACGGATTTCGCTCATGGCAGGGGCCTTGCTCCGGACTGAGCCTTCATCATAACAGCGATAAATGCCGCGTAACTTGGACGAAATGCCCCAGGTATCCGGATGCGCCCGTGTATCTGCTTTGTTGTGCAGGGCTGGCCGTGACGCTGCTGCCGACAGTATTGTTGGGGGCAATGAGGAATCGCTGCTTCAGGGAGAGATGTCATGTTGCCTATCAAAACGCTGGTCGTCGTACTGCAGCCGGGCAAAGAAGCGCAGCCGGTATGGAGCCAGGCACAGGCCTGGGCACAGGTCTTGGGTGCGCGTCTGGAAGTGCTGTTGCCGGTGCCGCCGGATGTGAAAGAGGGTCTGCAGCTGGCTGAGGGCCTGGCCGATATGGCCGCGCGCAATGCCGAAAGCCAGGCCGGACACTGGCTGGAGTCTTTGCTGGCCGCGGCGCCCGCCGGCACGGGCCACACCGTGGTGGCCACCTCCACATGGGCGGAAACTGTATTGCATGAGGCGAGGCGTCTTGAGGCCGATCTGCTTTTTGTCGGCCAGTGCGAAAGCGGGCCCGATCTCAAACCTTTGTTGCGGCAACTGCCTTGCCCCTTGCTGCTGGCGCGACGTGATAAAGCGCCTCGCCGTTTTGGCGCTGCATTAGGCGCTGGCGCGGCCGATGCGCCGCATCGCCTGCTCAATCAGGCGGTGCTGGAGCATCTGGTGGCGCTCACGCTGAAATTCCAGGGGGAAGCTCGTGTGTTGTCCGCTTTACCCAATCCGGTTGAGCTGGTGCCGCTGATGGGGGATGCCTATGCGGCGAGTTATGTGAGCACCGATCTCGAAGCGGGATATCGCGACAATCTTTCGCAGCAGATTACGGCATTTGGTTTGGCGGAAGGGGCTTTGCGGATTTCTGCCGGCAGGCCTGATCTGGTGCTGCCGGAGCTGGTGAAAGCCGAAAATGTGGATTGCCTGCTGCTGGGCACGGTGGCGCGCAAGGGATTTTCGGCGTTCTGGCTGGGGAATACGGCGGAGGATGTGTTGCCGCGGGTGGAGTGTGATGTGCTGTTGTTGCGGCCGCAGGATTATGTTGATCCTAATTGAGCTTGTGGATTTTTTGAGAAGGCGCCTTTGTGGCGCCTTTTCTGTTTTTTTGGTACTTGGGAGCTCTTTTTCTTGTCCCTGTATACGGGCGCTGGGCTTTGCTTTTGGGCTGCCCGGGAGTGCGAGGATTTTTAGATTGTCGGGGATTTGGTGAGGTGCTCCGACTGGGTTGCACCAGCTGTCTCTTTACAAGAGGGGTTGCGCCCTGCCGGCGGGGCCTCACTTTCCTTTGTCTCGCCAAAGGAAAGTAAGCAAAGGAAATGCGACTCCTGCGGAGGGCCCTTCAATTGGTTCTGTTCATTGGGATAGCTGACGGCATCCGGGTGGTGCTCGCGCGTTCGCGACTCGCAACTTCCTTCTGTGCTTTTCACACTGCCTTGGCCGTAGGTGAAGCAGGCTTTCGCAAGAAATGCTTGCAGCGCTGGCAGTCGCTGACGGGTCTGTGATGCTCTCTTCCGGTTTTCGCCTTAAATAAACCCTCTTACCTTAAGTGCTGGGGTCAGTGCTTTTGCTTTTAAGCGAGCGTAGCGACGCGTGCTTCTGGCTTTTGCTTTGCGGGTCCCCATGAGTGAGCCGAGCAGCGGAGGGGGCTGGCGGAAAAAGGGCGAGGATTGTCTGAGTCTTTGCGTAGCAAAGGCGAGTTGCCGAGCCCCCGCCAGAACCTGAGCAGCGCAGGGCACCCGGCCAAAGGCCGGGCGAACGCCCTGGGGTCGCCTTTTCTTGGCTTACTTTCTTTTGGCGAAGCAAAAGAAAGTGAGGCCCCGCGGGCGAGGCGCAGCGGCCTCGCAAAGAAATAACAGAAGAATGTCGCGGAGCATATTGCCGATACCCTCACTCATTGCTCCAGCTTCGCCAGCAGCGGCGGCAATTTCTCCATGGCGTATTCATAACCGCGCTGGATGATGTCATCGAACAAGGCCCAGTCGAAAGTGCCGATATTCCCCACCGGCATGCGCAGATAAAGATCAGCACGTTCGGCGCGCACGGCCATGCCGCTTTCCGATCCCAGCGAAGTCGTACGGAAAAGCACGTCTTTGAGGCTCACTCGCGTGCCGTCGCTATGGCGCTGGTGCACGGCGAGAAAATCCGGGTCAGGGCCTTGCGCATGCGGGGCGGCGATGGCGCCTTCGTTGGAAACATCGCTGGCGATGATCACGCCACGACCGAGATTCTGCATCACATCCGTGGGCAGACTGTTCACCACCGCCCCATCGCAAAGCAGGCTGCCTTTCCAGGCCACCGGTGGCGCAAGACCGGGGATGCACATGCTGGCCGCCAGCCAGTCGGCCACCAGACCTTCGTTGTGCACTTCGCAGCGTGCATGCGTGAGATTGGTGGAGACGCAGAAAAACGGGGTGCGCATATGTTCCATGCGCAAGTCGCCAAAAACGCTGTGCAGATGGCGGCGGAATTTCTGGCCGGCAATCAGCGAGACAAAGGGCAGGCGGTAATCATTCAATAATTTCCGCCGCATGAACGTGTCTTTCAGCGTTTCGGTAATGGCGGCGACATCACGCCCGCTGGCATGCAGGGCGGCGATATAAGCGCCCATACTGGCGCCACCGCAAACATCCACGGGAATATCCAGTTCATCCAGCGCGCGCAACAGGCCCAGATGCGCAAAGCCGCGTGCGCCGCCGCCACCCAGTACGAGGCCGACGCCATAGCCGGTGAGCTGGCGGGCAAGGCTGGCGATATCGGCGGCATGATCGGGGCGTACGAAATAATGGCTTTGCGCGCGCAACTCCTGCTTCCAGCTCAGGGTGCTGATGGCCGTTTCGCCTTCACGGCGCAGCAGCACAAGCTCGATGGAAGAGCGTGGGTCAGCGGCATGCAGGGCATCGCAGGCGAAAGCAGGAGAAACATTTGTTGTGGCGTCCGCCACGACCAGAATGCGGTCGGCCTGGCGCAGCACGGCGCGTATCCAGCCCGCGGGGCCGGTGGCGTCGTAGACCACCTGTTTGTGCGTGAATTCCAGCTGGCTCATCCATTCATGCAGCGTGTCCAGATTGTCGGCAACGCCGGCCTGCACCGCATGCTCAGGCGTGATGAGCAGGGTGTTGCCGCCCAGAGCGTCGTCCAGCAGGGCGGCAAAAGCGGAACCATTTACTTCGGGTGTGGCGGCCAGCACGGCCAGCGTGCGTATCTTGCGGGCAGCGCGCAGCTTGGTTTCGCGCCCGGGTTCACGCATACGGTCGATGATGACTTTGGTGATGGCCATGAAGGCGGCGGGCTCGCCCATGGCAAAGGCATTGAAGGCTTGGCGGCTGAAAGCGAAGAGCAGGCTGTCGCGCAGGGCGTGCACGCTGGCGCTGC
>JAVHYE010000086.1:14559-15316 GCA_031119295.1 Pedobacter sp. | reverse complement strand
GGGCGGTCCTGTATAGAAATCAGGTAGCGCATCGGCATAGAGCCCCGGTTCATATCGTGCAGGGCTTCCCTGAGGGGAAGAAGATTTACCTTTACGTTGATCCGCGAAACTACGATGCCGGCCATTCGAACTTTGAAGCGGCGCATGAGCTTGAGGTTATGCGAGATGTCTTTCGTGAAAGGTATCAAAAGATCGGTAAGGCGCTGTAAGGGCGTTGAACTATTCGCTGCAGGCGCGACGGCACTGACGGGCTGCAACCTGATCTCAAACGTTAGTTCATTGCGCGATGCCTCAAGTAGATTTAAACGGACTCCACTGCTGTCTTGATGAGAGGCGGTTTCGCTTAACCATACTCTTTCAGTGGAAAAATTTTGGCGCCAGCTTTTAACTCATCCAAATAGTCTGCCCATACCTGCATCATCTTGGTTCGCTCAGGTAAGTGCTTGGTTCGGTTGTAAGCTCTCCCATGCATGTCTGCTACCTGATGGGCGAGTTGCTGCTCGATAAGCTCTACGCGAAATCCCAAGACCTCATCCAGTATGGTGCGAGCGGTAGCACGAAAGCCATGCCCACACATTTCGTCAGAGCTGTATCCCATCCGGCGAAGGGCCGCATTGACCGTATTTTCGGACATGCATTTGTCCATTTTGCGCAGATTGGGAAATACATATTTGCTGCGACCGGTAAGCGCTTGAAGCTCAGTGAGAATGCATACGGCTTGCTTTGGCAGCGGAATGATGTGCTCAAGCTCGGTCTT
>JAVHYE010000086.1:0-14549 GCA_031119295.1 Pedobacter sp. | reverse complement strand
TGGAGGTGTGTAGCTCCACAGCGCCTTTTTCAGATCAATATGCGCCCATTCGGCATGCCTCAGCTCCCCAGGGCGAATGAACACAAGCGGAGCCAGTTTCAAAGCGCACAGGGTAGTTAGGTAGCCGCTGTAACTGTCGATGTCACAAAGCAACCTTGCCACATCTTTGGGGTCGGTCAGTGCAGCTCGGTGGCGTACCACTACTGGCTTTATGGCTCCTCGCAGGTCTGTTGTGGGATCTCTTTCAGCTTTGCCGGTTGCCACGGCGTATCGGAATACCTGAGAGCACTTGGCTCGGATGCGATGGGCCGTTTCTATATTTCCTTTGTCCTCCTGCTTTCTACAGACAGCGAGAACTTCCGGCGCGCGGATTGTGTGGATAGGTCGACTGCCTATGTCAGCAATGGCAAAAGACAGAAGCCAAGTGTTCTTGCTGGCTGTGCTTTCGGCTCGTGGCGGGTGACGTTCCATCCATTCTAGGGCGACAGCTTCAAAGGTGTTGGAAGCAGCGATGACGGCTTGCTCCTTTTCTTGTCGGCGTTGCGTACTGGGGTCGACTTGGCTCGCGAGCAGCCTTCGCGCCTCGTCTCGGCTTTCGCGAGCCTGAGCCAATGAGATGTCTGGATACACACCTAACGAGAGCATCTTGGCTGTACCGTTGTAGCGGTAGCGGAAACGCCACCACTTAGAGCCGTTAGGGTTAACTAGCAGAACGAGGCCATCACCAATAGCAATGGAGTAGGTCTTCGCCTTGGGCTTAGCGGTTTCTATGGCTTTTGCGCTGACATTTGCCATGTGAGTAACCCCAAAAAAGTTACTCACAAAGTTACTCACGAACGAGCTTGACTGCAATGGATGTGGTCGGACGCTGTTGGATAGATATCGCTGAAATATAAGGGGATTTTCAGCTTGTTTCGGACTTGGCTGGACGCCGTAGAACTATTAAATGGTGCCGAGAGTCGGAATCGAACCGACACGCCCGCAAGGGCAACGGATTTTGAGTCCGCCGCGTCTACCAGTTCCGCCATCCCGGCACAGGGACAATCACCTGCCGGGTGGGCCCGGTCAGGTCTGGAAGCGGGCGATTATACGGAGCGACCGGATTCCTGCAATGCAAAGCTTGCCGCTGTATACTCCGCCGCCTGTTTTCTGGCCACTTGCCCCGCCTCTTCCGATGAAACTCAGCGACTTCCACTTCGATCTCCCGGACGAGCTCATTGCCAGGCATCCTGAGCCTGTGCGTTCAGCCTCGCGCCTGCTCTGCGTGGAGGCGGGTGGTGCGCTGGCGCATCGCCGTTTTGCGGATTTGCCCGGACTGCTGCAGCCCGGTGACCTGCTGGTGATGAATGACACCCGCGTGCTGGCGGCCCGCCTCTTTGGTGAAAAGGAAAGTGGCGGCCGTATCGAGCTGCTGGTAGAGCGCGTGCAGGGCAGCCATGAGCTGCTTTGCCATCTGCGCGCCAGCCGCTCGCCCAGGCCCGGCAGCCGCCTGAAGTTTGCAGCAGGCGTGGAAGCTGAGATGCTGGGACGCGTCGATGATCTTTTTCATCTGCGCTTTTCGGCGCCGGTGCTGGCCGTGCTGGCTGCACAGGGTGAAATTCCGCTGCCGCCCTATATGACCCGCCGCCCGGAAGGTGACGACAGCGAGCGCTACCAGACGGTGTATGCGCATCCGGAAAAGGCCGCCTCTGCAGCGGCTCCCACGGCCGGCCTGCACTTTGACGAAAGTGTTTTTGCCGCGCTTGAGGCCAGAGGTGTGCAGCGGGCCTATGTCACCCTGCATGTGGGCGCCGGCACCTTCCGCCCGGTGAAGGCCGAGGATGTGGTCTCGCACAAGATGCATTCGGAGTGGTTGTCGGTATCGCCGGAAACCGTGGCCGCCATACGCGAGACCAAGGCCCGTGGTGGCCGTGTGGTAGCGGTGGGTACGACTTCCGTGCGTTCGCTGGAAACGGCAGCGCGCGGCGCCGAGCCCGGCGAATGGCTGCGTCCTTACGAAGGCGAGACCGACATCTTCATCTACCCCGGTTATGACTGGCGCGTGGTGGATGCTCTGGTGACCAATTTCCACCTGCCTGAGTCCTCGCTCATCATGCTGGTCTCGGCGTTTGCCGGTTATGAAAACGTGATGGCGGCCTATCGTGAGGCTGTCGCGCAGCGTTACCGTTTTTTCAGCTATGGCGATGCCATGTTTCTCACCCGTCGCCCCTGAGCTTTTGCCGAGATTGATGCCGATATGAAATTCACCCTGAAAAATACCGATGGCCGTGCCCGCCGTGGCGAGCTGGAGTTTGCGCGCGGCAAGGTGCAGACGCCGGCCTTCATGCCGGTGGGAACCTATGGCACGGTGAAGGGCATGCTGCCGCGCGATATCCACGAGATAGGCGCGGAAATCATACTCGGCAATACCTTCCACCTCTGGCTGCGCCCCGGTGTTGAGGTCGTCAAGCAGCACGGCGATCTGCACGATTTCATCCAGTGGGAAAAACCCATACTCACGGATTCCGGCGGCTTCCAGGTGTTCTCGCTGGGCAAGCTGCGCAAGATCACGGAGGAGGGCGTCACCTTTGCTTCGCCGGTGGATGGCTCCAAGGTCTTCCTGAATCCGGAAATTTCCATGCAGGTGCAGCGCGATCTGGGCTCGGACATCGTCATGATTTTTGACGAGTGCACGCCCTATCCGGCAGATCAGGATACAGCGCGCAAATCCATGGAGCTTTCCATGCGCTGGGCCAAGCGCTCCAAGGCCGAGTTCGAGCGCCATGAAAACCCGAGTGCCCTCTTCGGCATCGTGCAGGGCGGCATGCATGAAAACCTGCGCGAAGAGTCACTGGCCGGGCTGAACGAGATCGGCTTCCACGGCTATGCCATCGGCGGTCTTTCCGTGGGCGAGCCCAAGGAAGACATGCTGCGCATCCTGGATTTCCTGCCCGGCAAGATGCCGGCGGAAAAGCCGCGCTATCTCATGGGTGTGGGCAAGCCGGAAGACATCGTGGAAGCGGTGCGCCGGGGTGTGGACATGTTCGACTGTGTCATGCCCACGCGTAACGCCCGCAATGGTCATCTTTTCACCAGTACCGGCGTGGTGCGTATACGCAACAGCCAGTACAAGACCGACACCGGTGCGCTGGATCCGGCCTGTGATTGCTACACCTGCCAGAACTTCTCCCGCGGCTATCTGCACCACCTCGACAAATGCGGCGAAATGCTCAGTGCACAGCTCAATACCATCCATAACCTGCGCTATTACCAGACCTTGATGGCCGGTTTGCGCGGTGCAATTGAACAGGGTACATTGCAGCGCTTTGTGGACGGCTTCTATGCTGCCCGGGGGCTTCCAACCCCTTCTATTTAAAGGGTTTTGTTAGAGAGTTTTGTAACAGCCCGAGCTTTTGTTTCTTGCCCTTTGTTCCGCCTTTTCTGGAGACCTCCATGAGCTTTTTCATTTCCCCGGCCTATGCCGATGTCGGTGCGCCTGCCGGTCCCTCCATGACGGGCCAGCTCATCATGCTCGGCATCTTTGCCGTGGTGTTCTATTTCCTGCTGCTGCGTCCCCAGCTCAAGCGTCAGAAGGAACACAAGGCGCTCATGGATGGTCTGTCCAAGGGTGATGAAGTGGTATTTGCCGGCGGCCTGCTGGGCGTCGTGCAGAAGATTGATGGCGACTTTGCTGTCATCGAACTGGCCAATGGTGTGGAAGTGAAAGTGCAGCGCTCTTCCGTGGTCGCCACCCTGCCCAAGGGCACCATTAAAAACATCTGAATAACAAGGAAGCCGGCGGCCAGGTGGCCGCCCTGGCCTGTCGAGGTTTCCCATGCGTTTTCCCCTGTGGAAATACCTGCTGATCCTGGTGGTAGTGGCGATCAGCGTGGTTTATTCCCTGCCCAATCTTTATCCGGATGAACCTGCCATCCAGATTTCCGGCGCCAGTGCATCGGTGGTGGCGGATCAGGCGGTGCTGGAAAGTGCCAGCCGCGCGCTGAGCGAAGCCGGCGTAGCTTTCCATGGCGCTGAAGTACAGAAGAAGGGTGCCCTGCTGCGTGTCAGCAGCCCGGCTGATCAGCTGGTGGCCCAGGAAGCGGCACGTCGTGCCCTGGGCGATGGCTATATCGTCGCCCTCAATCTGGCGCCCACCACACCGGGCTGGCTGAAAGCCCTGTATGCCACGCCCATGAAGCTGGGTCTGGATTTGCGCGGCGGCGTGCACTTCCTGCTGGAAGTGGACATGGCCAAGGCACTGGAGCAGCGCCAGGATTCCTATATCAACGACATCAAGACCAAGCTGCGTGAAAAGAAGCTGGCCTATCGTGCCGTGACGGAAAATGGCCAGGGTTTTGCGCTGAAGTTTGAAAAGCAGGAAGACCGCGACAAGGCACAGGACCTGCTCAAGGCCGAGTTCGCCGAGTTCACTTATGCTGCTCGTGCGGCAGCAACTGACGGCGTCTATCTGGACATGACCTTCACGCCGGCCAAGCTGAAAGAAATTGCCGACTACGCCATCAACCAGAATCTCACCACCATACGCAACCGTATCAATGCGCTGGGTGTGGCGGAGTCCGTGGTGCAGCGTCAGGGCCTCAACCGCATCGTGGTGGAGCTGCCGGGTGTACAGGACACGGCTGAGGCCAAGCGTGTGCTGGGTCGTACGGCCAGCCTCGAGTTCCGTTTTGTGGACTGGGAGCATCCGGGCGGTGCCGAGAATGGCATAGCCCCGCCGGGTACCGAGCTTTTCCCCTTCAAGAATGGCCAGCAATTCCCCGTGTTGCTGCAGAAACGCAAGATCGTCACCGGCGATCGCGTGGTGGATGCGCGTATCGGCCGCGATGAAAGTTCGCGCCCTCAGGTTGAAGTCACGCTGGATACGCGTGGCGGCAAGATGATGGCCGAAGCCACGCGCGACAATGTCGGCAAGCAGATGGCCGTGCTCTTTGTCGAGTCCAAGCAGAAATCACGTTTTGTGGCGGGTGAAGACGGCAAGCAGGTCGAGATTCGCGAAAACGTGGTGGAAAAGAATGTGATCAATCGCGCTACCGTGCAGTCCATGCTCGGCTCGCGTTTCGTGATCACTGGTCTGGATTCGCCTGCGGAAGCGGCTGAGCTGGCCCTGCTGCTGCGCTCCGGCGCACTGGCGGCACCCATGTATTTCGTGGAAGAACGCACCATAGGCCCGTCGCTGGGTGCGGAAAACATCAAGCGCGGTGTGCATGCCACCTTGTGGGGCTTTGTTGCCATCGCGGTCTTCATGATTATCTACTACCAGGTTTTCGGCGTGATTTCCGTGATTGCGCTGGCTTTCAACCTGGTCTTCCTGACGGCCCTGCTGGGCATGCTGAATGCTGCACTGACCTTGCCCGGTATTGCTGCTATTGCACTGGCCCTGGGTATGGCCATCGACGCCAACGTACTGATCAATGAGCGCATACGCGAAGAGTTGCGTAATGGCGCCACGCCGCGCACGGCCATCATGATGGGTTATGAGCGTGCCTTTGCCACCATCGTGGATTCCAACGTCACCACCTTCATTGTCGGCCTGATGCTGCTTATCTTCGGCTCAGGTCCTGTGCGTGGTTTTGCCGTGGTGCACTGTCTCGGCATTCTCACTTCTGTCTTCTCTTCCGTTGTGCTTTCGCGTGCGCTGGTTGAATTGTTCTACGGCAGGCGTGCCCGTTTGAACAGTCTGGCTATCGGCCAGATCTGGAAGCCGAAATCCGTGGCGACACCGGGTAAATAAGGAGCCTGTCATGGAATTTTTCCGCATCAAAAAAGATATTCCCTTCATGCGCCATGCGCTGGTGTTCAACATCATCTCGTTGATCACCTTCATACTGGCCGTGTTCTTCCTGTTTCACCGCGGACTGCATCTCTCCGTCGAGTTCACCGGCGGTACGCTGGTGGAAGTGCGCTATGAGCAGAAGGCCGATCTCGACAAGATCAGGACCAGCTTGCTGGGCTCCGGCTTCAAGGAAGTACTGGTGCAGAACTTCGGTTCACCGCAGAGCGTGCTCATCCGCGTGCCGCTGGTTGAAGGTGCCGAAGGTGATGCCAAGGAAACCGCGCAGCAAAGCAGCAAGGTGATGTCTGCTCTTGCACAGGGCGCCCCGGGCGCCACGCTGGAACGTGTCGAGTTTGTCGGTCCTCAGGTAGGCAGCGAGCTGGTGATCAAGGGCCTGACGGCTCTGGGACTGGTGGTGCTGGGCATCGTGATTTATCTGGCGATACGTTTCGAGTGGCGCTTTGCCGTCTCGGCCATCATCGCCAACCTGCATGACGTGGTGATCATTCTCGGCTGCTTTGCCTTCTTCCAGTGGGAGTTTTCCCTGCCGGTGCTGGCGGCGGTGCTTGCCGTGCTGGGTTATTCGGTGAACGAATCGGTGGTGGTCTTCGACCGTGTGCGTGAAACCTTCCGTTCCCGCCGCAAGATGACTACGCCGGAAGTGCTGGACCACGCCATCACCAGCACCATCTCGCGAACCATCATCACCCACGGCAGTACGGAAATGATGGTGCTGTCCATGCTGTTCTTTGGCGGTCCGGCCCTGCATTACTTTGCGATGGCGCTGACCATAGGCATCGTCTTCGGTATCTATTCCTCGGTGCTGGTCGCTTCGCCGCTGGTGATGTGGCTGGGCGCAACGCGTGAGCATTTCATCGAGACCAAGCGGAACGAGGAGGAAGACGCCCGGCCCTGAGGCCAGATGTTTATCCGCCCATGAAAAAGCCCGGCTTCTGCCGGGCTTTTTCATGGATGGCAGGAAAGTAGCTGACCGGATGAGTGGCCGTAAATAAAGGGGCTCAGGGGGCTTGTCATGCAAATGATAATTGTTATCATTTGCATGCATCTGCTGCTGTCCGGCAGACCCAAGCCAAACCGACGTCGCCTTCTATGGCGACACCAAGCCAAGGTCATCCCTTTTAAGGGAACTCAAGGAGGTCGCCATGAACCCGACTCTGAATGCTGTGAACGCTGTCCGTCCCGAACTGCCCACGCTCGAATCCGCCCGCCTTTTTTCCGTGGGTCGTGAAGTGCGTATCCGTCATTGTGGCGAGGAATACCGTCTGCGCCTTACCAGCAACAACAAGCTGATCCTGACCAAGTAAGTCGTCAGGCAGCCTGCAAAGCGTACCTGTGGGAATTTTTCCCGGGCTTAGCCAGCATTGATGTCCACCTGTGGCCGGTTACCTGATCCTCTACAAAGAGGCGTCTGTGTAACCGGAGGACGCCCGCCAAAGCCGTTTTTTTGCAGGGCTCAGCCATGAGCAAGATACAGCATTTGCGTTTTGAATCCCGCCTGCGCACCTCGCCCGGGACTCTCTGGCAGTGGATTACCTCGGTGCAGGGCATCAGCACTGAAATGCGGCCCTGGTTCCGCATGACCACGCCTGCACATATTGCTTCCCTCACTGATCTGCATTTCACACCGGGTGAGCCGCTATTTCATAGCCGCTTGCTGCTGGGTGGTGTGTTGCCTGTGGATTACTCCGATCTGACCTTGCTGGAAATCACGCCGGGCCAGGGCTTTGTCGAGCAGTCGCCCATGGGCTCCATGCGCCTGTGGCGGCATGTGCGTCGCATAGTGTCTGAGGCAGATGGGGTGGTGAGGCTGGTGGATGAGCTCAGCTTCGAGCCGTGGTTTGCGGGGACTTTATCTCGCTGGTTTGTACAGGCCTTTTTCCGGCACCGTCATGCTGTGCTGCGCCGGAACTTCAAGCAGGCCTGATGCACTGAAGACGCTCAGCGTCTTTCATGGCCCTGATCCGGGCTTTCCTGTTTTATCCTGACTTCCTGCAAGGCCGGTTGCCAGCTTTCCGGCGCAGCGCCCGCGCCCAGCAGCACGAAAAATCCCACAAGTGTTTTTTCAATGGCGCTTTCCAGCGCCAGCAGAGTGGTGGTGACACGCATGGCCTGACCTTCCTGGTCGCTTGCAGAGACCTGAGTCGAGATGAACTCAGTCTAGAAGTCAGGGCTGGTCCGGCGTGGCCACCTGTCTCCGCAAAATGCCGTGCAGCTTCTCCACCAGCCGAGCCAGCAGCAGGGGCTTGGAAAGATAGTCATTCATACCGGCGGCCAGGCAGCGCTCGCGATGCTCGGGCAGGGCATGGGCGGTGAGGGCGATGATGATATGCGGCGGTGTGCCGGACTCTCTTTCCCACTGGCGCAGGCGGCGCGTGGTTTCAAAGCCGTCCATGAAGGGCATTTCGCAGTCCATGAAGATGACGTCGAACTTTTCCTCGCCGGCGGTCAGGATATCCAGGGCCTCCTGACCGCCGCTGGCCAGGCGCGCTTCTATGCCCACTTTCTGCAGGAAGCCGTGTATCACCAGCTGGTTGATGGGATTGTCCTCCACCACCAGGGCATTGGTGCCGGCAAACAACATGGGCGAGATGGGAATTTCGCGCGGATCAGGCAGCGGTGGATTGGCCGAGGCTGCTTTCAACAGGACGGTAAAACGGAAAAGCGTGCCCTGGCCTTCGGTGCTGGAAACGCTGATCTTGCCGTGCATGAGCTCCACCAGCTGGCGGCTGATGGCAAGGCCGAGGCCGGAGCCGCCATATTGACGCGAGGTGGAGGAATCCGCCTGCATGAAGGACTCGAACAGATGCGGCAATTTTTCAGCCGGAATGCCGATGCCGCTGTCCTCCACTTCTATGCGCAGGCGCAGGCGCGAAGCACTGGCTTCTTCCAGATCCACACGCAGGAAGACATTGCCGTAGTCCGTGAACTTGATGGCATTGCTGAGCAGGTTGAGGATGATCTGGCGCAGACGGCCGGCATCGCCACGCATATGCGAGGGCAGATCGCGGCCGCGCTCGCAAATCAGTGAAACTGATTTTTCGCGCGCACTCAGGCTGAATACCTGTATGCATTCATCGAGCAGATCCAGCAGATTGAAATCGATCATCTCCAGCTCGATCTTGCCGGCAGAGATTTTCGAGTAATCGAGAATGTCGTTGATGACATTGAGCAGGGCGTGGCCGGAGCTGTTCAGCGTATCCACATAGTTTTTCTGCACACGATCCAGCGAGGTGTCCTGCAAGAGCTGCGTGATGCCCATGAGGGCATTCATAGGCGTGCGTATTTCATGGCTCATGCGCGCGAGGAATTCTGTCTTGGCCGCGCTTTCGGCTTCGGCGCGCATGATGGCCGCTTCCTGTGCCGTTTTTTCCTGCTTGAGGATATTGAGGCGGTCAGCCAGTGCCAGGGCCAGCAAGACTTGTTGCAGGATGAAGGCGATTTCCATGCCGTTCAGGGTGAGCATGAAGGGCAGGCCGGGAAAGGCACCGAAGCTTTGCAGGGAAATCGTGGTGGCCATGCCCAGCAGCAGGCCCCAGGACAGCAGGAAAAGGCGGGCTTCGCGCAGGCCGGCGCGCCAGCGCATCACAGCCACTGAAATGATGGCCAGCATGGTGATGAGGGCCAGCACGGGCTGCAGTTTGTAGCCCAGGGAAAGTGGCAGCATGAATTGCAGCGCGACAGCGGCCAGGTCCATGCCGGCAACCGTCTTCAGGATGCGATCAGCGCTGGGCCATTCACTGGTGCGCAAATAGTCGCGCGCAAACAGCGCGCCACTGGCCAGCATGAGGAAAACGAAGAAGAGCTGGGCATGCGCATTCCAGCCCGGCAGGGTGGGCCAGAGCTCGAAGGCCATGCCTTCAAAGCAGAGAATGTAGAAAAGCGCCGAGCCCATATAGAGCACGTAAAAGCGGTAAATCTTTTCGCGCACCGCCAGCCACAGGAAAAGGTGATAGACGATGAGGCCTATGGTGATGCCGAAGCCGGCGCCGTGTATCCACTCCGAGGTTTCATGCTCGCCGATATAGTGCTCAGTGCTGCTCAGGGTGAGCGGCACATTCATGGAGCTGGTGCTGGCAATGCGCAGGTAATAGTCCTGCCCCTTGCCGGCGGGCAGATCGAGCGGAATCACATAAGCACGGGTCGCAATCGGGCGTTGTACAAAAGGCAGGCTGTCGCCCATTTCGCGATAGGGCTGGGCCGAGCCGGGTGCAAACAGCTCGACACGGTCCAGTACCGGATAATTCAGTTGCAGGATCAGGGAAAGTGCTTCGGTGCTGGCGTTTTCCAGGCGGAAATGAAACCAGCAGGTGCCGTTCTCGTAGCCGAAAACAATGACGTGGTGGGGCAGCGGGTGCAGGCGGCCCTGGATGTCATCCAGCTCCATCAGGCCGGCGGGATCACAGAGCCAGGAAACATGAGGCTCAACACGTGTTTCCTGTGGCGGTCCCTGCAGGACAAGGGCAGGCACTTCAGCCGCCAGCGCCGGACGGCAAAGACTGAGCAGCAGGAACAGGATGCTGCCCAGTGCGGGCAGCAGAGGCTGTAAGCGGTGTTGCACGTGTATCCCTCGATCCGTAAGGGTGCTGGCGATCATAACAGCCCGCTTCCGTGCCGGAGCGGGCATGCCGACAGAGTTGTCCTTCTGGTTTACCAGTGCCGCGGCTTACTTGCGCAGGCTGTCGTTGAGGTGGGGCGAAAGCGTGGTGAGCAGGGCTTTCAGCAGCTTGGGATTGCCCGCCACGACATTGCCGGACTGCAGATAGTTATGGCCACCGGCAAAGTCGGCAACGAGGCCGCCGGCTTCACGGATCAGCAGGTCACCCGCGGCGATATCCCAGGGCTGCAGGCCGAATTCGAAAAAGCCGTCGAGACGGCCGGCAGCGACATAGGCCAGATCCAGTGCAGCAGCTCCAGCGCGACGCAGGCCGGCGGTCTGCTTGGCCACGTCCTTGAACATGGCCAGATAGTTGTCGATGTGCTCCTGCTGGTCCGGACGGAAAGGAAAGCCGGTGCCGAGCAGGCCGCCTTCCAGGGTCTTGCGTGAAGTCACGCGCAGACGGCGACCGTTCATGGCGGCGCCACGACCACGGCTGGCGGTGAATTCTTCGCGCTTGATGGGGTCCAGCACCACGGCGTGTTCGGTGACGCCCTTGTACTGCACGGCGATGGAGACGGCGAACTGCGGGAAGCCGTGGATGAAGTTGGTGGTGCCGTCGAGAGGGTCGACGATCCACAGCCAGTCAGCGCCTTCGCCCTTGCCGTCTCGGCGGCCGGTTTCTTCGCCGAGGAAGCTGTGGTTGGGATAGGTCTTCTGCAGCACATTCATGATGGCGCTTTCGGCCGCGCGATCGACCTTGGTGACGTAGTCGTTCAGGCCCTTGGCCTCGACGTCGATCAGGTCCACCTTTTCAGCAGACTGGGCAATGATGTCACCGGCGGCACGGGCGGCGCGCAGCGCCATGTTGAGCATGGGTTGCATGAGAAGACTCTTTGAAAGAACGGGGTGACGGCTGTCAGGGCGCGGATTGTAGCGATGTGGCCGCGACGGGGAAATCCCCACGTACTGCCCGGAGATAGCCGGAGCGACATTTGTTACCATGCGCGGCCCTGCCCATAGCCAGCCTGCCTATCCATAAATAGGGGCCCGCCCTTCATGCTTGAAAATGTCCGCATCGTCCTCGTGAACACCACGCTGCCTGCCAATATCGGTGCGGCCGCGCGCGCCATGAAAACCATGGGCATCACGGACCTTTGCCTGGTGGACCCCAAGATATTCCCCAGTGCCGAGGCGACTTCGCTGGCCTCCGGTGCTTCGGACGTGCTGGCCAAGGCCCGTATCGTGGCAACGCTGGAAGAGGCGGTGGCCGACTGCTCGCTGGTCATAGGTACCAGTGCCCGCTCCCGCACCATTCCCTGGCCCCTGATGGATGCCCGTCAGGCCGGTGAGGCCGTGCTGGCCGAGTCGTCCAGCCAGAAGGTGGCCATTGTCTTTGGTCGTGAAGACCGCGGCCTTACCAATGAGGAGCTGCAGCGCTGCAACTATCACGTTTGCATTCCCACCGATGAAGAATACGGCGTGCTCAATGTGGCGGCCGCCGTGCAGGTGCTGGCTTATGAAGTGCGTATGGCCCATCTGGTCGCTGCCGAGCAGCCGGTGCCGGAAGAAAACCGCATGCCGGTGCAGTTCCTGAACTGGGATCAGGAAGTGGTTCCGCATGGGGATATGGAGCGCTTTTACGACCATTTCGAGAGCATGTTGCTGGAGACGGGTTTCCTCACGGAAGACAATCCGCGCCAGCTCATGGCCCGTGCCCGCCGTCTGTTCGGGCGCGTGCGTCTGGACCGCATTGAATACAATATGTGGCGTGGCATCTTCACGCGGCTGCAGGAAATTGCCGCCGAACTGAAAAAGGCGAAAAGCTGATGTTCGATCGCATCAAAGAAGACATCGCATCCGTATTCGACCGGGACCCGGCCGCGCGCAGCGGACTGGAAGTGCTGCTCAACTACCCCGGCATACACGCCAATATCCTCCACCGCTGGGCGCATGCGCTCTGGCTGGCGGACTGGAAGGGGCTGGCGCGCTGGATTTCATCCGTTTCCCGTTTTCTCACCGGGATAGAAATCCATCCCGGCGCGAAAATCGGCCGCCGCTTTTTCATCGATCACGGCATGGGCGTGGTCATTGGTGAAACCGCCGAGATCGGTGATGACGTCACTCTCTATCACGGTGTCACCCTGGGTGGCACCAGCTGGGACAAGGGCAAGCGTCATCCCACTCTGGGCAATGGCGTGGTGGTGGGGGCGGGGGCCAAGGTCATAGGTCCCATCCTGATTGCGGACGGCGCCAAGATCGGCTCTAACGCTGTGGTCACCAAGCCGGTGCCGGCGGGGGCTACCGCCGTGGGCAATCCGGCCCGTCTTATCCTCCGGCAGGAAACGGATGCGGCGGAGCAGGCCCGGCGTGCCTTTGCCGAGAAAATCGGCTTCCAGGCCTATGCCGCTGCTCCTGACCTGCCCGACCCGGTCGTGGAGGCCATTCGCCATCTGCTGGATCACATGCAGCAGTCCGATGCCCGTATGGACCGTATGTGCGAGAGCCTGAGCCGTATAAACCCGGGCTTTTGTGACCAGAAGCCGGATGCTCTCAAGGCTGAGGACATTGCTGCCCTGCAGGACGACGAGGCGCGCAAACAGGCCTGAAAGGCCTGAAAACACTGGTGTTGAGACGCTTGAGTCACTAGAATCCCCGAGCTTTTTACTGGGTCAAATGGTTGACTGATTTACTCGGGATTTGGGATACTGGCGTCCAACAACAGATCGGACAGGGGATGCCCCTATGCGCTTGACCACAAAAGGACGTTACGCCGTGACCGCCATGCTGGATTTGGCCCTGCATGCCCGTCACGACCCGGTGAGTCTGGCCGACATCTCCGAGCGCCAGTCCATCTCGGTGTCCTATCTCGAGCAGCTCTTTGCCAAGTTGCGCAAGAACGGACTGGTGTCCAGCGTGCGCGGCCCCGGTGGCGGCTACCAGCTGGCACGGGAAGGCAGCAGCATTTACATCGCACAGATCATCGACGCGGTGGATGAGTCGGTGGATGCCACCCGATGCGGTGGTGCCGGCGACTGCCAGCAGGGCATGACCTGCCTCACGCATGAGCTGTGGAGCGATCTCAGCCAGCAGCTGCACAACTTCCTGGCGGCCATCAGCCTGCAGGAGTTGGTGGACAAACGCGAAATACAGGCAGTGGCCCTGCGCCAGAGTGATTTGCAAAAGCGCAAGCAGAGCGAAGGCCATAGCGGCCTGGAAATGCTTGCAGTGAATTGAAGTCGGGCTGAATACCCAGCTCGCAGCCAGGTGAAGTGGTAAGCCTTAAATGAAAAGACCGATTTATCTCGACTATTCCGCGACTACCCCGGTTGATCCGCGCGTGGCGCAGAAAATGGTGGAATGCCTCACCCAGGAAGGGAATTTCGGCAACCCCGCCTCGCGCTCGCATGCCTATGGCTGGCATGCCGAAGAGGCCGTGGAAAATGCGCGCCGCCAGGTAGCTGATCTGGTGAAAGCCGATCCGCGTGAAATCGTCTGGACCTCCGGTGCCACCGAGTCCGACAACCTCGCCATCAAGGGCGCCGCGCATTTCTACCAGACCAAGGGCAAGCACATCGTCACCAGCAAGATCGAGCACAAAGCCGTGCTGGATACCTGCCGACAGCTTGAGCGCGAAGGTTTCGAAATCACCTATCTCGATCCTGAGCTGGGCACGGGCCTGATCAAGCCGGAAGCCGTGGAAGCAGCACTGCGTCCTGACACGATTCTCGTCTCGCTCATGCATGTGAACAACGAGATCGGCACCATTACCGATATCGCCGCCATCGGCGAAATCCTGCGTGCCCGCGGTATTCTTTTCCATGTAGATGCAGCGCAGAGCACGGGCAAGGTGGACATCGACCTGGAAAACACCAAGGTCGATCTCATGAGCTTCTCCGCGCACAAGACCTACGGCCCCAAGGGCATTGGTGCGCTCTACGTGCGTCGCAAGCCGCGCGTGCGCCTGGAAGCCCAGATGCATGGCGGTGGTCATGAGCGCGGTTTCCGCTCCGGCACCCTGGCCACGCACCAGATCGTCGGTATGGGTGAAGCCTTCCGTATCGCGAAAGAAGAAATGCAGTCTGAAAACGCCCGCATTGCCGGTCTGCGTGACCGTCTCTGGGCGGGTCTGCAGGGGCTGGAGCAGGTCTTCATCAATGG
>JAVHYE010000213.1 GCA_031119295.1 Pedobacter sp. | reverse complement strand
GTCTGGGCATGAAGGTGCAGGATATTTCCGAAGGCCGCCCGGAAATCGGCGGGCCGCTGCAACGCAGCCAGAGTTATTTCAGCCTCGCCACCATTGCTGCGGTTGTGCTCGCCGGCCTTGCCATTGCCACCAGCACGCGACGCTTTGCCGAGCGCCATTTCGATACCCTGGCTCTGCTGCGCAGCATAGGTGCTTCACGTCGCGATACCTTGCGCCTCATTCTCGGGGAAATCTTTTTTGCCTGGGCGGCCGCCGTGCTGCTGGGCGCCATTATCGGTGGCGGGGTTGCGGTAGTGCTGGCCCAGATGCTGGGCGATCTTTTACCCGGCGGCAGCCCGCTGTTTTCTTTCTGGCGTCCGCTGTTTACCGGCGTGGCTACCGCCACGCTGACCCTGGCCGGCTTTGCTCTGCCCACATTACTGGCGCTCGGCAATGTCAGTCCCTTGCGTGTTTTGCGTCGCGAACTCGCACCAGCCTCATGGTCATTGCTGGCCATTACGCTGCTGGCCTGGGCTGCCTTGCTGATTTTGCTCATGCTGGAAACCGGTCAGCCCAAGCTGGCGTTTTCCGTGATGGCGGGTGGTGCTGTGCTGGCACTTTTAGCGTGGCGTGGCCTCTCGGCCCTGCTGGGTTTCTGGCGCCGTCGCATCGTGCATCCGGCACTCGCTTCACTGCTGCGTGATACGAAAACCAGCTCAACGCAGATTCTTGGTCTGGCACTGGGCCTTACCGCTCTTTTGCTGGTGGTCAGCCTGCGTGGCGAATTGCTTTCCGCCTGGCAGAACAAGATTCCGGCGGATGCGCCCAACCAGTTTGCGCTGAATATTGCACCGGAAGAACGTGAACCACTGGCAGACTTCCTGAAAGCAAACGAGCTCAAGGGCAGCCCGCTCTACCCCATCGTGCGTGGCCGCCTCACGGCCATCAATGACAAGACCGTGCAGCGCGCTGTCAGCAAGGAAAATGAAAAAGAGAACGACCGCGACGAATCCCTGAACCGCGAACTCAGCCTGACCTGGCGCGATGCCCTGCCCCCGGATGCCAAAATGACTGAAGGCAAATGGTGGGCAGCCGGTACACAGGGGCAGGTGTCCGTAGAGTCCAAACTCGCCGATCGCCTCGGTATAAAAATCGGCGACCGTCTGCATTTCACCATGGCCGAAGGTGATGCCGTGGCTACCGTCACCAGCCTGCGTGAAGTGGACTGGGATACTTTCCAGCCCAATTTCTATTTCATTTTTTCGCCCGACGTTCTGCAGGACTTCCCGGCCAGCTATCTCGGCAGCTTCCGTGTGCCCACGGAAAAACGCCCGCTGCTCAGCACTCTCGTGCGCCAGTTCCCCACCATGGTGCTGATCGATATCGATGGTGTGATGGCGGAAGTGAAAAAACTGCTGGATCAGGTGTCGCGCGCTGTCGAAGCCATTCTGCTGTTTGTATTGGGCGGCGCCATTCTGGTGATCTGGTCGCAGATACAGTCCAGTCTGGATGCACGCAAACTCGAAGCCGCGCTCTTGCGCGTGACCGGCATCAGCCGCCGTGAATTGCAGCAGCGCCTGCTGCTGGAGTTTGCCTGTATGGGCGCTCTCGCCGGCTTGCTGGCAGCGCTGCTCAATGAGGCGATTGCCGCCGTGGTGTACTGGCAGGTGCTGGACATGCCACCCGTGCTGCATCCGCTGCTGTGGTGGCAGGCACCGCTCGCTGGCGCACTTGTCGTGCTGGCAGCAGGCCTGCCCGGCATGCGTGCCACTTGGGCCGCCAGCCCGCTGCTGGTACTGAGGCGCACATGAGCTCACCCGGCATCATTCGCGCAGCCACGCCGGATGACATCCCCGTGCTTTCCCTGTTGCTGGCCACCCTGTTTGCCCAGGAAGCCGACTTTCATCCCGATCTGGAAAAGCAGTCACGCGGCCTGAGTGCCATCGTGGAAGACCCTGACATCGGCCGAATTCTTTTGCTGCAGGAAGAAAATGCCGAGGGCGAACCGGAAATCACCGGCATGGTGAATCTGCTTTTCACCATCAGCACGGCAGAAGGCGGCCGCGTGGCCATACTGGATGATCTGGTGGTACGTGAAGACCGTCGTGGCGGCGGGCGTGGCAGTCGCCTGCTGCAGGCAGCCATTGATACGGCACGTCAACAAGCCTGTCTGCGCATCACCCTGAATACGGATCACGATAATGCGGATGCCCGCCGGCTTTATGAAAAATTCGGCTTCCATGCATCGCTCATGCAGCCCATGCGTTTGATGCTTCCCGGGAAACCATCATGAAAATTCACTGGCAAGTCCTGAAAGGAAAAGAAGAGGCACCCTGGCTCTTGCTGGATCTGGTGCTGCTTTTCCTGATCAGTATCAATCTCAGCTGGCTCTTGCTGGACGCCATCCTGCTCAATAGCGGCAGCGGCGTTATGCTGGCGCGGACTTTTCCGGACTTCATCAATCACTACCGCGAGCACTGGCATACCCGCCTGCAGGTTTACGATTCCTTTTTCACTTTTTTCCTGATCGGTGAACTCCTGCTGCGCTGGCTGCATGCCATCTGGCGCAAGACGTATTACCGCTGGTTTTTCTATCCCTTTGTGCGCTGGTATGACGTGCTGGGCTGTATTCCCCTGCCCGCCTTCCGTGCCCTGCGTCTGCTACGCCTGATTTCCATAGGCTATCGCCTGCAGAAACTCGGCGTGATTGATCTCTCGGAAAGCAGCCCCTTTGTGGCGGGCTACAAGTATTACCGCATCGTGATCGAGGAATTATCGGATCGCATCGTGGTGAATGTGCTTAATGGCGTGCAGAAAGAAGTGCGCGAAGGCGGCCAGCTGACGCACAGGCTCAGCGAAGAAATCCTCAAGCCACGTCGTGACAGCATCGTGCCCTGGCTGGCCCGACTGCTGAGTGAAACCACGGCCCATGCCCATGGCAGCCATCAGCGCGAACTCAGCCGCTACCTGGACAGCACCGTACGCCGCGCCGTGGCGGAAAATCCGGATTTGCAGAAACTGAAACGGCGCCTGCTCTTTGCCGGGCCGGCTGTGGAAGAAGAGTT
>JAVHYE010000085.1 GCA_031119295.1 Pedobacter sp. | reverse complement strand
GGTTAGAGCGCAGCATTCATAATGCTGATGTCCCAGGTTCAAGTCCCGGTGTAGCCACCAACCTTTTCAAGGGCTTAGCGTCAGCTAAGCCCTTTTTCTTTGGGCGCTCGCCAGGCCTCTCCAGCTCCTGCCTCAGGGCACGATGGAAAGGAAAAGAAAGGCGGCAAAAATCGCCAGATGCACCGCGCCCTGCATGATGGTGGTGCGGCCTGTGGCCAGTGTCATGCCGCCAACCAGCAGCGTCAGCGCCAGCATCACCATTTCCTTGGGGGCCAGACCCAGCTCCAGCGGCTGGCCTGTGTAGATGAACACGGCTGCCACCGTGGGAATGGTGAGGCCTATGCTGGCCAGCGCCGAGCCCAGCGCCAGATTGATGCTGGTCTGCAAACGATTCGCGCGCGCGGCACGCAAGGCCGCCAAGCCCTCCGGCAAAAGCACCAGCGCAGCAATCACGATACCGACCACGGCCGCCGGTGCACCTGCTCGTGCTACAGCCGCTTCAATCGCGGGCGACAGCATCTTGGCCAGCAGCACTACCGCCACCAGACAAACCAGCAGCAAGCCAAGGCTGAGCAGGGCCGTGCGCGTAGGCGGCGGCAAGGCATGCTCGGCCTCGTCCGAACTGCCGGCCACGATGAAATAATCGCGATGGCGCACGGTCTGTATGAAAACGAAAACGCAGTAGAGCACCAGCGAGGTCAGTCCCACGAAAGCCAGCTGTGATGTCGCCAGCATGGGGCCTTCAGTGGTGCGTGTGAAATTCGGCAGGATCAGCGTGGTCACCGCCAGCACAGTGAGCACGCCCATGGCCGCACTGGCGCCGAAAAGATGAAAGCCCTGTTCGCGATGCTGCCAGCCACCGATCAAAAGGCAGATGCCGACAATGCCATTGCTGACAATCATGACCGCGGCATAAACCGTGTCACGCGCAAGACCGGCTTTTTCCGGCCCGCCCGAGAGCATCACGGAAACAATCAGCGCCACCTCGATGATGGTGACCGCAACCGCCAGCACCAGGGTTCCGAAGGGCTCACCTATGCGATGTGCAATGACCTCGGCATGATGCACCGCCGCAAAGACCACAGCGCCCAATACCAGACCCACCACAATCAGTACCGGCAGGCTGGGAGTCAGCAACAGGGAAACCCCCAGCACCAACCAGGCCAGCAAGGGAAAGATCCAGGCCCAGCGTGGCAGACTGGCCGATGACGGCGACATAGCATTCTCCTGAAAAGCCCGCCCGGATTGTGACCCGGAGCCGAAGCGGAAGTCCGTGGGTATTGTGCAAGGCAAGATGGCTGCGCGCGGTAAAAATGCCATAAAAAAGCCCGGCAATGCCGGGCTTTTTTTACCACTTTCTTACCAACTGGACGCTTTACTCGTCATCCATGATGCACTCGGCATTGCCCGGATCGTAACGGCAACGCACACGCTTGAGGAAATGCATCATGTCGGCATCGTATTCGCCATCCTTGGTGAGGCGGATACGGGCTTCGCGCATCATGCCGAAATAGCCCTGCACTTCCACTGAAGGAACCTGTGCCCAGTACTGCGCAGGAATGTCTTCTTCCGAACGCTTGATCAGCTTGAAAGCCGGATCAACCATCTTGCTCGCGATATTGCGCAGCTTCTGGCCATCACCCGCCTTGAAGCGATCATGACGGATCAGGGCCACGGCCGTGATCTGCATGAAGGGCATATTGACGATGGCGCCCTTGGTGCCAAGGCCGCGATGCAGTTCCAGCGGACGGAAGGCAATGGCAGGGGCCGCAATGATGTCGACCTGGCCATTATTGAACTTGCTGGAGAAATTGATGATGTCGGAAGACACCGGCTGTGCGCCTATCTGCTGCACGAGACGGGCCTGGGTCTTGTCCCAGTCGAACACCGCCACTTTCTTGCCCGAGGCCTTGGCCAGGGTATTGATGGCGCGATCATCCACAAAGGGATAAACCGCGCCCAGCGGAATGATGGCAGCCACTTCATAAGGACCGCTCACCATGCGCTCCGCACTCTTGGGGCTGAGCAGCAGGTCAATCACCGAACGCAGGGCTTCTTGCGTGGGCACGGCACCGATGGAATCCATGCTGCCGACAAATTTGTTGAGCTGACGCGCACGCAGATTGGTCATCATGACGGCATCGCACTGACCGGCCTTGAAGTCGTCATAGGCAACGCCTTCGCTGGTATAGGGCCGCAGCGTCATATTGATGCCTTCACGCTTGGCTTGCAGCGCAAAATCACGGGCCAGTTCGTAGGTCTCGCCTTGTTTGCCCACGAGATCAAATACACAGGCCACCTGGGCCTGCGCCATGCTGCTGGCTACTGCTAGTACGGCAGCCGCCCAGTGGCGGCTGAACAGGGGAATACGCTTCATTGATTCAAACCTCGGGGCCGACTACCCGCAGGACAGGCAGTGACCGACAAGCAACCGGGCTTCCTTATTGTTTTCAGGGGACATCAGCCTGTGGCCGGCCTTGCGACCTCCCTTGCCCCTCGCGACTGCCTAGTTTCTGTGTGATCGCCATCACAGTCCATGTGGACCAGCCGCTCATTCAGCCACCTGTCAGCACAGATGATCACTCGTCGTTGATGGAGCACTCGGCAGCATCAGGCTCGCGCTTGCAGCGCACGCGCTTGAGCAGGGTCATCATGCGCGGGTCGTAATAGCCGGATTTGGTCAGGTGTACGCGCATTTCACGCATGATCTTTTCATAGCCATTGCGATCGGACAGTGGCACATGCATCCAGTGCTTGGGGTCCACTTCGCGCTCGGTATTGCGGATCAGGCCGAAGAAACGCGGTACCTGGCTGGACACATACTCGCGGCTCTTCTGGCCGAAATCGGCCGGGAATTTGTCGCGACGTATGATGATCTGCAATGAAAGCTGGATGACGGGGAAGCGTGCAATGCCGCCCTTGGTGCCTATGCCCTTGTAGAGCTCCATGGGCTTGTACATGGGAATAGGTGCAAAAAGGATGTCGACCTGGCCGTTATTGAATTTGCCGGCATAGGTGGAGAGATCCGAAGACACCGGCACCGCACCGACGATCTTCACCATTTCCGCCTGGGACTTGTCCCAGTCCAGCACGGCCACTTTCTTGCCGGCGGCCTTGTCGAGCGAGTTGATGCTGCGGTCATTCACGAAGGCATAGGCCGCCCCCACCGGCACCACGCCGGCCGTTTCATAAATACCGCTGACCATGCGCGGTGCCAGCTTCGGATTGGCAAGCAGATCGATGACATCTCGCATATGTGTGTAGCTGGGCACGGCGCCCACCGCATCCACCGAGCCGGTGAACTGGTTGAACATGCGCCCGCGCAGGCCGGTCATGAGCACGGCATCGCACTGGCCAGCCTTGAAATCGTCGGCCGCCACACCTTCGTTGGTGTAGACCTTCATCTTGAGATTGGCGCCCCAGCTACGTGCCGCCAGCACGTAGTCCCGCATATTGCTGGCGGCATCGCCCTGCTCACCCAGCAAGTCCCAGACGCAAAGGACCTGCTGCTCAGGGGCAGCCATCGCAGCGGAGGAGCAGAGGAGAAAACCGGCCAGCATCTGGCCGAGGCGATGACGGGCAACTGCAAGCTTCATGACCGCTCCCTATTCTTTTTTTTATGGGTTTTGCTTTGTTATTCGGACTTTCTCCGGCCCTGTGTATGCCGGGAGAGACCTGTTTCTTGTGTGCAGAAGCCTGACAACATGAACCTGTTCGCATTTTAACCACAGACAGGGGGTCATCGATAAGCCCCGAATGGCAATTTACCGGTGTTTTTCGCCATTCCGTCGCAGCATTTTGCGCCAATCAGAAAAAGCAGGGCGGCCTGAGCCGCCCTGACAAGTCGACGCCCCGCAATGACTACAAGCGGCCCACCACACACTCATAGCCCGAGGGCTGCTCCAGGCAGCGCACCCGGTGCAGGATGGCCATCATGCGCGGATCGTAGATGCCATCCTGGGTGAGCTGCTCACGCGCAGCAGCCAGCAGTTGCTGGTACTGGCGCTGATCGGCTTCGGCAAGATCCAGCCAGTAGCGCTTGGGCACGGCCGCCTCAGCGGCATCGATACGTGCCAGGGCTGTATCCACAAAGCCCGGAGCCCGTGCCCGCAAGCGGGCCGCAAAATCCGGCGGGAAACGGTCACGGCGTATGACGATGGTGGCGGTGAGCTGGGCCAGGGGAAAACGGTAGATACCGCCCTTGCTGCCCAGGCCCTTTTCCACCTCGAAACGCCGGAACAAGAGGGCCGGCGCTGCAATGATGTCCACCTGGCCGTTATTGAAGCGGGTGGCGTAGCTGGTGACATCCGCCGCCACCGGCTGAGCCGCCAGCCCCTCTACCAGCCTCGCCTGGCTCTTGTCCCAGTCCAGCACCGCCACCTTGCGCCCCGCCGCCGCGCCTATGGCATTGATGCGGCGGTCCCGCACCAGCACATAAAGCGAGCCCAAAGGCAGCATGCCGGCCACCTCATACTCGCCATGCACCAGATTGGGTGCCAGTTGCGGCTTGGCGAGCACGCTGAACAGGGTTTTCAGGGAGTGGGTTTCCGGCAGACCACCAAAGGCATCCACCGAACCGGCAAAGGGATTGAACTGGCGCGCACGGAAGGTGGATACCGCCACCCCGTCGCACTGGCCAGCCTTGAAGTCCTCCACGGCAAGACGCTCATCGGTATAGCTGCGCAGTTGCAGCGGCCCTGCGTCTTTCAGGTATTCCTGAGCCAGATCAAAGAGATCGCCCGCCTTGCCCGCAGGATCAAAAACACAGATGCGGGCCGGCTCCAGGACTTTGGCAGCCTGCGCCGGCAAGGCGGAAAGGGTGAGTGGGAAGGACAGGGAAAGAGCAATTGCTATGCGTTGACGCCACATGGTTATCACCTCGCTGGTAATACTGAAACCATTCTCATCGCGTACACATCAGATCGGTCATCACAGGCCTGCAGGGCCGGCAGATGGAATGCTGCCAAAGACATGCCAGAAACTGTCTGACAGCCGGGCAGTTTGTACATCTTGATTATCCGCCCCGGAGATGACGAATTGCTTGCAGCCGGCCTGCAGCACCATGAAGAGGGACGTTAAAAAAACGAGGGGGAAAAGAAAAAATCGCGGGCAAAAAAAAGGGGATGGCCAGAGGGGGCCATCCCCAAGAGGGTTACCACAACAACAAAACACTCAGAACAAATACTCAGCGCGCTTCAGCATGCACGCTCAAAAACTGTGACGACTCAGGCGGCCTTGCGCTTTTCGCCGGCAGCCACCAGCTCGTCGAACAGCTTCTGGGTTTCTTCCTTCAGCTTGAGGCCGGTCAGGCGCTGCTTGATGGCATCAACCTGGGGCTTGAAGCCTTCAGCCTTCAGCTTTTCAGCTTCGGCCTTGAGCACTTCCACCACACCAACGGCAACCACAGTGGCCTTGCTGGAGGCTTCACCACGGGATTCGGTGCCGGCGGCAACAATCTTGTCGTACTGCTTCTTGCCTTCTTCTTCGACCTTGCTGGCGAGGCCGAGATTGGCGAGATAAATCTGCTGGCCGAGGCTCTTCACGCGCTCCACCAGGGTCTGCTGCTGTTCGGACAACTGCTTGAGTTCACCCATGACACACTTCCTTGAAAAATTGAAAAAGAAACTGAAACCGGCAAGCCCGGAAAGCGACCCGGCCAATGCAAGCGGCCCCGGGTCAACGCAGGCAATTATAGGGAGGAGGAGAAGGGTCGACTTTCTTGATTGTCAGACAATCAAACCAAGAAACATATAACCGACGAACTACGAGCCCGCTTCCAACAGACTCAGCAGCTCACGGCGTATGCGTATCTGCTCGCGGTATTCATCGGGGGTGGACAGGCGCCGCTTGGCACCCAGCTCATGAAAGCGGGCGAGATCCTCTTCCAGGCGGAAGATTTCCTCGCTGATTTCCACGAACAAGAGATCGGACTCGGGTCCGCTGAAAGGCAGTACGGTAGTAGACATCATGGCACTCTCCTTGTGCGCTGATGGATAAAGCCAGGACCGCATCAGTCTAGGCAGGAAAAGCCCGCATCGCGGGCTTTTTGCAGCAACAGCCGTCTTACTTCTTGGCCGCTTCTATGGACTTGAGGATGTCGGCCTTGGCCGCCTCGGAGCCTTCCCAACCGGTGAGCTTGACCCACTTGCCCGGCTCCAGCGCCTTGTACTGCTCGAAGAAATGCTTGATCTGGCCCAGCAGCAGCTCGGGCAGATCGGTGTATTCCTTCACGTTCTTGTAGAGCGGGGTGAGCTTGTCGTGGGGCACGGCGATGAGCTTGGTGTCCACGCCGGCTTCGTCTTCCATGTTCAGCTTGCCGATGACGCGCGAGCGGATCACGGAGCCCGGCTGCACCGGGAAAGGTGTCACCACCAGCACATCCAGGGGATCACCGTCTTCGGACAGGGTGTGGGGGATGTAGCCGTAGTTCACCGGGTAGGACATGCCGGTGCCGATGAAGCGGTCCACGAAGAGCGCGTCGGAATCCTTGTCGATCTCGTACTTGATGGGGTCGGCATTGGCCGGGATTTCGATGATGACGTAGATATCGTTCGGTACGTCCTTGCCGATCGGCACATTCTTGTAGCTCATGGCTGGCACTGCTCTCGCGGAGGGGGAAAAGGAAAACGGGGCGCATTATAGCGCCCCGCCTCCCTCTGCCCAATGCGGTTTTTACGCTCTCTGAGTTCTGATCAAAGGCGGCTGCGCGGCAGGGCCGACGAGCAGCCGCCTTTGGCAGAACCTCAGGCGAGAGCCGATGCTATGAAGAGCCCCACCACGCAGGCCAGACCACCGGACCAGACCAGAGAGCGCAGGGCGGGCTTGTCGGTGATGTAGAGGACGCCATAGACCAGGCGCAGGGCAATATAGGCCACAGCCAGAGCGTCCACCCAGCCCTGCGAGGCGTGGGCGATATGGGCAATGATCACGGCCGCCATGAAGCCGGGAACAGACTCGAAAGTATTCTGCTCGGCCCAATGCGCACGTTTGGCCGGGCCTTCCAGCTTGGCCAGGTATTCACGCGGATTGTGGTTGTCATGCGGACGAAAGCCCGTCGTGAACTTTGCCGTAGAGGTCCAGATCAGGGGCAGGAAAACAGCAACCAGCACACACCAGAAAGCAATCGTCATTACTGCACCGTTTCCTGTTCCGTGAAAATGCCGTCAAACAACGGCGTCGAGAGATAACGCTCGGCAGAATCCGGCAGCACCACAACAATGACCTTGCCCTTGTTCTCGGGTTTGTCAGCAATACGTGCCGCTGCAGCAACAGCTGCGCCACAGGAAATGCCGGCAAGAATTCCCTCTTCACGCATCAGGCGACGCGCAAACTCGATGGCATCTTCATTGCTGACGGTTTCCACACCATCCAGCAAAGAAAGATCGAGGTTTTTCGGTACGAAGTTGGCACCTATGCCCTGGATCTTGTGACCGGAAGGTGTGAGCGGCTCGCCCTTGCGCGTCTGCGTGATCAGCGGCGATACCGTGGGCTCAACCGCAATGGACTGGATGGCCTTGCCCTGCGTTTTCTTGATGAAACGCGAGACGCCGGTGATGGTGCCGCCCGTGCCCACGCCAGCGACAAAAATATCGATCTTGCCTTCGGTGTCGCGCCAGATTTCCGGGCCCGTGGTTTTTTCATGGATGTCCGGATTCGCCGGATTCTCGAACTGCTGCGGCAGAAAATACTTCTCTGGAGCCGATGCACGAATTTCCTCGGCCTTTTCAATCGCGCCCTTCATGCCCTTGGCCGGCTCGGTCAGCACCAGTGTGGCACCCAACGCTTTCAGCACCTTGCGGCGCTCCAGACTCATGGACGAAGGCATGGTCAGTGTGAGCGGATAACCACGGGCGGCGGCCACAAAGGCCAAGGCAATACCGGTATTGCCGGAGGTGGGCTCCACGATTTCCATGCCGGCCTTCAGCACGCCACGCTTTTCCGCATCCCAGACCAGATTGGCACCGATACGGCACTTCACGGAGTAAGCCGGATTGCGGCCTTCGATCTTGGCGTAGACCGTGGCATTGCTGCCGCAGACCCGGTTGAGTTTGACCAGCGGCGTATTGCCTATGGAAAGGGAGTTGTCGTCGAAACGCAGGGTCATGGCTGGACCTCCTGTCGTGAGCTGCAGGGCCGGGAAGAATGGTGGCCAAGCATAGCGCAAACAGGTTTGCGGGAAAGTTGCCACTTCAGGCAATCTCGGCATCTTCTGTTGCCATCGTCATTCCAAGGAATCCGTCATGGGCTCGCTACACGAGATTGCCCTCTTCCTCGGCGCCGCACTGCTTATCGTGCCCCTCTTCAAGCGCTTCGGCCTTGCCGTCGTCATCGGCTATCTGGCCGCCGGCATCATTATCGGCCCCGATGTCATGGGCTTTGTCAGCGATGGTCGCAGCGTGCTGCATGTCGCCGAATACGGCGTGGTGATGCTGCTTTTCCTGATCGGCCTGGAACTGGAGCCTTCACGCCTCTGGGTGCTGCGCAAATCCGTTTTCGGTCTGGGCTCATTGCAAATGCTGGGCACGGGCGCACTGTTTACCGGCCTCGGCATTTTTCTCGGCTATACCCCCGCCGTCAGTGTGATTGCCGGCTTCGGTCTGGCCATGTCATCCACGGCCTTCGTGCTGCAATTGCTGGCCGAAAAAAACCAGCTCACCAGCCAGCACGGTCGCCAGGCTTTCTCCATCCTTCTGTTTCAGGATCTCGCCGTCATTCCGCTGTTGGCCATCATTCCCCTGCTCTCCGGGCACAAGGGCGAAGGCCATGACCTCATGGACCTGCTGCGTATAGTCGGCGTATTTGCTGCCCTGATTTTTTCCAGCCGCACCCTGATACGCCCGACCTTCCGCTTCATTGCCAATAGCGGTGCACCGGAACTTTTCACCGGCGCTGCACTTTTCATCGTGCTGGGCATTGCCTCACTGATGGAATTCCTCGGCCTGTCCATGGCGCTTGGCGCCTTTCTCGCCGGCGTGCTGCTGGCCGACTCGGAATACCGTCACGATCTGGAGGCCAGCATCCAGCCCTTCAAAAGCCTGCTGCTGGGTCTTTTCTTCATGGCCGTGGGCATGACCGCCGATCTTGATCTGCTGGCCGCGGACACACTGGGCATCATCTCCGCCGCTGTTGGCCTCATGCTGGTGAAGTTCGCCATCCTGCTCATCATCGGACGACTTGCCGGCAACAGCCTGCTGAGTTCGCTGAGCCTGGGCGTCTCACTGGCACAAGGTGGTGAGTTCGCCTTTGTGCTATTCACCACGGCCGCCGCCGCTGACAGTATTGATACGGCCCTGATGGAAAGACTGGTGCTTATCGTGACCGTCTCCATGGCACTGACACCGCTGGCCTTCATGGTGCTGGAGCGCTGGCTGGAGCCCCGTCTCAAACCCCAGGACAATCGTGCCTTCGATGTCATCGAGGAAAACGACAATCCAGTGGTCATTGCCGGCTTCGGCCGCTTCGGACAAATCGTGGCGCGTGTGCTGCGCATGCATAAAATCGGCTTTACGGCACTGGAAGCCGATGCCCGCCAGGTGGATTTCGTGCGCCGCTTCGGCAACCAGGTGTATTACGGCAACCCTGCGCATCCGGAACTTTTACGCGCCGCCGGCGTTGGCAAGGCCAAAATCTTCGTGCTCGCCATTGATGATGTACGTGACTCCGTGCGCACGGCCGAGGCGGTGCACCGCCATTACCCAAAAGTGAAAATCTTCGCCCGCGCCCGCGATCGCGCCCATGCCTACCAGCTCATGGACATAGGCGTGCATGTGATCAATCGTGAAATGTATCTGTCCAGCCTGGATCTGGCGCGACAGGTACTGGAAGGCCTGGATTTTCCGCCCGAGCGCGCCCAGCAGGGCGTAAACACCTTCCGTGACTATGACGACGAGCTCATGCGCCGCCAGCACGCCATCTACCAGGACGAAGCCAAACTGATTGAAAGCTCGCGTGAAGCCATGAAGGAACTGGAAAGTCTCTTCGAAAGTGACCAGCAGGCCGCAGAAAAGCAGAAGCCGGATGAAGGCCCGCGCTCCGTGCATATCGATCAGTGATTGCGGTGATTACGCAAAGCCGCTCTGGTGTGCTGCACAAGCCGGATAGCGGCTGCTAGATTCGCGGCTTCAAATCAGTCTTTCGACATGGAGCCGTGAATGAATAATCCCTATGCCTCGCCATCCTCCGTCATAAGCGCTCTCGCGACTGATGATGGCGAATATCAGCCGCGCCTTTTTTCTTTCAGTGGCCGTATCGGTCGACTGCGCTATCTCGCCTACTCCATCGGCATTCCCATGCTCATCCTCTTTCCCGTCGCTTTTATTGCAGGCATGCTGAGTGCAGCACTAGGCCAAAGTCAGGAGCAATCAGCCAGACTCATCGGCATCGGCATCATAGCGGCCTATATCCCTGTCATCATTTTCTACGGTGCCACCATCAAACGCCGCCTCAACGATATGAATCAAAGTGGGTGGATAGGCCTGCTGATGCTGATTCCACTCATCAATATCGTGTTCTGGCTCTATCTCGTTTTCAAAGCTGGCACAGACGGCAGCAATGACTACGGCCAGCCAGCCACCAAGAACAGCACCGGGGTCATTTTGACCTCACTAACCCTGCCCTTGATTGCCCTCATAGGCATCCTCGCAGCCATCTCCATCCCGGCTTACCAGGACTATGTGAAGCGAGCCAAGGCAGCCCAGGCACAACAAGTAGTACCGCAGGAAACATGGCAACAGTCGCAGTAAAAGCACTTATAAAAATCAGCCAATAAAAAAGCCGGCATCAGCCGGCTTTTTTATTGCTCGTGAATTATTGCCTGAGCAATCACTTCACATAGTAGGTCTTCAGCGGCGGGAAGCCGTTGAATTCCACCGAGCTGTAGGAGTTGGTGTAAGCACCTGTCGTCATCCAGTACAGGCGATCACCCACGGCCAGATTCAAGGGCAGCTGGTAATTGGAGTTTTCATACATGATGTCGGTGGAATCGCAGGTCGGACCGGCCAGCACCACAGTACCGGTCTGCGGATTGCCTTCCAGCTTTTCCATATAGATCGGGTATTTGATGGACTCACCCATGGTTTCCATCAGGCCCTGGAACAGACCCACGTCGAGATAGACCCAGCGGTTAAGGTCGGTACGGGACTTGCGGGAAATCAGGACGACTTCCGACACCAGCACACCGGACTCACCCACCAGCGAACGACCCGGCTCAAGAATGATTTCCGGCAGCTCATCGCCGTAGTCATCACGCAGATAGCGCAGGATTTCTTCGGCATACACATTGATCGGGTTCACTTCCGAAATGTAGTTGGCCGGGAAGCCGCCACCCATATTGATCATCTTGAGATCAATATCTTCTTCCAGCTTCATCCAGTCGAACATGTATTTCACTTTCGACAGGGCCGCATCCCAGACGGCGATATCCTTCTGCTGCGAACCGACATGGAAGGAAATGCCGTAAGGCACGAGGCCGAGCTGCTTGGCCATCACCAGCAGGTCGATTGCCATGTCCGGGTGGCAGCCGAATTTACGCGACAGCGGCCACTCGGCGGTTTCACCACCTTCCACGAGGATACGTACGAAAACCTTGGAGCCCGGTGCATTGTCGGCAATGGACTGCAGGTCGGCCTTGGAGTCGGTGGCGTAAAGACGTATGCCTTTATCAAAAGCGTATTTGATATGGGCTGCTTTCTTGATGGTGTTGCCATAGGAAATGCGGTCCGGGCTCACGCCGGTGTCCAGCACGCGATTGAGCTCGAAAATGGAGGCGATATCGAAATTGGAGCCGACATCACGCAGCAGCTCGACCACGGGCACACCCGGATTGGCCTTGAGGGCGTAATGCACCTTGGCCATGGGGAAGCAGCCGGTCAGCTCTTCGAATTTTTGTTTGATGATCTCGAGATCGACCACCAGGAAAGGTGTTTCCTTGGCGTCGGCAACGTCGCGGATTTTCTTCCACTCGGCATCAGTACAGTAGTCAGCAAGGCGCATGGCACCACCCGTTCAAAAACAAATGAAAGAATGAAAAGAGCCCCTGGAAACCACCACGGCAGAACAGTATCTGTGACGGTTTCGAGAGGCTCTCCGACCTGCGTCAGGTTGCTGCGGGCTGCGCGTGGCAAGCCGCCCTGGCACTGACAGCGCGAAGGGTAAAGGCTTCGGTGTGGGCAATCAAGATACGGGACGTGACAGTCGTCTCAGGGGCGCCGGCCAATACGCATCGGCAAGGGCCAACTCACGGTCAGCGCAGCCTCCCCCTGCTCCGGCCACAAGGGCAGCAACTGCTCGCGCAGGGCCGGCAACGGGTCCTCACTGCGCTGCTCGCGATACGCCTTTACCGATGACCAGGTGCCGAGATAGCCCATAAGCTGATCCAGCGTCCACGCTGCCGTCATGGTCTGTTCCGGCAGACTGAGCTCGGGCCAGGGGAAGGGCAGCTCGCGGTAGCCGGTTTCCGGATGACGGCGCTCCGGCGGCCAGTATGGGCCCACCGTCACCTCGTAGAACTCGCGCAGCACAGGATCCAGCGTCTCGTTGATACGCAGGCCGCTATACGTCAGCAGCGCCAGCACACCGCCGGGACGCAGCACGCGTTCGGCCTCGGCATAAAAAGCCGGCAAATCGAACCAGTGTACCGCCTGCGCCACCAGGATCAGGTCAAGCGAAGCATCAGGCAGGCCGCTGGCTTCCGCCGGCGCCACGGCAAAACGCACATTGTCAGGCCCGCTGGCGGCTGCAATCTGTTCCGCACTGGCATCGCTGGCATAGACCTCGCTGAAATGCGCCGCAAGACCACCCGCCGCCTGACCATTGCCCGTCGCACAATCCCAGGCCTGCTCATGCCCCGGTGCCAGCGCGGCCAGCTCCGCATAAAGCGTGGCGGGATAGCGCGGCCGGAAATTCGCATAGTCCCTGGCCACAGCCGAAAAATGATCCTTGAAGGCAGGCGCTGCCGGCAACAAAGCAATCAGCTTTTTTTCATTCCACAGCGCCAGTGACACCACCACGATGATTAAAAGAATGAGCAGGCCCAGGCAGATAAAGGCGAGATTACCGAGCACGGCCAGCAGGGCCAGTTGCTGCAGATCGGGCTGGGGCTTTTTGAAAGCCGCCATGAGGGCATCGGGACTGACATATACCGGATGGTAAAGATAGAGAAAGCCATAGCAGGCCAGCAGCAAACCCATCAGCGCCAGCGCCATGAAAGGCCAGTAGCGGATCTGGCGAAGACGCCTCTCGATAAAAGCCTGCTGTTTCGGCGTCATTGCATTTTCCCGGGAGCTGTTTGCCGCCGACGCTAGCAGAGAGTCCGGAGCTGTCTCAAGATGACCACCCTGTGTCCCACAAGTTCCCCAAAGAAAAAGCCGGCAAATGCCGGCCTTTTCTTGAAACACTCAAACTCAGAGATTGGACTCAGCGTACTCCGCCAAAATGGAGCGCGGCACCCCGTGCAATTGCAGATGACCGCCATGCTTGAAGCCCTTGAAGCGCTCACTCATATAGGTGAGGCCGGAGCTGGTCGGCGAGAGGTAAGGCGTATCAATCTGCGCAAGATTGCCAAGGCAGACCACTTTCGAGCCGTCGCCAGCACGCGTGATGATTGCCTTCATCTGGTGCGGTGTCAGGTTCTGGCATTCGTCGATCAGGATCAGCGAACGCTGGAAGCTGCGGCCACGGATATAGTTCAGCGCCTTGAACTGGATATTGGCTTTTTCCTTCACATACTCGATGGAGCCGGAAGGACTGGCATCATTCAGGTGCAGGGCCTCGATATTGTCGCTGATGGCGCCCAGCCACGGGTCCATCTTTTCCTCTTCCGTGCCCGGCAGGAAGCCATGTTCTTCAGCCAGCGGCGGTGTCGAGCGCGTGGCAATGATCTTGTTGAAACGGCGCTCGACGATGGTCATTTCAATGGCGGCCGCCAGCGCCAGTATGGTTTTACCGGAGCCGGCCGGTCCGGTCAGCGAAACCAGGTGCACATTGGGATCAGTGAGCAGATTCAGCGCCAGTGCCTGATGGATATTGCGCGGTGTCAGGCCCCAGGCCTGCTGATTCATCAACTGTTCGCGCGGCAGATCCACCAGCACCACTTTTTCGTTATCGACTTCACGCACGCGGCCGACAAAACCTTCGTCATCAACAATGAACTGGTTCAGGAAAAGTGCATCGCCCAGACTTTCACGCGGCACGAAATGCAGGGTTTCACCCATGCCCTGCACGGTTTCCACGGCTTTCACGCGGTCCCAGAAGGAACCCTCCATTTCGTGATAGCCCTTGGCCAGCTGCTTGATATCGGAAACGAGCTGGTCGTTGTGGTAATCCTCGGAGGCCAGACCACAGGCACGCGCCTTGAGGCGCATGTTGATGTCCTTGGTCACCAGCACGACCTTGGTATTGATGTCGGCCGCCTGCAGCGTTACCAGCTGGTTGATGATCTTGTTGTCGTTAAGCTCGTTGGAGAGATATTCCTTGCTGCCATTGTCCTGCGTATCCATGAGCACGGAGAGCGTGCCCTGGTAATCGCGGGTGGGGGCGCGCCAGATGGGCACGCCCTGACGGATTTTCTCGGGCTCGGCATCGCCCAGGATGGCATCAATGAGGCGTATGGCGGCGCGGCATTCAGCGGAGACGGAGGCTTTCCCGGATTTGAGCTTGTCCAGTTCTTCAAGGACAGTCATGGGAATGATGACGCGGTGTTCTTCGAAGTTCAGTACAGAGTTTGGATCGTGGATCAGGACGTTGGTGTCGATGATGTAGGCTTTTTTGCGCTGGTTCTTCTGTGTGCTGTCTTCCATTTCTTCCGTCACCTGAACAACGTGTGTGAATGGGGCGCGAGCGCGGCCGGGAACTTCAAGGAGACCCAATTCATCAAGAATCGTCAGATCATTCCGAGGCACCCTCCCGGTGGCTTCGCCACACTTATTCAGGTTGCAAACAACATACCGCAGGCGTGGAAGATTGCAAAAGTTTTTTTCGGCATGACGCCGGGAGATTCAGACACGCCGCTCACACACGCAACAAGGACACGGCAGAGAGGCGGCCACGCAGCAAGGGCAGCGGAGCCTCGGGTGAAAAGTCGCGGGGAACATAATCCATGGAACGTTTGTCGGCGGGCAAAAGCTGCAGGTGCTTGTAAACCTCGGCAACGAATTCGCTGCAGAAACCGCCGCGCTGCCAGGCCGCGGCCTCATGTCCTCGCCACCAGGCCACCAGCTGCTTGAACACGAAATTGCAGTAGGGCAGTGCCGCCCATTGACGCACCAGAGGTTTGATGCGACGGTAACGGCGCTGTGCTGTCTCCGTACCCACCAGACGCCGCACCACCACCTCGCCCGGATAGCTGGCTACCTTCTCCGCCAGCGATACCAGCTGCACCCCGTCAAACGACCTTCCCTTGTGAATATCAGTCAGCTTGCTGGCGCGCGTGGCCTCCCACAGCAGCGGCACATTGCCGTGTTCAGGCAAGCGCAGGACGATGCCGACATGCGACCAGTAACTACCAGTAAAGAGCTGTACAAGGCGGGCCGAGAAAGTGCGGCCCGAGAAGAGGACGAGATCGCCCGTCTGCAATTCATCCAGACGGGCTTGTGGAATCGCGGCAAGGTATGAAGGGCGGTTGAAGGCGCTCAGCATGACCGTGTCGGGCTCTGGCTTGTCATGGCGAGGATAGTGGCCGGCGCTCGTGACAATGCCTTGAAGCCCCGGTCTCTGCGGAGTGACAGTCCGGTTAAGTTTTGGTGTCAGCGGAGCATGCGGCCGCCTTCCCCCTGCCCCGCCGCAGGCCTAGAATGCGCCGTCTTTTCAGCCCGGCTGCCAGCAGCCGCCCTGCCCTTCCTGCGGAGCCCCACCATGAGCCAGCCCCAGTTCGACGGCGTCAGCGTCGTCAAGAAAGCCAATATCTACTTTGACG
>JAVHYE010000084.1:15299-15914 GCA_031119295.1 Pedobacter sp. | reverse complement strand
TGAAACGCAGCCGGAAGCCGAAACACTGCAGTAAGCACTACCCGAACAGGCGGCCTTGGCCGCCTGTTTTATTTCCTGCCTCTGCCTGCACAGGGACCGGTCATGAAAATTCTTTTTCCCGCTCTGCTTTCTTTTTTTCTGACAGCCTTTCTGGCAACACCAGCTCTGGCCGAGCTTTATCAGTGGAAAGATGAAAATGGCCGCGTGCATTTCAGCGACACCAAACCCGGCAGCAGCAGCGCCAATGTCAACACGGTGCAGCAGCCGGATGCGCAGCGCCCCTCCGGCCGCAAGAATGCAGACAGCAGCAATACTGGCAGCAGCTCTTCTCAGGAAAGACAGCAGCGCCTCTTGCAAGTGATGAAGCAGGAGTCCGAGCAAAAGGAAAAAGAACGCCAGAGTGCCGAACGCAGCCGCCAGCAGCGGGAAGCCGAATGCAATAAATTGCGCGAGCATCAAAGCAGCTCTGCCGGCCGCCGCCTTTTCCATACCGACAAGAAAGATGAAAACGGCGACCTGATTTATCTGGATGACAAGGAAAGGGCCGCCTACGACCAGCAGATTGCCAACGCCATTGCCGAGAACTGCCAGTAATGCACAGGGCCGTCTTTCTCG
>JAVHYE010000084.1:11247-15289 GCA_031119295.1 Pedobacter sp. | reverse complement strand
ATTACGCCAGCCTCAACCCTGCCGACCTGGATTTCAGCGGCCTGCGTGGCCTGCCATTGGATCTGGTCCTGCATGAAAACACCGCTGCTGCCGACACCATTGCCCGTCTGCAGGGCGCCAGTATTGCCATCAGTAATAAAGTCCTCATCGATGCCGAAGTGATCGCAGCCTGCCCTGAGCTGCGCTTTATCGCGATAACAGCCACCGGCACGAATAATGTCGACAAGGCCGCCGCCGCGACGCGCCATATCGGCGTGGCCAATGTCACGGCCTATGGCACCCAGGCTGTCGCCCAGCACACGTTTGCCCTGCTGCTGGCTCTCTGCAATCACTTGCGCGAATACACGCGCGATGCCGTCAATGGACGCTGGTCACAGAGTCCGTCTTTTTGCCTCAGCGATTATCCCGTGCGTGATCTTGCCGGCAGTGTGCTCGGCATCATCGGCTATGGCGAACTGGGCCAAGCCGTCGCCAGGCTGGCGCAAGCCTTCGGCATGCAGGTGCTGGTCGCCGAAGGCGAGGCCGGCCCGGCACAAGGCCGCACCCCGCTGCCGGAAGTACTGGCGCGCGCCGATGTCATCAGCCTGCATAGCCTGCTCACACCGCGCACGGAAAAAATCATCAATGCCAGCACACTGGCACAGATGAAGCGCGGCGCCCTGCTCATCAATACCGCACGTGGCGGCCTTGTGGACGAAGCAGCGCTGGCTGCTGCACTGCGCAGCGGCCATCTGGGTGGAGCCGGTCTGGATGTATTGTCGGTTGAACCTCCACCAGTCACACACCCGCTGCTCGCTGCCGACATTCCCAATCTGCTCATCACACCCCATTGCGCCTGGGTCAGCCGCGCTGCGCGCCAGCGCCTGCTGGATACAACGGTCGAAAATATCCGCCACTTCATCGCCCGCTAAGCGCATCCCGGCTTCAAGAAACGCAGCGAGATTCATTTCTATCTGATTGATATTTCTTGAAGTCGCACCGGCATGGAGCAGTCGCCTGAAAAACCGTCACAATCACGCCACCGCTAGCACAGCCCTTGGCCTCTACTCAAGGCTGGAAATGGTGACGACAAGTCATGAAAATGGCCGCTGACAAATACGCAGGCCTGATCTATACAGGTGGCCTGCGCAGGTAAGTGTTTTTGCTGAGGGGTGCTGTCATGGCCAATGATGATTACGACGAAATTGATGAAACCGCTGACCCCGTTGATAACGACGAGGAAGAGGACGAGGGTGAAGCCGAGGGCGACGAACCGGCTGCTGCTGCCGAAGGCGGTGGCAGTAGTGAAGCCGTTGCTGCGCGCACCGACATCGATACCGCCGAATCACTGACGGTGTCCAGCAAGGAGGCCTTGCGCCGCCAGCTGGAAGAAGAAATGGAGCGCTTCCTGGCCAAGGGTGGCAAGGTGCAGGAAATTCCACCGGATGTCACCGCCGACCCGCCGCAAAAGCCGGTCAGCAATTACGGCTCCAAGCCCATCTGAGCCGGCATCCGGAATGCTTTCACGGCCCCGCCTTGCGGGGCCGATTCTTTTCTGCCGGCGCATTTGCGCAGTACAGGAAAATCTCATGCGTGAACTGCTGACCATACGCTCGCGTGTACAACGCGCCATGTTGCTGTCCATGGCTGCCGCACTGGCCACCATGGCACTGAAATTCGGCGCCTGGAATCTCACCGGTTCCGTCGGCCTTTTTTCCGATGCAGTGGAGTCATTGGTAAATCTGGCTGCCGCCATGATCGGTTTCATCCTGCTCGGGCTGGCGGCACTTCCTGCGGATGACAACCATCCCTTTGGCCACGAGAAAGCCGAATATTTTGCCAGCGGCGCCGAAGGCATGATGATTTTTCTGGCCGCCTTCGCCATTGCCTGGAAATCCGTGCAGGGGCTTTTACAGCCGGCCGCACCGCAAGCTCTGGATATCGGCCTGCTACTCTCACTGGCCGCTACCGGCATCAATGCCGCTGCCGCCTGGTGGTTGCTGCGCGTGGCGCATGAGGAAAAAAGCCTGGCCGTGGAGGCCGATGCCCGTCATCTGCTGACCGATGTCTGGACCTCGGTGGGCGTTGTATTGGCCTTGGGCCTGCTCATGGTATTTCCGCAGGCACACTGGCTGGACCCGCTGATTGCACTGCTCGTCGCCGTCAATATCCTGCGCACGGCCTTTGAGTTGATACGCCGCTCGGTGGACGGCCTCATGGACATGCAGTTGCCCGCAGAAGAGCTGCAGCAAATCGAAAAAGTCCTGCAAGCCACACTGCCGGCCGGCACGGCCAGCCATGGCCTGCGCACACGCCAGGCCGGTACACGGCGCTTTGTGGAATTCAATCTGCTGGTGCCCGGCAACTGGCCGGTGCGTCAGTCACACGCGCTTTGCGATGAGCTGGAGGCGGCCCTGCACAGGGTGTTTGCCGACAGCGATGTCGTCATCCATGTGGAACCGGTGGAAGAAAGAAGCGCATTCGAGGTCATGCCCTGAACAGGACGGCATGAGTCGCGGGCCTAGCTGCTTGCCGTCACCACGGCAAAACAGTCATCGATATGTTTGTAGGCCATGCGCCGCATGACGAAATAGCCCAGACCGGCTGCCACCAGCTGCCCACCAAAGGGAATGAATTTGCTGATCTGGCGCGCGGCCAGCTTGCCGGCAAAATCCATGAAACTTTTGCGCACGATGGCACGTGTCAGCACGATGCCTATGAGCTGGCTGCCGCGCACGCGCACCTGATGCCAGACCTTCTCGCGCTGCTCTGGCGTCATGGCCGCAATATGCTCCGGCTCGAGGCCGAAGCGCCGGCTGATTTCCGGAATCAGTTGCATGAGGATGGACGCATCCACCATCACATCCATGAAAGGCACCGGCACCATGGCGGCACCCGCCGACACCAGTGCCCGCTTGCGCACCAGCGTCCTGCATTCCTGTCGCACTGCTTCCAGTTTTTGCAAATCAGTCATCGTTCACTCAAGACTTCAGGCCGCAGCTTCAGCTGCCTTGCGACAGATATGGGGGCAATACGGCGAATTGCCAGTAGCAACACTCACTCTTGCTGCTGCCGGTTCTTGTCGGCGCCGGCCAGTTCGGGCTTGGCCAGGGTTCCGCCGCAATGTCGGCAAAAAGCCGCATCGCTTTCGTGACCACTGGCCGCGCAGCTGCCGCAGTGACGATCATTACGCTGGCGCTGCATTTCCATCAGCACCTCCGAGGTGAAAATGCCGGTAGGTACGGCAATCACGGAATAACCTACCAGCATCACCAGCGTGGCGATGGCCTGGCCTATCGGCGTTTGCGGCACCACATCGCCATAACCCACCGTGGTGATGGTGATCACCGCCCAGTACACCGCCTTGGGAATGCTGGTGAAACCATATTCCGGTCCTTCCACCACATACAGCAACACGCCGAACACATTGGCGGCCACAAACACCGTGAGCAGGAAAACAATGATCTTGCGGCGCGAGGAATACAGGCTGCGCAGCAACATATTCGCCTCATTCCAGTAAGCAAACAGTTTCAGCACACGGAAAATGCGCAGCAGGCGTATGAGACGTATCACCAGCAGGGAATTGGCGCCGGCAAAGAAGAGACCGAGATACGTCGGCAAGGTGGCCAGCAAATCCACCACACCGAAAAAGCTGCGTGCATAGCGCCAGGGCTGGGGCGAGCTCCACAGACGCAGGCCGTATTCAATGGTGAAGATGAGGGTGAACAACCACTCCAGCACCACCATGCCCAGACGCAAGCGCGGCGTGGCCGCCATCATGGAATCGGCAAAGGCCACCAGCACACTGGCCCCTATCACCCAGAGCAGGATGACATCAAAACGGCGGCCGGCCGGCGTATCCGTGCCGAACATGATGCGGTGTACCGTGGCTTTATCCGGGAAGTTCATGGCAATTCCTTTGTGCAGGCTCACGCCGGTGATGCTGCCTGCCTGTACGGCGGCCGACAAGACAGCTTGCCCAGGGCACTTATTTCCATATTATTGGAAACATGGAAACTAAAACCGCTGTCACCCGTCTCGCCGCCCTGGCCCATGAAACCCG
>JAVHYE010000084.1:0-11147 GCA_031119295.1 Pedobacter sp. | reverse complement strand
ACGCAAAGGAGAGCGTTGATGCTGCCGCTGTCACGCCGCCTTGCCGCCGAAGCACTGGGCACCGCCTTCCTGCTCGCCATCGTGGTGGGCTCAGGCATCATGGGCGAACAACTGGCGGCAGGTAATGCCGGCCTCGCCCTGCTGGCCAACAGTCTTGCTACGGGCGCCGGCCTTTATGTCCTCATCACTTTGCTGGGACCCTTATCAGGAGCCCACTTCAATCCGGCCGTGTCGTTGGTGATGAGCGTACGTGGTGATCTGCCACGCCATGAATTACTGCCCTATGTGCTGGCACAAATTACTGGCGCTGTACTCGGCGTGCTGGTCGCCCATGCCATGTTTGATCTGCCGCTCTGGCAACTCTCGGCAAAAGTACGCAGCGGTGGCGGACAAGCCTTCAGCGAATTCATCGCCAGCTTCGGCCTGGTCTGCGTCATCCTGCTCGCCCTGAGCCATGCCGCACGACAAATTCCCGCCCTGGTCGCGGCCTATATCACGGCCGCCTACTGGTTTACCGCCTCCACGTCTTTTGCCAATCCCGCGGTCACGCTGGCGCGCAGCCTCAGCGCCACCTTTGCCGGCATACGCATGGCCGACGCTCCCCTGTTCATTGTCATGCAATGCAGCGGTGCCCTGCTGGCCGTACTGCTGCTGCGCTGGCTGCTCGGCCCGGCGCCATCCTTTTTGCGAGAATCCCCGTGAAAAAAAATCTGCTTTTCGTCTGCATAGAAAATTCCAACCGCAGCCAGATGGCACAGGCCTTTGCACGCCTGCTGGGCGGTGATCAGCTAGAGGCTTTCAGTGCCGGCTCCAAACCTTCCGGCCGCGTGAACCCGAAAGCCATCGCCGCCATGGCCGAGCTGGGCTATGACCTCAGCACACATGATTCGAAATCGCTGCAGGACATTCCTGATATCGAATACGACCTTGTGGTGACCATGGGCTGCGGTGATGAATGCCCTTTTGTACGTGCCAAAGCGCGTGCCGACTGGGCGCTGCCTGATCCGCGCCATCTCGAGGGTGCCGCTTTTCTGGCGGTGCGGGATGAAATCCGCCTGCGCATGCTCGCAGCCTTGCAGCAGCTGGGCATAAAGACGGGCTGACAAGCTGCTGCCCTGCGCTTAACCTGCGGACAGATTCATCACGGACGCTGCCATGACGCTCACACTGGATGTGTTTTCCACCCTGTTCGCCGCCACGGCCGTGCTTCTGCTTGGTCGCTGGCTGCTCAAGCATGTCCCCGTGCTGGCGCGCTACTCCATTCCGGAGCCGGTCGCCGGCGGTTTGCTGGCGGCATTGCTCATGCTGGCCCTGCATGCGGCCAATATTGCCGTGCAATTCAGCCTGCAATTGCAGATGCCCCTGCTGCTCATGTTTTTCTGCACCATAGGACTGGCTGCCGATATTCCCATGCTGCGCCGCGGCGGCAAGCCGCTCGTGCGCTTCATTGCGGTGGTCGTGGGCTTTCTTTTTGTGCAGAACATGGTTGGCGTAGGCATGGCGCTCGTTTTGGGAATAGAACCATTGCTCGGGCTTATCGGTGGTTCCATCACGCTTTCCGGCGGCCATGGCACCGGTGTTGCTTGGGCCGAAGTTTTCGACCGGCAATACAGCATTGAAGGCGTGATGGGACTGGCCATGGCCTGCGCCACCTTCGGCCTGGTTCTGGGCGGCCTCGTAGGCGGTCCGGTCGCACGCTTCCTGGTGCAGCGCCTGCAAAAGAATGGCGAAGCGCTGAGCTCCCGGAAAAATGATGAAAAGCCCAACGAGGTTTTTGAGGCGCCACGAAAATTCCAGCTCATCACAGCAGCCTTGCTGTTTGAAACCCTGTTCCTGATGGCGCTGGCTCTCAGTGCCGGCACCCGGCTGGCCGAGCTCACCCGCGACAGCGCCATTTCCTTGCCGGATTTTGTCTGGGTACTTTTTTGCGGCGTCATCGTCGGCAATACAGTTCGTCTCAGCAAGATTTACCAACCGGAGGAACGCGCACTCACCGTGGTCGGCAATACCTGTCTGGGACTTTTCCTGGCCATGGCACTGATGTCACTCAAGCTCTGGGAACTGGCCGCACTGGCTGGCCCGCTTTTCATCCTGCTGACCGTGCAGACAGCCGCCCTGGTAGCTTATGTCGTACTGGTGACCTACCCGGTGATGGGGCGCAATTATGATGCAGCGGTACTCGCTGCCGGCCAGTGCGGTTTCGGCCTGGGCGCCACACCTACGGCTATCGCCAATATGCAGGCCATTACCGACCGCTACGGCCCCTCGCATCTTGCCTTTCTTCTCGTGCCGATTGTCGGCGCGTTTTTCATAGACATTGCCAACGCACTGGTCGTCAAAGCATTTCTCAGTCTGCCACTGCTGCTGCCCTGAGTCATAAAGTCGGCGCCATCCTCCTCACTTCCATGACAGAGGCATGACGCTGACACCATCAGTCGATTGCCCTAATAAAAAAGTTATATCTCCACATCCAAAAGATTATTAATCCTCATACTTTCTTCCGGTCATAGCCTGCAAACATTTCTGCTACAGTCGCGCCCTCGTTAAGGACTTGACGACCATTATTTGCAGCTCATCAGAGCCAGCCGGAAGGATTCCGCATGAAAGTCATCATCGTCGGCAAACCGGATTTGCAGACAGATCTTCTGCTCGGGCTTATCCGCCAGGACATCACTCCGGATTGCTGCCTGCTGGGCGAAGATGATCTGACCTTGCCCGTCGACGCACGCACGCTCTATGTACTTGATCTCGCCGTGCTCGAACCCTCGGCCTGCGCCGCCGCACTCAATGTGCTTAATCCCCGCGGTCAGTTGCGTGCCGCCCTGATCAATGTCAGCAGCACGACCAGTCAGACCCTGCTGGCAGCCCTGCCGGGTGTACGCGGACTTTTCGCCAAGCATGCCGGTGCAGAAGAATTCATACGCGGCATCAAGGCCATCATGGCCGGAGAATACTGGTTACCGCGCCATGTGCTTTGCGCCCATCTCGAGAAAACCCGGCAACTGCGCTCTGCGCAAACCACGGAGAGTCATATCAAGCTCTCGCCCAAAGAGCGCCAGATTCTCACCCTGCTCACTCAAGGCTGCTCCAACGATGCCATTGCGCATCGTCTGGCCATCAGCCCGCATACGGTAAAAACCCATTTCTATAATCTTTACCGGAAATTGCAGGTGAGCAATCGCGTGCAGGCGGCCACCTGGGCACAGCAGAACAGTGCAGCGCTGGAGGAAAGATTGTGAAATCATTTCTTGCTCTCCTGCCACTTCTGCTGCTTGACGGAACAGCCTCTGCGCTCAGCAATCCCGAGCAGGAAAGCCCGGACAAACTTCCTGCACTGGAATCGGCCCGTCAGTCCTGGCTTCTGGATCACACCAATACCGGACTCGGCGGCGAATTCTTTCGCGCCTTCGCCAGCTACTGGCGCAGCCAGGAAACCGGCGCACTGGTCATCAGCGTACAGGAAACACAAGCATCATTTTTCGGCCACCAGATTTCCATCTGGGTCGGAGACCGCCTGCTGCTGCAGACCCGCTTCTATCCATCACAACGCGCCGCCATGAACAGCCTTGCTGAAGGCACAGCCACAGCAGCCGCAGAAAGACTGGCGCAATGGCAGGCACGCGGAGTGCCACAACCATGAAGCACCTCCCCCTGTTCGCTGTCATTTTTTGCAGCATGGCCTTTTCTTCTTTTTGCGCAGCCGGCGAACTGGTTTATCAGCCCTCGCACCCTGCTTTTGGCGGCAGCCCGCTGAACGGCCCCGTGCTGCTCAATGAAGCCAATGCCCAGAATACCTATAAAGACCCTTCAGCACCGAAAGCGCCGCGAGTGCAGACCGAACTGGAAAAATTCAATGAGCGCCTGCAAAGCGCCGTGCTTAACCGCATTGCCAACTCGCTGACGCAAAACATTGTGGGCGATGATGGCAATCTGCAGCCGGGCACCGTGGAGACGGTTTCATTCATCATCAATATTACCGACTCCGGCGAAGGCACCCTGGTCATTACCACTACCGACAAGAATACCGGCGCCACTTCCACCTTCGAGATACTCAACCCCACGAGCACGCCTTGAATCATGAAACGCCTCCAGGGATGGCGGCCCTTGCTATTGCTGTGCCTGGCGGGACTGCCAGCCTGCACACAGCTGGCACCGGCCTCGCTGCAAAAACCGGCAGAGCCGGTCAACCGCGCCAGCATCACACCGCGCACACCGTCTTTTTCCAATCTGGAAGCGCTGCCGCCGCCCAAGGGGCGCATTGCCGTTGCGGTTTATGGTTTCCGCGATCTCACCGGCCAGTACAAGCCGGCACCGGAAAGCAGTTACTCTACCGTGATGACGCAAGGTGGCACCGCCATACTCACCAAGGCCCTGTTGGAGTCGCGCTGGTTCCTGCCGCTGGAACGTGAAGGCCTGCAGAATCTTCTCACCGAGCGACGCATCGCCCGCGCACAAGGTGAAGGCGGCGCCGGCAATGATGAAATCCGCCTGCCCAATCTGCAGAACGCCTCCATGATCATTGAAGGCGGCATCATCGCCTACGAATCCAATGTAAGAACCGGCGGCATAGGCCTGCGCTATTTCGGCATTGGCGCCTCTGATCAATATCGCACTGACCAGATCACCATCAGCCTGCGCGCCGTGGACATACGTAGCGGTCAGGTACTGGCGGCACTCACCACCACCAAGACGGTCTACTCCATGCAGATAGGCGCTGATGTCTATCGCTATGTGCGCTTCAAGCGCCTGCTGGATGTGGAGGCCGGCATGACACGCAATGAACCGGCGCAACTTTGCCTGCAGGATGCGGTGGAGGCCGGCATCGTACATCTGGTGGCTTTGGGCATACGCCGCAATCTCTGGTCACTGAATTATCCGGAAGACATGCAGTCGCCGCTGCTGAAAGAATCGTGGCTGGAACAGGGCCTGGATAAAAAGAATGACGACAGCAATGACAATGTTAATGCGGCTGTCACACCCTCTTCACGCAGCATGTGGTCACGTCTTTTCGGCAACCCCTGACTTTCCTCCTAGGTCGTGATTTCACTCAGTCCTGTGGCCTATGCATTTTCAGCCGGGCAACCGATAGCTGGCAGATGTCGCCAATACCAGACTGGCGCCGCCTGATCCGAAAGGAATGTCTCTCGTGTCTTCGCTGAATTCCAGAACTCCTTACTGGCTTGCCCTGTTGTGCGCAGCTTCGCTGCATGCAACAGCAGGTGGTGATCTTGGCCCCGGGGAACCGGGCTGGGACTTGCCCCTCGCCCTGCCTGCCTGGTCTTTCTCATTGCCACAGCAACTGGCTGTGGCCGTGCAGAAAGGCAGCAGCAATGAAGCCGAACTGCAGCAGCAAGGCAGCGCACAGCTGGCCGTGGTGTTGCAGTGGGGCCAGGGCAACCAGGCCGATATCGAGCAACAGGGATTTGCGCAAAGCGCGATCGTCAAACAGATCGGTACAGGCAACCAAGCCGAGGTCATCCAGCATGGGCAGTTTCAGGCTGTGCATGTGTTGCAATGGGGTGATTACCAACATGCCCGCATCGTGCAGAAGCACTAGGGCAATCCATGGATAGTTCCGGAGAAAGGATCATGTTTAAACGTACAGCTATCGCTGCGGCCCTGCTGGCATTCGCCACCTACGCACAGGCCAGCGGCAATCTCGCTAGCGTCAACCAGAATGGCAACAGCAATACGGCTGATGTCGATCAGGTCAACACCATCGGCGCTGAAGCCACCGTGAACCAGACCGGTGACAGCAATGCCGCCGATGTCGACCAGACCAATAGCGTCAATCCCGAATATGCCAGCGTGAACACCACCGGCAATGGCAATAGCGCCACCATTTCCCAGTCGGATTCCTGGTATGCCCATGCCGACATCCTGCAGGAAGGCAACAATAACCAGGCAACCATCACGCAGATTCCGATTTCCGATTATTCCACCGCCAATATCAACCAGACTGGCGGCACGGAAGGTGATGTGGCCAGCATCACCCAGGATGCTACCAATAGCGATGCCACCATCAACCAGACCAACAACACCGTGGGCGCCACCAATGTCGCCGGCGTTGTGCAGAACGGCTACAACCACTCTGCCACCATCACGCAGCACAACACCCAGGGTGATAATGCCAATGTGACGCAGTCCGGCAGCAACCAGACGGCCAGCGTGCTGCAGGACGATTCCTGGTTCTCCAGCGTCAACGTGAACCAGAGCGGCAATGGCAACAGCGCCACTGCCAACCAGACCGGCATCAGCGACTATGCCAGCAGCGCCATCACGCAAAGCGGCAACGGCAACAGTGCCACCAGCACGCAGTACAGCGCTTACCAGAGCCACGTCACCATCAGCCAGACCGGCGACAGCCACAGCGCCAGCGTGAACCAGGACAACGGCAACTACAGCAATGCCACGGTCACGCAGACCGGCACCAGCCAGCTGGCCAGCGTCTACCAGAGCGGCAACTATCACTCTGCCACTGTGGTGCAGAACGATCTTGATAACGAAGCCTCGGTCGCGCAGACCGGCAACAACAACAATGCCGATGTACTGCAGGGTGGCAGCACCCAGTACGCCAACATCAACCAGAGCGGCAATAACGGCACAGCCAGCACCGAACAGGGCGGCAATGACAACGATGCCTACATCACGCAGAGCGGCAGCTACAACGTGGCCGACATCCTGCAGAGCGGCAGCGGTCACTATGCCAATATCAACCAGAGTGGTGCCGGCGCCTTCGGCAATGAAAACCACGCCAGCATCACGCAGGGTGGCAGCAGCAATGTGGCCTACATCACCCAGGCAGGTGGTGCCGGCAACAATGCGTCCATCACGCAGAATCCTTGATCCTGCCTGTGATGAAGCATTTGCTGCAGGCATCAGGAGTCGCATCTGCACTGCCTGCAGCACGACACAGGAGCAGCCGTTTGCGGCTGCTCCTGTTGTCGTTTTCATTTCCCGCTTTTCTTTGCGCCGAGGTCAGCATGGCGACGGACAGCCCTCTGCAACTGAGCTGGGATATACAGCATCAGGACCGGCAGCTGGCCATTGCCCCTGTTATTGTCAGCACGGCAGCCGGCCTGCTGCGCTATGAACTCAGCACCATCAACCAGCCCTCGCGCCGCATTCGTCAGGCAGGCCGCGTCGAGCTCAAGGCAGGTGAGGCCCGTAGCCTGACCCGGCTTGCCATCGCCCCCGTCAACGACAGCTGTCCCTTGCGCCTCACCCTCTGGCTGCCCGATGGCAGCGAACAGCGCCACGATATCGATCCCTGCGCCACGCCATAAGGCCACCACCGCCGCAGCCGTACTTGCTCTCTCGGGCCCACGCCCCATGAACAAATCGTAATTCCTGTCCCCGCGAAGTCAGCGCTAGACTCCATGGCAAACCGCCACGGACTCTGCCGGCATGCGCATACTGCTTATCGAAGATGATCGCCAGATTGCCGACTACATACAGAAAGGCCTGAAAGAGGCCGGCTATGCCGTGCTCGTCACGCATGATGGCCGCGAAGGACTTTTTCTCGCCACCGGTGAAGAGGTGGATGCCATCATCCTCGATCGCATGCTGCCCGGCCTCGACGGCATGGATGTGCTGCGCATGCTGCGCGCCGCCGGCCGGCAAACCCCGGTACTGTTGCTGAGCTCGCTGGCCGATGTGGAACAACGTGTGGAAGGCCTGCGCCAAGGCGCTGACGATTATCTGGTGAAGCCTTTTGCTTTTGCCGAATTGCAGGCCCGTCTTGAAGTGCTGCTGCGCCGACCCGTGGAAGCGCCGCGCGAGCAGACCAAACTGAATGTGGCCGATCTGGAAATGGACCTGTTGCGCCGTACCGTACAGCGCGCCGGACAAACCATAGAACTGCAGCCCCGTGAATTCCGCCTGCTCGAATACCTCATGCGTCATGCCGAGCAAGTGGTGACGCGTACCATGCTGCTGGAGGCCGTGTGGGATTATCACTTCGACCCGCAGACCAATGTGATAGATGTGCATATCTCGCGGCTGCGTCAGAAAATCGACAGAGATCACGAGAAGGTCCTGCTGCATACCGTGCGTGGCGCCGGCTATCGTCTTGGAGATGCCTGAGCATGGCGGCACGCTGGCGCTCTCCCATACTGCGTCTGGCACTCACGCACGCCACGGTTTTCCTGCTCGCTTTTTTCATCCTCGGCAGCCTCGGTTATTTCACGCTGCGCAGCATCAATGAAGATGCCATGCAGCGCATCGTGCGCCGCGATCTTGCCGATCTGCGTGACTGGCATAACGACTCCGGCATCAGCGGCCTGCAAGGCGCACTGGCTGATCGCGCCACCGATGCCGATCCCGATGCGTTTTACGTGATGCAATTCGGCAGCTTTGCGCAACGCGTACCCGCCTCGCTGCAATTGCCCAGCAGCTTGCTGGAAAAAAAAGGCTGGCATGATTTCACCCTGCCAAACGGCCGGCCAGCCCTGGCCAAGGTGGAATTCTTTCCCGACGGCAGCCATCTTCTCGTCGGCCATATCGCCTGGGAGCGCGAGCGCCTCAACGCCGCCATGCGGCGTGAGCTCGGCATGGGTTTTCTGCTGGTAGCAATCATGGCGGCCGCACTGGCCTTCATCATGAGTCGCGCCATTGCCCGCGCCCTGGCCGGTCCACTGGCTGTCGCCAGTCGTTTTGCTGACGGCAATCTGGCGGCGCGTGCCACGCCGAATGCCAGTGGTGACAGCTTTGATCGTCTGGCTCTCACCCTGAATGCGATGTTTGCACGCATACAGGATCTGGTCGGCGGCATTGCCCATACCACCGATGCCATTGCCCATGATTTGCGCACACCGCTGGCGCGTTTGAAAACGCGACTGGAAGCAGCGCGCAGCGCCAGCCGCGATGCTTCTGCACACGCCGAAGTGGAAGCGGCCATTGCCGAGACCGACAAACTGCTCGCCACCTTCCAGGCCATGCTGCGACTGGCGCGCCTGGAAGCCGACACGCGCACACCCGAAACCGCCGTGGATTTGCAGGCACTGGTACAAGATGCCGCTGAACTTTTTGAAGCACTGGCGGAGGATTTCGGCCAGACCCTCACCGTGCAGGCTGATGCTGTAACCGTGAAAGGCGATCGCGACCAGCTCTTCCAGTTGCTGGTCAATCTGCTCGATAACGCAATCAAATACTCACCGGCCGGCAGCACGATCATGGTGGATTTGCGTCAGCACAATGACAGCGCCTTGCTCAGTGTCAGTGATAACGGCCCCGGCATTCCCGAGGCTGATCGCGAACGTGTTTTCGATCGATTCGTACGCCTGGAAAGCCATCGCGGCTCACCCGGCAACGGCCTCGGCCTGTCACTGGTGCGCGCCATTGCGCGTCATCATGGTGGCCGCGTGCAACTGGAAGATGCGCGCCCCGGCCTGCGCGTGACCGTAGAACTTCCCCTTAAAAAAACTTAATGATTTCCCCAGCCTGCGGTAAGGCCACGAAGTGCAATCTGAGCCTGTTCCCGCCCGGCCTCCAACAGCCGGGGCGGAATCACAAAGCCTCGCCACGAGGCACTCACCTCAGGAGTTGCATCATGAAGCTGACCCAGACCCTCGCCGCTGTTGTCCTCGCCTCTGTTACCGGCCTCACCTTCGCTGCCGAAGCCGCTGCTCCCGCTGCCGCCCCGGCTGCTGCTGAAAGCGCCAAGCCGGCCAAGCACCACAAGCACCACGCCAAGAAGAAGGAAGAGTCCAAGAAGGATGCAGCTGCCGCTGCCACGCCTGCCAAGTAAGACTCTTGGCAACAAGACAAACGCCGGCATCTGCCGGCGTTTGTCTTTGGAATTGACCCTGCCCGGCACCGGGGCTACTGTTCGCGCTCTCTCCCCAGCCACAGTCCCGTCATGGCCCGCAAACCCAAAGCCGTCGATTTCGAAAAAGCCCTCAATGAACTGGAACAGCAGGTGCATCTGCTGGAGAGCGGCGAGCTCAGCCTGGAAGATGCCCTCAAGGCTTTCGAGTCCGGTATCAAGCTGACACGCGAATGCCAGCAGGCCCTGACCGAAGCCGAACAGAAAGTGCAACTGCTGCTGGAAAAAGCTGACGGCTCCGTGGAATACACCGACTTCGACAGCGATGATGACGCCTGAGAAAAGCCTGCCCGAGTCCACCCTGCTGCAGGCCGCCCAGTCGCGCATGCCGGTGGTGCTGCAAGACTTCCTCCGCCAGCAGAATCCTTCCGCCAGTCGCCTCTCCGAAGCCATGCTTTATGCCGTGACCAATGGCGGCAAGCGCGTGCGCCCGGCTCTGGCCTACGGTGCTGCACAGGCCCTGGGTGCCAAAGCGGAAGTTGCCGAACCCGCCGCACTGGCTGTCGAGCTCATTCATTGCTATTCACTGGTTCACGACGACCTGCCCTGTATGGACGACGACGACCTGCGCCGCGGCAAGCCCACCACACACAAGGCTTTTGACGAAGCCACCGCCCTGCTGGCCGGCGACACCCTGCAGGCACTGGCCTTTCTCTCCCTGCACGAGAGCACGCTGGATGCCAGCCGCATACGCCAGCAAGTCGCGGTACTCAGCCGCGCTGCTGTGGACATGGCTGTAGGTCAGGCCCTGGATATAGAAGCCGAGGGCAAGCAACTGGATCTGGTGGCCCTGGAGCATGTACATCGCCACAAGACCGGCGCCCTGATCCGCGCCAGCGTGGCCATGGGCGCCATTGCCGCGGGTGCCACAGCCGCCCAACTGGCAGCACTGGATGTCTATGCCGACAAGCTGGGCCTGGCCTTCCAGGTGCACGACGATGTGCTGGACGTGATTGGCGATACCGCCAAGATCGGCAAACGCGCCGGCTCGGATATCGCCCGCGAGAAATCCACCTATCCCGCCCTGCTCGGCCTTGAAGCCGCCCAAGGCCTGGCCGTAAAACTGCACGATGAGGCCATTGCTGCGCTGGAGCCTTTGGGCGCTGCCGCCGATCCACTGCGCGAGCTCGCTGATTTCCTCGTCGACCGCGATCATTAATCGCTTCTCGTAGGTCGGGCTTTAGCCCGACATCCACGCTCCAAGCGACACCTGCGTCGGACTAAAGCCCGACCTACCCCGCCTCATCAAAACCCGCCATTCATAGCCAAAGCCGCAGCCACGGCCAAGTCCCCGGGATTTCACCTCGATTTCACTCTCGGG
>JAVHYE010000083.1 GCA_031119295.1 Pedobacter sp. | reverse complement strand
TCAAGCAGTCATTGGGGACGGTGATGACCAGTGCGGCTGCCGCCAATCTCATGCTTGTGCTGGTGGAAGGCCATGTCAGCCAATTTGTGCGCTCCGGATTCCGCGACAAGCCTACGCAGCAGTGGGAGGCGCAATGGGCCTTTTTGTCTCAGCAACTGTTTCGTGAGCTCAAGGCCTGATTAAGGGCGTATGACAGATAATAAAAAGGCCGGCAGCATGCCGGCCTTTTTATTGCTTTTTCAGCAGCCCGATGATCAGGGCTTTCCTGCTGGGGCTGGTGCAGCTGTTACAGGGGCGGCACTGGCCGGTTTTCCGGTCAGTGTAACCAGGCGTTGAATAACGGGATCAAAGTCGCTGCGTACTTTTTCCTGCTCGGCCTTGCGCTGCGTGATTTCTGTCTGGGCGCTCTGAATCTGCTTGTCGTAATTGCCGATACTGGTTTTGAGGTCGGCAGGCACTGGCTTGCCGGTGCGCTCGAAAGAGGCCGCCTTCTGGGCTTCGGCAGCCCGGCGCTGGCGCAGGCCGGCCAGGGAGTTGGTGCTGAAATCCACGCGCAATTGCAGGGCATCAATTTGGCGGTCGCGGGCATGTTCTGCATCAGAAGGTGAGGAATAAAGACGCAGCAGCTGCTTGTCGTCTTTGGCTTGTTGCAGCTCGGCTTCACGCTTGGCTTTGGCCGCGGCTTTTTCTTCTGCTGTTGCAGCGCGTTGCGCGGGGACATGCTTGATCAGCTGCATGCTGCCACTCAGAGCATCATAGCCGCGGGCAATATGCTCGGGCGTAAGACTATCCGTAACATTGGGGCGATTATTTTCGTCGTAATAGCGATACCACTTTGCACCAGGGATTTCCTCGGCTTGCAGGAGGGGGGCAAGGGCAAGCAGGGGCAGAATGAGTAAGCGGGACAAGCGTGTGGGCATGGGATTCTCCGGGTGGCTGCTCGGCAGGCTGCCTTATAATCGCCCGCCATTCTAGGGGAGTGCCTGCGGGGCCAACAGTGATAGACGTCGTGGTTTTGTTTCTGGTGGCTCTGATTGCCAATACTTTGTCGGCCTTGGCAGGTGGTGGCGCCGGCCTTCTGCAGCTGCCTGCGCTGCTCATGCTGGGTCTGTCCTTTCCGGCGGCGCTGGCCACACACAAGATTGCCAGTGTGGCACTGGGGGTTGGGGCGACGGTCCGGCATATGCGCGAGGGCCGCCTGCGCTGGCGTTTTGCTGCTTTCATCCTTGCCTGCGGCCTGCCTGGCGTCTTGCTGGGGACCCAGCTCATCCTGGCCATTCCCGATCACTGGGCCGAACTGGCTTTGGGCATCCTGACGCTGGGGCTGGGGATTTATTCCTGGCGGCGGCCGCAGCTGGGGCAGCAGGCGGAGCGCCGGCATCGAGACGCCCGCGGCCTGGCCTTGGGTGGTCTCGCCATCTTCCTGATTGGCGCACTCAATGGTTCGCTGACCTCCGGTACCGGCTTGTTTGTGACGATATGGCTGGTGCGCTGGTTCGGCCTGGATTACACGCGGGCGGTTTCCTACACCCTGGTGCTGGTCGGGCTGTTCTGGAATGGCCTGGGTGCGGCCATGCTTTCCCTGCAGGCACCGGTGAAGTGGGAGTGGATGCCGGCCCTGCTCGTTGGTTCCCTGTTGGGCGGGTATGTCGGCGCCCATTGGGCCTTGCTCAAGGGGAATGCCCTGGTGAAGCGTGCCTTTGAGGTATTGACCGTGTTGGCGGGGCTCAAGCTGCTGATGGATGCCCTGCTGTCTTGGTGATCTGGTTATAAATGCATGAAGATTTATTCTTTTTAAACTTTTCAGCGTCACAATAGGATCAGCCCCGTAACCACTTCACTGTTCCGGGGTATGACATGAAAGTTTCCTTCTTCCGTCTGGGTGCACTGGCTGCTTTTGCTACTGCGCTCGGGCTTTCTTCCGTGGTCCATGCCAAGGAAGTCAATCTGCTCAACGTTTCCTACGATCCCACACGCGAGCTCTACCAGGACTACAACCAGGCTTTTGCCAAATACTGGAAGACCAAGACCGGCGATGACGTTGTCATCAAGCAGTCCCATGGCGGCTCCGGCAAGCAGGCTCGCTCTGTTATCGATGGCCTGGAAGCGGATGTGGTGACCCTGGCTCTGGCAGCCGATATTGATCCCCTGTCCAGCAAGGCCAAGCTCCTGGACGAAAACTGGGCCAAGCGTTATCCGCATAACAGCGCCCCCTACACCTCCACCATCGTGTTCCTGGTGCGCAAGGGCAATCCCAAGAACATCAAGGACTGGGGTGATCTCGTTAAGCCGGGCATCCAGGTGATTACGCCGAATCCCAAGACCTCCGGCGGTGCTCGCTGGAACTATCTGGCCGCTTGGGGTTATGCCCTGCGTCAGCCGGGTGGCAATTCCGACAAGGCCAAGGCCTTCGTGAAGAAGCTTTACCAGAACGTGCCAGTGCTGGACTCCGGTGCTCGTGGCTCGACCACGACTTTTGTGGAGCGTGGCATCGGTGACGTACTGCTGGCCTGGGAAAACGAAGCCTTCCTCGCTGTTAAAGAGCTGGGTCCGGAGAAGGTCGACATCGTAGTGCCTTCCATCACCATCCTGGCTGAGCCGCCGGTGGCTGTGGTTGACCGCAACGCCAAGAAGCATGGCACCGCTGATGTGGCCAAGGCTTACCTGCAGTACCTCTACAGCGAAGAAGGCCAGGATATTGCTGGTCGCAACTTCTACCGTCCGACTGACCCCAAGATTGCTGCCAAGTACGAAAAGCAGTTCCCCAAGGTCAAGCTGTTCACGATTGCTGATTTCGGTGGCTGGAGCCGCGCCACAGAAGCTCATTTCGCTGACGGTGGCTCCTTCGACGAAATCTACGTGCCTGCCAAGAAGTAAAACCCCTGCGCCAGTGTCTGCCGAAGGCGGGCACTGGCGATCTGCCTGAATGCAGCTGAACCGGAGTAGCAGAAAATGAGTATTGAAGCCGTCAATGTCCGCAACCAGTTTCGTGGTCGCGTGAAAGAAATCATCACCGGACCGGTGGTGTCGGAAGTGGAAGTGGAAACACCCTTCGGCATCGTCACTTCCGTCATCACCACGCGTTCGGTCAAGGATCTGAATCTTGCCATTGGCAGCGAAGTGGTGGCTCTGGTCAAGTCCACTGAAGTGGCGCTGGCCATTCTCTGATTTTTTCCCGCTCGGGGGTTGTGATGAAAAAGAATGCATTGCGCCTGGCGCTGGCTGCTGCTGCGTTTTCCGTGGCGCTGCCTGCTGCTGCCGGCACCACACTGCTTAACGTCTCTTATGACGTGACGCGCGAATTCTTCAAGGACTACAACGAAGCCTTCATTGCCTACTGGCAGAAGAAGGGCGGCGAAACCCTGACCATCAACCAGTCGCACGGCGGCTCCAGCAAGCAGGCTCGTGCCGTGGCTGATGGCCTGGAAGCGGATGTGGTTACCATGAACCAGTCCAATGACATCGACATCCTGGCTGACAAGGAGTTGCTGCCCAAGGACTGGATCAAGAAGTACAAGGACAACAGCTCGCCCTTCACTTCCACCATCGTGTTCCTGGTGCGCAAAGGCAATCCCAAGGCCATCAAGGACTGGGACGATCTGGTGAAGCCGGGTACGCAGGTCATCATTCCCAATCCCAAGACCTCGGGTAATGGCCGCTACACCTATCTCGCTGCTTGGGTCTATGCCAAGCAGAAGAGTGGCAATGATGTGAAGGCCATCGATTTCGAACAGAAACTCTTCGGCAATGTGCCGGTGCTGGATACTGGCGGTCGCGGTGCAACTACTACATTTGCCCAGCGTGGCATTGGTGATGTGCTGGTGACTTTCGAGAATGAGGCTTTCCTCACGCAGAAAGAATTGCCGGATGCCAATCTGGAAATCGTCTATCCCTCCATCAGCATTCTTGCCGAGCCGCCGGTGGCTGTGGTGGACAAATTCGCCAGCAAGCACGGCACGGTCAAGCAGTCGCGTGCCTATCTTGAATACCTGTACTCGCCGGAAGGCCAGAAGCTCGCCGCCAAGCATTTCCTTCGTCCTCGCGATCAGGCAGTGCTGAAGCAGAATGCGGCCATCTTCAAGCCGCTCAAGCTGGTGAGCATTGATGAGCTGGGAGGCTGGAAGAAAGTGCAGGGTGTGCATTTTGCTGACGGTGGCCTCTTCGACCAGATCTATATTCCGGCGAAATAAGGCAGGAGCTGCATCATGACCGCTGTCATTCTTCTGGTTCACGAACACGAGCTGGCACGCCGCTTCCTGGCCCATGTGCTGGAGCAGCAGGGCGCTTATATCGTGATCCCGGCGGCTGATAGCGACGAGGCCCTGCAGGTGCTGCATCAGCAGGAGCCGGCCGTGGAGCCTGACGTGCTGCTTACGGGCAGCCGTCAGCACGCGGCCGTGCTGGCCTCGCCCTTGCGCCGGCATTTGCCGGATTCACGTCGCCTGCCCGTGCTGGTGCTGGATGAGGTGCCGGGTCTGGTGATTGCGCCGGCGGTGCAGCGTGTGTCGGCCGAGCCGCGCGAGTTGTTGCTGCGTTTGAAGGCGGTGCTCAAGCCGGGGCTGGCCGAGCAATTGCCGCTGGAGCGTGAGGGCTTGCGGCTGGATCCGGCGCAGCAGCAGGCATTTGTCGGTCATCTGCATCTCAATCTCACGCCGCTGGCTTTCCGCCTGCTGTATTTCCTCATGGGGCATCCTGGCCGTGTTTATACGCGTGCCCAGTTGCTGGAAACCGTGTGGGCAGATCAGGGCTTTGTCGAGGAGCGTACGGTGGATGTGCATGTCTACCGCCTGCGCAACCAGCTGGCTCGCTACGGTTACGGTCATCTGATCGAGGCGGTGCGTGGTAGTGGTTACCGCTTCACCAGCGAGGCGCCGCGCAAGCGCAATGCCAAGGCGGAAGGCATCCGCTTCGCGTCCTAGGTTTCAAGACGGATCGTTATAACCAAAACGCAGTTGGTCCTAAGGAATTGGTATTTCTGCTGTCATTTTTCTGCCGGTAAAGTGCCGGCCTTGATTACGGCCTGACTGGCTTTCCGGGGTTTTCCTGTTTATGACCTTGTCATCTTGGCGCAAACCCAGCGTGCTTCCAGGCTTCGGTCTGACGCTGGGCTTCTCGATCTTTTATCTCAGCCTGCTGGTGCTCATCCCGCTTTCCGGCCTGTTCTGGAAAACGGCCACGCTGACCTGGGATGACTTCTGGCTCACCGTCACTGCCCCACGCGTACTGGCCTCGTATCGTTTGAGCTTTGGTGCGGCCTTTATTGGTGCTGTGATCAATGCCTTTTTCGGCTTTCTTGTTGCCTGGGTGCTGGTGCGTTACACCTTTCCGGGCAAGCGTCTTATTGATGCCCTGGTGGATCTGCCCTTCGCCCTGCCGACGGCGGTGGCCGGTATTGCGCTGACCACGATCTATGCCCCCAATGGCTGGATAGGCAAACATCTGGAGCCCTTGGGCATCAAGGTCGCGTTTACGCCGCTCGGTGTCGTGGTTGCCCTCACCTTTATCGGCCTGCCTTTTGTTGTTCGTACGCTGCAGCCGGTTTTGCAGGATCTTGAGCAGGAAGTGGAGGAGGCGGCTGCCAGTCTCGGTGCCAGTCGCTGGCAGACTTTCCTCAAGGTGATTTTTCCGGCGGTATTGCCTGCACTCATCACGGGTTTTGCGCTCGCCTTTGCACGCGCTGTCGGTGAATACGGCTCGGTGATTTTCATTGCCGGCAATATGCCCATGGTTTCTGAAATCACGCCGCTGCTCATCATTACCAAGCTGGAGCAATACGACTATGCCGGTGCTACGGCCATTGCGCTTGTGATGATGCTCATTTCCTTCGTGCTGCTGCTGACCATCAATGGCCTGCAGGCCTGGACGCAGCGTCGCCATGGCCGCACTGCCTGAGACGGAGAAAGAATAGATGTCTGCTGTTTCCAATACTCGTCGCAGCCGCGCTACCACAGAGCCCTGGTGGATTCGTGTCCTGTTGATTGGCGGTGCCCTGCTTTTCCTGGCGGTATTCCTGCTGGCGCCTCTGGCGGCTGTTTTTGCCGAGGCTTTTCGCAAAGGCAGTGAGGCTTACTTCGCGGCGCTCAAAGACCCGGATGCCATTTCGGCCATCAAGCTGACACTGATTGCCGCCGGCATTTCCGTGCCTCTGAATCTGGTTTTTGGTGTGGCGGCAGCCTGGGCGATTGCCAAGTTCGAATTCCGCGGCAAGCAATTGCTGGTCACCTTGATCGATCTGCCTTTTGCTGTCTCGCCTGTGATTGCCGGTCTGATTTATGTACTGATGTTCGGTGCACAGGGGCTCTTTGGTGAATGGCTTTATGAGCACGACATCAAGATCCTTTTTGCGGTGCCCGGCATTGTGCTGGCTACGCTTTTCGTGACCTTCCCCTTTGTGGCGCGTGAATTGATTCCGCTCATGCAAGCCCAGGGTACGGAAGAAGAAGAGGCTGCCATCACATTGGGGGCTTCAGGCTTCAAGACTTTCTGGCGTGTCACCCTGCCCAATATCAAGTGGGGCATCCTCTATGGCGTGATTCTCTGTAATGCGCGTGCCATGGGTGAGTTCGGCGCGGTTTCGGTGGTGTCCGGTCATATCCGTGGCCTTACCAACACCATGCCCTTACAAGTGGAAATTCTCTACAACGAATACAACTTCGTGGCGGCGTTTGCCGTGGCATCGCTGCTGGCATTCCTGGCGCTGGTCACGCTGGTCATCAAGAGCATTGCCGAGTGGCAGCTGGCCAAAGAAATACAGGCGCTGCGCAGTGGTTATGAAGAAACCGGCCCCGTGTACGGCTGAGGACGAAAGAAATGAGTATTGATATCCGCAACATCAACAAGCGCTTCGGCAATTTCGTGGCGGTGGACAATGTTAATCTCAATGTGGAGACGGGCGAGCTGGTGGCCTTGCTGGGCCCGTCCGGTTGCGGCAAAACCACGCTGCTGCGCATCATTGCCGGTCTGGAAACGGCCGACAGCGGCAGCATCCTTTTCCATGGCGAGGACACGACGCAGCAGCATGTGCGTGAGCGTCAGGTCGGTTTCGTGTTCCAGCACTACGCGCTGTTCCGGCATATGACGGTGTTTGAAAACGTGGCCTTCGGCCTGCGGGTGCGTCCGCGCAAGGAGCGTCCCTCTGAGGCGGAAATCCGCAAAAAGGTGAAGACTTTGCTGGAGCTGGTGCAACTGGACTGGCTGGCTGATCGTTATCCCAGCCAGCTTTCCGGCGGCCAGCGTCAGCGTATTGCCCTGGCCCGTGCTCTGGCTGTGGAGCCCAAGCTCCTGCTGCTGGATGAGCCTTTTGGTGCGCTTGATGCCAAGGTGCGCAAGGACCTGCGCCGCTGGCTGCGTCAGCTGCATGATGAAATCCATGTCACCTCGGTCTTCGTGACGCATGACCAGGAAGAGGCGCTGGAGGTTGCCGACCGCATTGTGGTGCTGAACAAGGGTCGTATCGAGCAAGTGGGTACGCCGGACGAGGTCTACCAGTCTCCGGCCAGTCCCTTCGTTTATGGCTTCCTCGGCAATGTGAATCTTTTCCATGGTCGCGTTGATGGCGGCTTTGCCGATCTCGGCGGTCTCAAGCTGCCGGCAGGGGATCATGCCGGTGCCGAAGGCTCCAAGGCAGTGGCCTATGTGCGTCCGCATGACATCGAGGTCTCGCGTGAGGCGCTGGGCGAGGCGCTGCAGGGTGAAGTGCTGGAGGTGCGGCGTCTGGGTGGTCTGGTGCGCCTGGTCCTGCGTCATGGCCAGGAGCAGGTAGAGGTGGAATTGTCCCGCGAGCGCTATCTGGAAGAAGCGGTGGATGTGGGCGAACCAGTCTGGTTCCGCCCCCGTCAGGCCAAGGTTTTTCTGGCGCCAAAAGAGGCCGCCGCAGCCGAGGACTATGCCATCTGAAGCTGTACAGGGCATGACCCGCCGCTCATGCCTCAACTTGTAGTAGCTCGTCAGAAAAATACGCTAAGCCCTTGTCGCGACTTGATTCGCGGCAAGGGCTTTTCATTTGGGCTCATATAGCAGGTCCTGTAAAACTATGTTAAAACGATGCGGACCTGTCGCTCGGGGCCTTGTAGGCCGGGCGATAGCGCTGTCTGGTTTTTTCATGCCCGAAGCAGGCTCATAAAAAGGCCTCCCCAGTAAAGAAGGCTGCTCCAATGTCAGAAGAGAATTTCGACGGTCTGAAGGTCATGGTGATCGACGACTCCAAGACCATCCGCCGCACGGCAGAAACCCTGCTGCAGAAGGCCGGCTGTACGGTCATCACCGCAACCGACGGTTTTGACGCTCTCGCCAAGATTGCCGACACCAATCCCAATATCATCTTTGTCGACATCATGATGCCGCGACTGGATGGCTATCAGACCTGTGCGCTGATCAAGAACAACTCGGCCTTCAAATCCACGCCGGTGATCATGCTGTCTTCCAAGGACGGCCTTTTTGACAAGGCCAAAGGTCGCATCGTGGGCTCTGACGAATACCTCACCAAGCCTTTCAGCAAGGAAGAGCTATTGGGGGCCATTCGCCAGCATGTACAGCTCAAGGCCTGATTAAAGATTTAGCGGGGAAATGACTCATGGCACGCATTCTTGTCGTTGATGATTCACCAACGGAAACCTATCGCTTTCGCGAAATCCTGGAGAAGCACGGGCATCAGGTGCTGGAAGCCACGAATGGTGCCGATGGCGTTGCCATAGCGCGGGCCGAGCAGCCCGATATCGTGCTCATGGATGTGGTGATGCCGGGCCTTAACGGCTTTCAGGCGACCCGTCAGCTCACCAAGGGTGATGACACGGCGCATATTCCTATTGTCATCGTCACCACCAAGGATCAGGAAACCGACCGCGTCTGGGGCAAGCGCCAGGGCGCGCGCGACTACCTGACCAAGCCGGTGGACGAGACGCTTTTGCTGCAAACCATAGCCAGCCTGGTTCCGGGCAAGTAATCACCACGAATCAGGCATTGCCATGGCTGCAAAGGGCTTCATCAAACTTCTGGAAATAGCCGAGCGCTCCAAGCAGCGCACGCTCGGTCTGCCGGCTGATGGCCAGGCGGTGGAGTACTGGAGCGGCATAGGTTTCACGCTGGATGGTCATCACTATCTGGCGGCCATGGGCGAGGTGGCGGAAGTGCTGGCCGTGCCGCGCTACACGCATGTGCCGGGGGTCAAGCCCTGGATGAAGGGCATAGCCAATGTGCGCGGGCGCCTGCTGCCCATCATGGATTTGCTGGGTTATTTCAATCGTTCTTCGCGTCTGCAGGAGCACCGCCGCCGCCTCATTGTCATTGACCAGGGCGATATCTTTAGTGGCTTGGTGGTGGATGATGTATTGGGCATGCAGCATTTTCCGGTACAGGACTATTCCTCGCAGGCTTCTACCGTGCCTGATGAACTGGCGCCGTTTGTGCAGGGTGCATTCCGGCGTGATGAGCGGCAATGGGCAATTTTCAGCCTGAGTCGCCTGGTTGAAGATCCACAGTTTTTGCAGGCCGCTAATTCTTGAGCGGCAGGAATATTAGGGCCGGCTTTGTCGGCGTGTTAATCGAAAAATTACAACAGGGGGCCGTCGAGGGCTGATGGTATGAATCCGAATCTGCAGGCAGCTCGTGACAAGTTCGCGAACATTGAATGGAAGCGCGTGTTCTCCAAGGAGAGCTTCCGCTCTCTGTTCCAGAAGGAGTCCTGGGCGGCGCTCTTCAGTGCTTCGTCCAATACGGAAGTCGATACCAAGCCCTGGTTCTTGGGTCTGAGTGCGGCGCTGGCGGTGGTGGTGCTCGCCTTCCTGGTGGTGGGCGTGAAGAGCTACAACGCCACGACCATGATCAAGAACGCTTCCGAGTTGCGCGTACTGTCTCAGGACATCGCGAAAAACGCTTCGGAAGCGGCTGCTGGTAATGAAGAGGCCTTTGCGCAATTGCAGAAGGCGCATGATGAGTTCCAGACTGACTGGGCTGCCCTGCGCTCATCGCGTGGTGAAAACGAGTCGGAAGTTGCTGCGGTAAAGAAAATCTGGGAGCCGGTGGCTGCCAATACCAAGATCGTGCTGGACGGCAAGAAGTCCGTGACCGATCTGCATGAGCTGGCTCAGACTCTGACCGAAACCGTGCCTGACCTGCAGGCCGAATACGATATCGTGATCGAGGGCATGCTGCGTACCAAGGCATCGCCAGGTCAGATCGCTGTTGCCAAGCAGCAGTCCGTGCTGGCTGAACGTATCCTGCGCTCCGTGAACAAGGTGCTGCAGGGTGGTGCCGATGCCGTGACCTCGGCTGATGCTTTCGGTCGTGATGCTTCGCAGTTCGAGCGTGTGTTGAAAGGTATGCTGGATGGCGATGCTGCGCTTGGCGTGCAGCAAGTAACTGATCCGGAAGCCCAGGATGCACTTTCTGCCATTGCAGACAGCTTCGACAAATCCGTAAAGCAGTCAGCCAATGCCATCCTGGAAACCTCTCCTGAGCTTTTCCAGGTACGTGAAGCGGCTGACAAGATCTTCGGTGATTCACAGGGTCTGCTGCAGGCGACTACCCAGCTTTCCATACATGTTGCCGAAGGCGCCGACACCACCTTCTTTACGCTGGTAGGTATTCTGGCGCTGATCGTTGCAATCGCCTGCGGTATCAAACTCATTTCCATACGTGCCAACCAGGACCGTATTACTTCGGAAATCGGTCGTCATGCGGAAATGGAGCGTGCCGAACAGATCGAATCGGAAAACCGCCGTAACCAGGACGCGATTCTGCGTCTGCTTGACGAACTGGGTGACCTCGCTGACGGTGACCTCACCGTACAGGCAACGGTGACCGAAGATTTCACGGGCGCCATCGCTGACTCCATCAACTACTCCATTGACCAGCTGCGCGGCCTCGTAACCACGATTAACCAGACAGCGGTGCAGGTGTCTGCCGCTGCCCAGGAAACGCAGTCCACCGCCATGCATCTGGCCGAAGCTTCCGAGCATCAGGCCCAGGAAATTGCGGGCGCTTCTGCTGCCGTGAACGAAATGGCGGTCTCCATTGACCAGGTGTCTGCCAACGCTGCCGAATCCGCCGCAGTGGCCGAGCGCTCTGTGGCCATCGCCCACAAGGGCGCAGAAGTGGTGCAAAACACCATCTCCGGTATGGATACGATCCGTGAGCAGATTCAGGAAACCTCGAAGCGTATTAAACGTCTCGGTGAATCGTCACAGGAAATCGGTGACATCGTGTCTCTGATTAACGACATTGCCGACCAGACCAACATCCTTGCTCTTAACGCCGCCATCCAGGCCTCCATGGCCGGTGAGGCAGGTCGCGGCTTCGCCGTGGTGGCCGACGAAGTGCAGCGTCTCGCTGAACGTTCTGCTGCGGCAACCAAGCAGATCGAACAGCTCGTTAAGACGATTCAAACTGACACCAACGAAGCCGTTATCTCCATGGAGCAAACGACGGCCGAAGTGGTACGTGGTGCCCGTCTTGCCCAGGACGCCGGTGTGGCGCTGGAAGAAATTGAAACTGTGTCGAGAAACCTCGCTGACCTCATTCAGAACATCTCGAATGCAGCACGTCAGCAGGCAGCATCGGCTGGTCATATCTCCAACACCATGAACGTGATTCAGGAAATCACCTCGCAGACTACCGCCGGTACCATCGCAACGGCGCGCTCGATTGGTAATCTCGCCGAAATGGCGAACGAGCTGCGTCAGTCGGTGGCCGGCTTCAAGCTGCCCGAGCACGCCTGATAAGGCCGTCGCCAAGAGGCGAGCATGTACAGGACCGCCGATGTGGCCACTACTGATCGCTGGGGCATCAAGTCACTTGCGCCCATCTCGGATGAACAATTCGAGTTGTGGCAGACCCTGATCGAGGCCCGTACGGGAATGACGGTCGGGGCTGCGCGCCGTTCCTTCCTTGAAACCAATCTCGCCATACGCATGCGCGAGATTGGTGTCAGCGACTATGAAACCTATTACGAACAACTCATGGCAGGGCCCGTTGCCGAGCGCGAATGGGCTGTGCTGGTTGATCGTCTGACGGTGCAGGAAACCTCCTTCTTCCGGCATGCCAGCTCCTTTGCGCTGGTGCGCACCCATATTGCCGAACTGCTGGTGAAAGAGCCGCAGCGCAAATCGCTGAATTTGTGGAGTGTGGGTTGTTCAACGGGTGAAGAGCCGTATTCCCTGGCTATGCAGACGGATGCACAGCTGGCTGAGCTCAAGCGTGAAAAGATTTATTTCGGCGTGACCGCATCCGATATCAGTTTGCCGACGCTGGCACGTGCGCGTACCGGTATTTACGGCGAGCGCCGTCTGCACAATGTGCCGACGGCGTGGAAGGAAAAATATTTTCAGTCTGTGATCGGAAAAAAGGAGTGGCAGGTGACGGATGCGCTGAAGAAGCGTATTGCCTTTGTGCAGCTCAATATCATGGAGCTGGACAAGGTGCCGCTCTCCGGCATGGATGTGATTTTTTGCCAGAACGTGCTGATTTATTTCCGCCGCTTTCGCAAGCGCGACATCCTGGCCAATCTTGCCACGCGTCTTGCGCCTGGCGGCATCATGGTGCTGGGAGTGGGTGAGGCGGTGGACTGGGCGCATCCGCAGCTGATCCGCATTGATTATCCGGATACCTTGGCTTTCCGGCGCAAGATTTAGTAACGAGGTTGGGCAGCGCTCATGCGCTGCAGCAGTAAGAGTGAATTTTCTGGCAGGGTTCTGCCATGGTCGCCATGAAGGCGTCGACAACAATGATATGGGCCCCTGAGGGCATTTAAGATGGGTGAGAATCACAGCTTTTTGGCTCTGGATTGGGTCAAGGGTGAAATAGAAGAAACGCTGAAGCAGTCGCGACAGGCGCTGGAAGCGTTCGTGGAAAATCCCGAAGACAGCGCACAAATGCGTTTCTGTCTGGCCTATCTGCATCAGGTATTCGGCACTCTGCAAATGGTGGAGTTTTACGGCGCTGCTTTGCTGGCCGAAGAAATGGAGAAGCTTTGCCTGGCCTTGATCAATGGTCAGGTGGCTCGTGTTGGTGATGGCCAGGAAGTGCTGATGCGCGCCATTCTGCAACTGCCGCCCTATCTGGATCGTGTCAAAGCCTCGCGTCGCGATCTTCCCGTTGTGCTGCTGCCCCTGCTCAATGATTTGCGTGCCGTGCGTGGCGAGTCCCTGCTGTCTGAAACCGCCCTGTTCTCTCCCGATCTCACTGCTGGCGAACGTGCCCCCATACAGATTGCTCCGGCAGTAACCGATGCTGTGCTGTTGAAGAAAATCCGTCAGGCCTATCAGTTGGCTTTGCTGGGTGTCATACGCAATGACAAGGTCCCGGAAAACCTGACACAGATGGCGCAGGTATTTGCTCGTCTTGAAAAACTGGCCGGTGCATCGCCCGTGCGCGAGCTCTGGCTGGTGGGCGCAGCACTTGTTGAGGGCCTGCAGGAAAAAAGCATAGAGACCGGCACTTCGGTGAAAATGCTGCTGGGCCATATTGATCGCCAGCTGCGCTCGGCCGGTGAGGAGGGGGCTCAGCGCGCGCCCACCGAGCTGCTCAAGAATCTTCTGTATTACGTTGCCAAGAGTCCGGGCAATACCGCGCGTCTGCGCAGCGTGAAAGATCTTTATCGTCTTGATGATGCCCTGCCTGGTGATGCTCTCGTGAGCGAAGAGCGTGCCCGCATGAGTGGGCCGGATCGCGAAGCCATGAAGTCGGTGGTGGATGCGCTTTGTGAAGAACTGGCACGCGTGAAGGATGCGCTGGATCTTTTTGTGCGCAAGAGCGATGGCGAAAAGAATATTGCTGAACTGTCCGCGCAGGTGCCCACGCTCAAGCAGGTGGCAGATACTGTTGCTGTGCTGGGTCTGGGGCAGCCGCGACGCATCCTGCAGGAACAGATTGAAACCATAGACAGCATGACTGCTTCGGGTGGTCTGCCGGAAGACGGCCGCCTGCTGGATATTGCCGGTGCGCTGCTTTATGTCGAAGCCACCCTCATGGGGATGGTGGCAGAGAAGCCCATAGGCCAGCCGGGCGCCAATCCTGGCGCTGAATTCTCGGCGCAAGACCAGCTTTCCGATGCCCAGTCTGCTGTGCTGCGCGAGTCGCGTGGCGCACTGGAAAAGGCCAAGGATGCGGTCATCGAATACATTGCCTCGCAGTGGAATCCCACGCATCTGGAAAGCATCCCCGAGCTTATCGATACCGTGCGTGGCAGCCTTTCCATTCTCACGCTCAAGCGTCCGGCGGAAATCCTGGCGGGCGCCTCGCGCTATGTGTCAGAGCGTCTGCTCGCCGGCCAGCACCGCCCGGATTGGCAGGAAATGGACACGCTGGCCGATGTCATCACGTCGGTCGAGTATTACCTCGAGCGCATTGCCAACGACACGCATGGTGGTGACAGCATTCTCGATATTGCCGAGCGCGGCCTTGGCAAGCTGGGTTTTGCGGCAGCGCAGCCTGAAGAGCCGGCTCAGGAAGAAGAGCCACAAGACGAGAATGCCTGGACGGCAGATGATGCTGCCGCCTTTGAGGCCGAAATTGCCGGTACGCTGGAGCCCAGCGCAGAAGAAGTGCATGTCGAGACCCGTGAAGACGAGGTCTTGATAGGGGCTGCCGACGATACCCTGATGCGGGAAGTCCCTGCTGAGTTCCTGGTCGAAGATGATTTTCTTCCTGCCGGCAAAAGTGCCGACGTAGCGGAAGAAATTGCCGCTGAAGTTTCTGCGGATGAGTGGCTGGCCAAGGAAACGGAAGGGCTGGGTGAAGTCTCGTTGCAGGAGTTGGCTTTCGATGCAGTGGCCGAGCCTGTTGCAGCTGCCGATGAGGCACTGGAAGAATTCACGCTGGAAGATCTTGAACATGTCTCCGGCGAGGCAGTGACTGAGGTCCTGCCTGCTGTTGAAGGAGATGAAAGTTTTTTCGTTGATGAAAGCACAGTGAAGCTGGATGAGCCTGCGCTGGAGGCGAAAGAGGAAGAGCTACCCCAGGAAGAGCCGCTGCCGGTGGCAGAAGCTGTACCTGTGCTGGCCGAAGTGACTCCTCCGAAAAAACCCTTGCTTCCTGTGCTCACCAGCATGCCGGAAGACGATCATGATTTTGACGAGGAAATCCGCGAAATCTTCGTGGAAGAAGCCGAAGAAGTGCTGCAGAACATCGGCGAATATTTCCCGCGCTGGGCTGCCAATTTCGAAGACACCGAAGCGTTGCTGGAATTCCGTCGCGGCTTCCATACCCTGAAGGGTTCGGGGCGCATGGTGGGTGCCAAGGTCGTGGGCGAGCTGGCCTGGTCCTACGAGAATATGCTGAACAAGGTCCGCGACAAGATTCTCGGGCCGGACCAGGTCATGGTGAACCTGATTTCCGAAGGCCTGGCCATCATTCCTGATCTGGTCGAGGACTTTTTTGCACGCCAGGCGCCGCGCTACAACACCAGTGCGCTGATGGCTGCTGCTGAAGCGATTTCCCGCGGTGAGACACTGAGCACGGTGGATGTGGCTCGTGCAGCCGAACAGGCACATTCTCCTGCTGAAGCTGAGGCGGGTAGTGCGGATGATTTTGATGCTCTGGCAGCCAGTCTGGCCCCGGCAAACGCTGTACCGGAAGTGGCTGCTGAGCTTGCTGTTTCCGAGCCCGAGCCCGAGCCCGAAGCTGTCGCTGAATCCGAGATTGTAGAGGAGCCGGCTGCTCCTGAGGTGGATGCGGTACTGCTGGAGATTTTCATCAGCGAGGCTGAAACCCATCTTCAGGAAATTGCCAATTATCTGGCGCTGGTCGATCCGGCTCGCTCGTCCACGGCCATCAGTGATGGTGTGCTGCGTTCGCTGCATACCCTCAAGGGCTCGGCCGGAATGGCCGGTATTTCTGCCGTGGCAGAAATTGCGGCGCCCATGGAGCATCTGTTCAAGGATTTGCGCAACCAGCTCGGCGCTGCCAAGCGTGAGCACATCCAGGTATTGCGTGACAGCCACGCCCTGATCAACAACAGCATTGCAGATCTGCTACAGGGCGGTAGCGGCCAGGTGCAGGGTGCTGCAGAGCTTATTGCCCATATCCAGCGTCTGGATCA
>JAVHYE010000082.1:11883-16197 GCA_031119295.1 Pedobacter sp. | reverse complement strand
CACGATGCCAGCGCCTTGATGTCGGCAGCGAAAAATCCTTTTCCGGCGGGCATTCTGGTTGATCAGGGTCTGGCCGACAAATTCCTGCCCAATCAGCTTTATCCGGAAAAATTCGAGGCTGCCTGTGCAGCGGCGGGGCAGGCGCTGACATTGCGTCGGCATGCAGGCTATGACCACGGTTATTACTTCATTGCCAGCTTTGTTGCCGATCATTTGGCGCATCATGCGCGGGCGTTGAAAGGGTGAGCGCGTCTTCGTGACAGTGATCAGACGCTTTCACGGCCAGCCGGTAAGCCACATTTCCAGTCGCATTATCCAACGGTCAGGGGCACGCCATGCCGCCAGCAGGAAGACGGCAGCCAGCCCGCCGAGCATGGCGGGGGCATAGGGTTGAGCACTGTCTCTCCAGCCAGGGATGAGTAGCAGGGCCGTGGTGAGTGCCAGGCTGCACAGTCCGGCAACAAGAATGAAGATTCTTGCCCTTCTGGCGCCTGCCGGCTTTTTGCTATCGTCGCCCACGTCTATGTCCCTTCGCATAAAGGCCTGCTACTGGGCCGCACTACATATAAAGGATGATGCTATGAAACCGGAAGCCGGCGTAGCGGCCCGTGAACTACTGCTCAGTGTGAACCAGGGCGTGCTTTCCACTGTCTCCAAGGAAATAGAGGGCTACCCCTTCGGCTCCGTGGTGCCTTATTGCCTGAGTGCAGCAGGTGAGCCCGTCTTCCTGATTTCCGATATCGCCCAGCACACCAAAAACGTGAAAGCCGATGCGCGCTGTTCGCTTATTGTGGTGGCGGGTGGTGATGATGTGCAGGCCGAGGCGCGCCTCACGCTGGTGGGCGACTGTGTGCCCGTACAGGCAGAAGAAGTGGAGGCGGTGTCTGCACGTTATTCCAGCTATTTCCCCGAGTCGCGCGATTATCACAAGACGCATGACTTCAGTTTCTATGTGCTGAAAACCAAACGCTGCCGCTTTATCGGCGGCTTCGGCAATATCAACTGGCTGGCGCCTGAGGCCGTGCTGCTGGCCAATCCCTTCCCCACCGAGCGTGAGCTGGGCATGGTGAATCATATGAATGAAGACCATGCCGACGCGATTCTGCATTACTGCGCGCAATACGGTTTTGCCGTGCCCGAGGGCGTGGCACCGGTCATGACCGGTATTGATGCCGAAGGCCTGCATCTGCGTATAGGCAAGCGTCATGCGCGCATTACCTTTACAACGCCTGTCACGACACCGTTGGCGGCACGCGAAACCCTGGTTGCCATGGCGCGTGCTGGCCGTGGCGACGCTCCTGCCCACTGAGCCCTGAGGATTCCCATGGGACTGCTGTTTCTCTTATTGCCTCCGGCCGAAGTCATTCTCGGCATCAAGCTCGCCAAAGCCTTCGGCGGCTGGTGGGTGCTGGCCGGTCTTCTGGGTGGTGCGGTGCTGGGCTCCATGCTGATACGCCTGCGTGGCCAGGCTTTCTTCCGTAAAGCCATGGCTGCCATGCAACGTCAGGAAATGCCGGCAGAAGAGCTGGTGGGTGGTATTGCCTGGTATGTGGCCGGTGCCCTGCTGATTTTCCCGGGCTTCATCAGCGATGTGCTGGCGCTGGTGGTCTTGCTGCCGCCGGTGCGTCGTCGTGTGCTGAATCGTTTCCGCCGTCAGGCCGAGGAGCAACTGGTGCGCATGAATGGCGGTGCGGCTTTCCAGTGGACGTCGCAGGGTGGCTGGCAAACGCCACAAGGCTCACAAGCCTCTGGAGATGTATTCGAAGGCGAGGGGCGGGAAATTATCGAGGATGCTCCCCGTTTGGCCGATACGACCGCCCAACCGGGAGAAAGGGAGATCGGCCCCGGTTCCCGCCGTGACTGAGCCTTGTCTCTGAAATTCCTTCTGTTTTTCTCCCCTCTTTGCCCTTGAAGAGCGCCGGGTACCACCCCATCTAGAGGCCACCTCCCGGTGGCCTTCTGCTTTTCTGGCCCCCGGGGATATGGCCCTGACCCGCTGCCACAGCGGGCGGGCTGCGTCCGCAGACTGGCACTCGGGGCTTTTGAGTGCTAAAACGGCGCCCTGCATTTTGACTGGCCCCACGGCCGACCTTTGAGAGCTCTAGAAGGAGACCCCCATGAAACTTCGTCCCCTGCATGACCGCGTTGTCATCCGCCGCGTTGAAGAAGAAACCAAGACTGCCGGTGGCATCCTGCTGCCCGGCTCTGCTGCTGAAAAGCCCTCCCAGGGTGAAGTGGTTGCTGCCGGTAAAGGCGTGATCACCGAGAGCGGCGAAGTGCGTCCCCTGGATGTGAAGGTGGGCGACAAGGTGCTGTTCGGCCAGTACTCCGGCTCCACTGTGAAGGTGGACGGCGAAGAGCTGCTGATCATGAAAGAAAGCGAAATTTTTGCGGTGATCGAAAAGTAATTCCTTTTCGCACTGATTCAGCAAAACGCATTCACAGTATTTGAGAGGTCAAGAAAATGGCTGCTAAAGACGTAAAATTTGGTGATACCGCCCGTGCCCGCATGATTGCCGGTGTAAACATCCTGGCTGATGCCGTGAAAGTCACCTTGGGTCCCAAGGGCCGTAACGTCGTCATCGACAAGTCCTTCGGCGCTCCGCTGATCACCAAGGACGGCGTGACCGTTGCCAAGGAAATCGAACTCAAAGACAAGTTCGAAAACATGGGCGCCCAGCTCGTGAAAGAAGTGGCCTCCAAGACCGCCGATGTGGCCGGTGACGGCACCACGACCGCTACCGTGCTGGCCCAGTCCATCCTCAACGAAGGCCTCAAGGCCGTCGCTGCCGGCATGAACCCCATGGACCTGAAGCGCGGTATCGACAAGGCCACCAATGCCGCTGTTGACGCCATCAAGTCTGTTGCCGTGCCTTGCAAGAACACCAAGGAAATCGCCCAGGTGGGCTCCATTTCCGCCAACTCCGACACCCGCATCGGTGATCTGATTGCCCAGGCCATGGAAAAAGTGGGCAAGGAAGGCGTGATCACTGTGGAAGAAGGCTCCGGCTTCGACGACACACTGGATGTCGTGGAAGGCATGCAGTTCGACCGCGGCTATATCAGCCCCTATTTCATCAACAAGCAGGACTCCATGACGGCCGAGCTCGACGCTCCCTTCGTGCTGCTCGTTGACAAGAAGATTTCCAATATCCGCGAACTGATCCCGGTGCTGGAAGGCGTGGCCAAGTCCGGCAAGCCCCTGCTGCTGATTGCTGAAGATGTTGAAGGCGAAGCGCTGGCCACCCTCGTGGTGAACAGCATGCGTGGCATCGTGAAGCTGTGCGCCGTGAAGGCTCCCGGTTTCGGTGACCGTCGCAAGGCCATGCTGCAGGACATCGCTGTCCTCACTGGCGCTACCGTGATCTCCGAAGAAATCGGTCTTTCCCTGGAACAGGCCACGCTGAACGACCTCGGCACTGCCAAGAAGATCATCGTCTCCAAGGAAAACACCACCGTTATCGACGGCGCCGGCAACAAGGCCGACATCGATGCCCGTGTTTCCCAGATCCGTACACAGATCGAAGAAGCCACCTCTGACTACGACAAGGAAAAGCTGCAGGAGCGTGTTGCCAAGCTCGCTGGCGGCGTTGCCGTGATCAAGATCGGTGCCGCTACCGAAGTCGAAATGAAAGAAAAGAAAGACCGCGTGGACGACGCCCTGCACGCAACCCGTGCGGCCGTTGAAGCCGGTGTGGTGGCTGGTGGTGGTACTGCGCTGGTGCGCGCCATCTCCGCTCTCGATGCTGTGAAGGGTGACAATGCCGACCAGGTGGCCGGTATCAACATCCTGCGTCGCGCCATGGAAGCCCCTCTGCGCCAGATCGTGACCAACGCCGGTGCTGAAGCTTCCGTCGTGGTGAACGAAGTGAAGAACGGCAAGGGCAACTACGGCTACAACGCTGCCAATGGCGAATACGGCGACATGATTGCCCTCGGCATCCTCGATCCGGCCAAGGTGACCTTCACCGCGCTGCAGAACGCTGCTTCTGTTGCCGGTCTGATGCTGACCACCGAAGCCATGATCACCGACGCTCCGGAAGACAAGGCTGCGCCTGCCATGCCGGATATGGGTGGTATGGGTGGCATGGGCGGCATGATGTAATTTGAGCGGTCTTTATGCGTTGATCCTGCGTTGGATGACTTGCTGCGCTGCTCACGTACTGTAAGTACGCTCCGCTGCTCCCAAATCATCCGCCTTGGCTGAACGCATAAATCCTCGCTCAAATGCAGAGTTCCGACTCCGCGTTTTGAAAAAGGCTCCGTAAGGGGCCTTTTTCATTTCTTGGTTTGTTATGTCGTTGTGACGAAGGA
>JAVHYE010000082.1:7326-11873 GCA_031119295.1 Pedobacter sp. | reverse complement strand
GAGTAAAGGGGGCTGGATAGCTTTCACCACCGACCTGTCAGCGGAATACATGAGGGTAGTTGCATCAGCAGCTTGAGTTCTCGTAGATGACTTTCTTCACCTACGTCCCCGACAAAGAAAAAGGCACGAGAGGTAATCGCGAGTCGCGAAAGCGCGAGCACCACCCGGATGCCCTGAGCTAAAGCAATTAACAGAGCCCATTGCAGGGCTCTCCGCAGGAGTCGCATTTTCTTTGCTTACTTTCTTTTGGCGAAGCAAAAGAAAGTGAGGCCCCGCCGGCAGGGCGCACCGCCTGTGCGAAACAGGCAACGGGCGCAACATCGTCCGGAGCACCTCACCGAATCCCCGACGGAGTCCAAATCCCGCACTCCCGGGCAACCCAAAAGCAAAGCCCAGTCCCCGTACACAGGATCATCAAAAAGAGCTCAGCAAACCCTCAAGGCAACTCGAACCGATACCCAACGCCGTACACGGACTGGATCAGGTCAGCCTCGGGAAAGAACTCGGCGAGTTTCTTGCGCAGGTTCTTGATATGGCTGTCCACGGCGCGGTCGGTGACATCGAGATCATCCGGGCAGGCAATATCCAGCAGCTTGGCGCGTGAGAAAATCTGCCCCGGGTGTTCGATCAGGGTGGAGAGCAGCAGGAACTCCGTTGGCGTGAGATCGATGGCCAGCCCGCGTACTTCCACGCGCCGGCCTTGCTTGTCGATACGGAATTCGGCGCCTTCCAGTTCGGGCTGGCGTGGCCGGCGCAAAATGGCTTTCACGCGTGCCACCAGTTCACGCGGGCTGAAGGGCTTGCAGAGATAGTCGTCGGCGCCGGTTTCCAAGCCTATCAGTCGGTCCACCTCTTCCACACGTGCCGTCACCATCATCACGGGCACATCGGAAAAAGCTCGCAGTTCGCGACACAGCATCACGCCATCCATGCCGGGCAGCATGAGATCGAGCACGATGAAGTCGGGGCGGTCCTGACGGAAGGCCGCCAGCGCGGTGGCGCCGTTGTCAAAAATGCGGGTGCGATAGCCGGCCTGCTGCAGATAATCGCGCATCAGCTCGGCCAGCTCCGGTTCGTCTTCGACGATGGCAATGCGTTTGGTCATGTGTTGCTCTTCAGGGGCAGGGAAAGCGTGGCGCGCAGGCCACCCAGCTGTGAATGTGAAAACTGCAGCTTGCCGCCATGGGCTTCAGCTATGCGCTGGCTGAGGGCAAGGCCAAGGCCACTGCCGCCCAGGGCGCGACTCCGTGAGCGTTCCACCCGGAAAAAGCGTGTACCCAGCTGATGCAAGGCATCGTCCGGCACACCGGGCGCCGTGTCATCAATACACAAAATCCAGCGGCCTTTTTCCACGCGCGCGCTAATCAGCACGCCGCCACCTGCGTCGGTATAGCGCAGGCTGTTTTCCAGCAAATTCCCGACTACCTGCTGCAGGCGTGCGGCATCGCCGGCTACTTCCGGAGAAAGTTCCGGATGCTCTATGCGCAGGTTCAGACCGGCCGCGACAAAGCGGTCACGGAAGCTTTCGGCTTCAGCCAGCACCACCTCCCAGGGATGAATGGGCAGCATCTTGTGTGTGAGCTGGCCGACATCGGCACGCGCCAATTCATGTAATTCGCTGACCAGTTTTTCCAGCGCGGCCACTTGACGCTGCATGGCTAGGAATTGGCTTTCTCCCGGTTGGCGTACGCCGTCCAGCAGAGCTTCTATTTGCGCATTGAGTACGGCCAGTGGTGTGCGCAGTTCATGCGAGGTGTCGGCCACCCATTGCCGGCGTGAGGCCTCGTGTTGTTCCAGCATCATGGCCAGCTGGTTGACCGCTTCTGCCAGCGTGCCGAGCTCATCGCTGCGTTCTATTTCGATACGGGTTTCAAAACGGCCGCGCATGAGTTCGCCGGTGGCTTTGACAAGATCACGTATCGGTCGGCGGAAATGGGTGGCCAGTACAGCAGCGGCCAGTGCACTCAGCAGCACACAGAAAAGGGCAATTTGCAGCAGCTGCCGTTTCTGGTCGGCGAGAAAGGCCTGGGCAATGGCATCGGAAGGATCGGCCGAGGGCAACAAGGTGAGGTAGCCGATGATCTTGTCGTCCACGCGTAGCGCTCGGCGTGGCGCTTCCGGGCTGGCTGGCTGCCCGGCCAGATAATGGCCCTCCGCATCCAGCAAGCCCACACGCTCATGCAGGCTGAAGCGGTCGGGAGGTGGCGGTCCTGGCGGCATGCCTTCAGGGCGCGGGCCCATGGGCGGGCGATTGCCTTCGTCCATGAGGTTGCGGGGCGGCGGTGGCGGGGCGGGAAACATGCCGCTGATGTCGGCGAAAGGTTCGCGACGCAGGCTGGCAAACGTAGGTCGCAGCCAGCCGCGGCGTTTTTCTTCGGCAATCTCCGGCCATTTCCCTGCGCTGCGGTAATCGCTTTCCAGGCGCTTGGCCAGCAGGCCCAGACGGTCCAGCTCTATCTGTGTGACGTAGTGCGAAAAGCCGTGCTGCACGCTGCCGCGCAGCATGACGAGACCCACGGCCGCCACCAGCAGCGAGGTCAGCAGGACAGCAAGAAAAAGGCGGTAGCTGATGGATATTTTCACGTGGGGCGGCGCGGGCTCAGGTCATCAGGGCTATCAGTATGTGCGAAAAATGCCGCCTGCTCTGTATCAATACAAGCGTATTGCTCTCCACACTTTCTCCCATCTCCGGGGCTAGCTTGGCGGCTGTCGTGTTCAACACAACACCGGAGAGCGCTTATGAAAACCAATCTGCTTAATGCCTTGTTGCTGGCCACCGCATTGACGGCACCAGCCGCCTTGCTGGCCGCGGAGCCAGATGCGGGGTCGCGTGGCGCTGCGCCACATCAGCCACCGGGTCCGCCACCGGAAGCACTGGCTGCTTGCAAGGGCAAGGCTGTGGGTGCAGCGGCCACGCTCACCACGCCGGATGGCCAAACCATCAAGGGCAAATGCGAGCTGGTTTTCCATCCTGAGCGTCCGCCCCAGGATGGTCGTCCTCCCAAATCCTGATACCGGTTTTGGCGCGGCCTGCAGAATATCGCAGGCCGTTTTTTTCTGATTTCTCGCAGGTGAATCATGTCTTCCATGATTGATGATGAAAGCCCCTCGCAGCCTGGGCGACGGCGTGTGCTGGGCCTGATCGGTGCTGCCGGCTTGCTGGGACTGGCCGGCTGCAAAAGTGGTGATGGTGAAGCTGCGACAAAAAACGGAAGCACTGGCTCGGCGGGCAGCACAGCTTCCGGAGGCAGTGCATCCGGAAGCTGTGTGCTGGTGCCTGCAGAAACCGACGGGCCCTATCCGCTTTACGCCATGCTCAGCAATGCCAGCACGTTGCGCAGTGATATCCGTGAAGACAGGACCGGTGTGCCGCTGACGCTGACCATGAGCTTGCAGGATGTGAATAACAGCTGCGTGCCCATCAATAACGCTGCCGTGTATATCTGGCATTGCGACAAGGACGGCAATTATTCGGGTTATGGCAGCGCTGCCGGAAAAACATGGCTGCGCGGCATCCAGCTTTCCAACAGCAATGGCCAGGTGACCTTCACCACGGTTTATCCGGGTTGGTATCCCGGTCGCATCACACATATCCATGTGCAGATTTATCTCAATGACAATCTTGCCGTGACAGCTACGGCGATCACGCAGCTGGCCTTCCCGCAGGAAGTGACACGCGAGGTTTACAACAGCAGCCTGTACAGCGCGCATGGCCAGAACACATCGGTGAGCAGTTTTGCGGCCGACAATGTTTTCAGCGATGGCACTGGCCGGCAGATGCTGGAAATGGCCGGTGACAGCAGCTCGGGCTATACGGCAGCCATCACGCTGGGTATTGCGGTTTGATGTGGTTTTTATCTAGGGAATAAGCATGACGTCCGGAAAGACTGATGCCGAGCTGGCACTGACCATCCCCCTGCATCTTGAGAATCGCGATGAAATCCGGGCCGTGCTCAAGGTCCGCGAAAAAGGCTGGAGTGCGTTGACCGCACGCGAGGTGCAGCTCTGCCAGCAACTCTTGCTGCGTATGGGCGCCGCCGTTCTGGGCGAGAGCGAATAAGGCCGGGCCTTCAGGCGGGCGGTGGTAAATCGCTGCGTATTTTCAGCTCGTCAATCGGGACAGGAGGAGGGCGGGTGCTGCGATCATGCCGGCGCTCTGTCTCTTCCTTGCCGAGCTCGCGGGCAAGTTCGGCAAAGCGTGTCTGGAAGGCCGCCAGTGTCCATTGGCCATACATGGTGTGGCCGCCTTCGTAAGCCTGCTCCTGATATTCCTCGCAGGTCGTCACATAACCCATGTATTCATTGCAGTAGGTGCAGATCAGCACGTCTTGCACGCCATGCTCGGCGAGTATTTCCTGTGCAGTCTGTACCAGGCGGGCACCGGCGGTGGTGGTGAATTCGCCGGGGCAGCAGATGAGTGCCAGCGTTCCTATACGCACAATCTGCAGCGGCAAGACGGTGGGGACCAGCGCGCTTTTTTTCGTGGCGCCGAGTTTTGCCTGACGCTTCAACTCCTTCACTAGCGGGTCGGCAAAGTCGGGCAGCAT
>JAVHYE010000082.1:0-7226 GCA_031119295.1 Pedobacter sp. | reverse complement strand
GTTTTGCCTGACGCTTCAACTCCTTCACTAGCGGGTCGGCAAAGTCGGGCAGCATAAGCGTATCAAGTTCCTGTCCAAGAATTTGTTTGCGGCCGGCTTCCAGCAGGATGTCTTTCGGGCCCTGGGCGGCATACAAGGCTGTGTAGTAATGCCGGTCTTCATTTTTGCTGCTCAGGCGACGCAGGCGCAGGCCTTGGGCCAGCCGGCTGGCAATCATGCCCAGTGGCTTTGGCATGCCGAGGCCATCCACTGGTGTGCCGGTAAAAAACGACACGCCATGACAGGGCTCGCTGGTGCAGGCCTCGGCATTGCCATTGGCATAACGGGCATCGGCATGCTGCCGGGTGAAATCCACATAAGTGAAAATCGCGTCGATATTTCCGCTCAGGGGCGGCGTGTTGCTGTTCTCACCCAAGGAGAGAGCCAGCTCCGCCTGATACTGCCCGTTGCGCCTTGCGTATTCATATTCGGCGGCACCACGCAGGGCGCGCCGGCGTTTTTCCTGGCCGGGGCCGTGATAGTGCGGTGAGACATCGCCGGCGGTGGACTGCGCGAAGATGGCCACCGTTTCGCCCTTGCCGGATGCTGCCAGTCTGCTTTCGGCATGCGCAGCGGCATAACCCTTGTTGTCGCCATCGTGCTTGCGGCGGCCGCTGCCGACGCAGGTGGCATGCACGCCAAAAAGTGAAAGCAGGGAGACGAGCTTGCCCTCGCGGCGCAGAGCCAGGACCTGCATATGGCGGTTGAGGGCGAGGTGGGTTTCGCGCTCATGGTGATGTTGCACATCCGGATTGCGGTTCCAGGCGCGCAGCGAACGGTTCCAGGCCACCGGCACCGCATCGGCAAAGGCCATGTCCTCAAGGGCGAGCTCGGTGGGTGCGGCTGTGCGCCAGGCCTCCAGCACGGCCTCTGTGCAGGCCTCCACAACGCGCTGCAGATGGCCGGGAATGAAGCCCGGTGTCACCACGTTGTAGAGCACGTCATGGGTGCAGCCGCCGGGGCCGGAATGGGTGTGGGTACAGGTGAGCACGAAGGCGTCGGCGCGGAAGGCATTGCCCATGCGTTGCTGCAGGCGCTGGCAGGCGCCGTCGCGCATGGCCTGGGTGACATAGCCCAGGTCCAGGCAACAGAACACGAGATTGCCGCCCTTGCCGTCGGCCAGGAAGAGGGCGCGGGCATAGAGCGGGCTTTGTTCGCCGCGGGCGCGATGTTCCCACTGGCCGTAACCCTGCATGGCATAGCCGCGGGCACGTATGCCCAGATTCCGTTTTGCCCATCCCGCCTGATATGCCATCCGGCTGCGCATCCTGTGTCTTGTCCAAAGGGAGGGGGCCGGCCTGTTTTGCTCTGGTTATGATGAGCCGGTCCTGGTTTGTGCTGGCAGAAGCTGACTGTGATTCAGCTTTTTGTCCAGCACAGGCAGGTGGTGCAGACTGACTGGCCGTTCTTGCCCGCTTATGAGGCGGTCGTCGGAATCTGTTCTACAAAAACAGTCTTTGTGAGCCATTTCCTTGAGGGCCGAACTGGCCGCATGTTAAAAAGCGCCGACCGATGGATGTCGGGACCGGCTGAACGGCAAGAAGTAATGGAAAGCGCCGCAGCCACCATGGAAGACATAACAACAATATTGAGGGGACTATGCGCCCAATCCATTCCCTGCTCCTGCTGGCACTGGGTGCAGCAGTGGCAGCACCAGCCAATGCTGATAACTGCGGCGATCTTGCATCCCGTTTCACCGGTGCCGAGCGCTTCAGCATGAAGATTGCCGAGCTGGACGAGCTCAAGACCTGCATCAACCTCATCCTGCGGGAAAAGATCAGTGCCACCTCCACCGAAGCGCGCGGCAGTACTTCTCCGGTTCTTTCGGGGGGTGAGTCATCCACCCAGCTCAGCCGACCCAAGGCGGTTCCCGTTCTCCAGGATGCTGAATAAGCCCGGCCTGCCAGCCTCTCCCGTACCGGGAGCCGTGGGGCTGGTGGCACTCTTCCTGATTCTTGCCTGTATTCCTGCTGCCACCGAGCTTTTGCGCTACCAGCGCGAGGCCATTGCCCATGGCGAGCTCTGGCGCCTGTTCACCGCGCATTTTGTTCACCTGAACTTTTCCCATGCCCTGATCAACAGCATTGGCACCTTCATGCTGGCCCTTGTGCTTACGCGTGAGCTACCGGCACGGGACTGGTGGATGGTCACGCTGACAGCGCCATTCGTGATTTCAGCCGGGCTCTGGTTCAAACAGCCTGAGATGCTGGCTTATGTGGGCTTTTCCGGCGTGCTGCACGGCTTGCTGTACTGCGCTGTCATCCGTCTCTTGCCGCAGGCGCCGGTGCTGGCAGGTGTGGTGCTGTTGGCCCTGGTCGGGCGTCAGGTCTGGGAGCAGACCGGCTATTACGATCCGGAATACCTGCGCGGTCTTATCCATGGCCGGGTGATGCCCGATGCCCATCTTTTCGGGGCCATTACCGGCGCGCTATGGGGCCTGTGGTCTCTATGGCGGGACCGGCAAAATCTGGCCAAGGCAGGGGCGAGTGGATATAGTGCCGGCACCGGTCCGACGCCTGATGCATAAGCTGTTTTCACCCGCTTTTCCTGCCACTGCCTCCCGGCCTGCCACCTCGCTGTAAGCTGCCAATTTCACGGCTGGCGCTATCCTTCAGACACCGAGAAAGTCGCAGGCCCTGCAGGGCAACAGGGCGCGGACGACCCGTATTTCCGGAGAGACTCCATGAGCAGCAAGCCGCAACTCATCATTTTCGACACCACCATGCGCGATGGCGAACAAAGCCCCGGCGCCTCCATGACGCTGGAAGAAAAGGTGCGCATAGGCCGCGCGCTGGAGCGCATGAAGGTGGATGTGATCGAGGCGGGCTTTGCCATTGCCTCGCAGGGTGACTTCGAGTCCGTGCGTGCCGTGGCTGAAGCCGTGAAAGACTCACGTATCTGTTCGCTGTCGCGTGCGCGTGCCGAAGATATCGACCGTGCAGCCGAGGCCCTCAAGCCGGCCAATGCTTCGCGTATTCACACCTTTATCGCCACCAGCCCCATTCACATGAAGTACAAGCTGCGTCTGGAGCCCGATGCCGTGATCGAGCATGCCGTGCGTGCGGTGAAATACGCACGCAATCTGGTAGAGGACGTGGAGTTTTCCTGCGAAGACGCCGGTCGCTCCGAAGTGGATTTCCTTTGCCGCATCATCGAGGCTGCCATTGATGCCGGCGCCCGCACCATCAATATTCCGGACACCGTGGGCTATGCCATTCCCGGCCAGTTCGGCGAAATGATAGGCCAGCTGATCACCCGCATTCCCAATGCCGACAAGGCGATTTTTTCCGTGCACTGCCATAACGATCTCGGCCTTGCCGTCTCCAACTCGCTGGCGGCTGTGCTCAATGGCGCGCGCCAGGTGGAGTGCACCATCAATGGCCTGGGCGAGCGCGCCGGTAATGCCGCTCTGGAAGAAATCGTCATGTCCATCAAGACGCGCAGTGATTTGTTCCCGGTGACTACCGGTATTTACACGCCGGAAATCGTGCCGACTTCGCGTCTTGTGTCCAGCGTCACCGGTTTCCCGGTGCAGCCGAACAAGGCCATCGTGGGTGCCAATGCTTTTGCACATGAGTCCGGCATACATCAGGACGGCGTGCTCAAGCATCGTGAAACCTATGAAATCATGCGTGCCGAAGATGTGGGCTGGAATGCCAACAAGATGGTGCTGGGCAAACACTCCGGCCGTGCTGCTTTCCGTGCCCGTCTCGAGCAGTTGGGCATTCCTGTTGGCTCGGACAATTCGCTCAACCAGCTCTTTGTGCGCTTCAAGGAACTGGCGGACAAGAAACACGAGATTTTTGATGAAGACCTGCATGCCTTGGTCAGCGACACGCAGCAGGATGTGGAAGAAAACTACAAGCTGGTCAGTCTGGAAGTCACGTCGAAAACCGGCACTACACCGGAAGCCAAGCTCACCCTGAATGTGAATGGTCAGGAAAAACCGGTAACGGCTACGGGCTCGGGTCCGGTGGATGCCACCTTCCGCGCCATCGAAGCCGTGGCGAATTCCGGCACGCTGCTGGAGCTGTATTCGGTGAATGCCATTACCTCCGGCACGGACTCGCAGGGTGAAGTCACCGTGCGTCTCAATCAGGCCGGCCGCATCATCAATGGTCATGGTGCCGATACCGATATCGTGATTGCCAGTGCCAAGGCTTATCTGAATGCCCTGAATCTCATGCGCGCGAATATCGAGCGCGTGAATCCGCAGGGTCAGGTCGAAGGTATCTGAGATGACGGACGCCTTGGCTGGCATGGATGAAGGGCAGCGCCAGAGTTATCTGGCGGCGCTCGGTATTCCGCTCTGGTCCTCGCGTCATGATTTGCCGGGTGCCTTGCCTTCAGCGGGACTGGAGTTTGTAGCCTGGGTTGGTGAAGGGCAGTTTCCGGATACTGTGCCCGCTGATATGTCGGTGGAAAATCCGGTACAGCCTGCCGTTGTAGCGCCCCCAGCGATTGCCCCGGAAAAGCCTGCAGCTATTCCGCCAAGAGCAGTTGCAGAAACACCGGCTCAAACTGCGGTGCGCGAAGCTGCACCTGCCGCACGTCCTGCTTCCGCTGCATCAGATTCCTACCCGCGCTTTGCCTGCCGTGTGCAACTGCTGGCACCGGGCCTTCTGGGCGTGATTGCCCTCGACGATGTGCCCGATCTTTCGGCCCAGGAATACCGCCTGCTGGAAAATCTGGTGCTGGCTGCCGGTGGTGATATTGCTGCCGATGCAGGCCGTGAGCATTTCCGCTGGCCCTTGTCTCCCAATCCTTCCATTCCCCGTGATGCCGGAGCGGCCCGTGAAGCGCTCGCTGCTTTTCTCGGCCGCCGCCGTGAAGCCACGCGCTGGCTGGTGCTGGGTGAAACGCTTGCGATTTATGTGCGTACCGCCTTGCCCCAGCATAAGGTGATTGCGGCGCCCGCTTTGCGTGAGTTGCTGGAAAATCCTGCCGCCAAACGCAGCCTTTGGCAGGCTCTTAATGGCTGAAAATTCAATACGCCGGATGACGGCTGCTGATCTGCCTCTGGTCCTGTCTATAGAGGCGCGCGGCCATGCTTTTCCCTGGACCGAGGGTAATTTTCGCGACGGTCTGGAAAGCGGCTACTACATGGTGGTGATGGAGCAGCAGGGCAAGCTCATCGGCTATGGCGTGGTGCAGATCATTCTGGACGAAGGCCATCTGCTCAATATCACGATTGATCCCAAGCTGAACGGCCGTGGGCTGGGGCGTGAGCTGCTGCTGCATTTACTGGATCATGCGCGCACGCATACCGATACGCTTTTTCTGGAAGTGCGTCCTTCCAATAGTCGCGCCATTGCGCTCTATCAGACCTCGGGTTTCAACGAGATAGGCTTGCGCCGGAATTATTATCCGGCCAAGGATGGCGGGCGCGAGGATGCCCTCCTGATGGCCATGGCCTTCTAGTTTTGAGCATATACATGCAGGAGTGGATGTGATGAGCAAGGATACGCACAGCAAGGTGATCGGCTACATCCTCTGGATTTTCGGCTTCATGGGGGCGCACCGTTTTTATTACGGGCGCCAGATTACCGGCACCATCTGGTTCTTCACCCTGGGCCTGTTTTTCATAGGCTGGATCATCGATCTCTTCCTGATTCCCTCCATGGACAGGGATGCTGATCGCCGTTATGTCGCTGGCCGTGCTGATTACACAGTTGCCTGGATATTGCTGACCTTCCTCGGCGTCTTCGGCATACACCGTTTTTATCTGGGCAAATGGCTTACCGGCATCCTCTGGCTGTGTACTGGCGGCTTCTTCCTGCTGGGCTGGCTCTATGACCTGTGGACGCTGAACGAGCAGGTTTCCGAGCATAACCAGTTGGCCTGAGCCCGGATGCTTAAGGTTTCGCGGCCTGCCAGCCCTTCCCGTATAATCGCGCCTCGTTTTTCAGACCCTCCCGGACCGCCATGAGCCTTTCCGAACAGCTGGCTGCTGAAGTTGCAGCCCGCCGCACCTTCGCCATCATCTCCCACCCCGACGCCGGCAAGACCACCATCACGGAAAAGCTGCTGCTCTGGGGCCAGGCCATACAGGTGGCCGGCACGGTGAAGTCGCGCAAATCCGACCGTCATGCCACCTCCGACTGGATGGAAATGGAAAAGCAGCGTGGTATCTCCATCACCACCTCGGTGATGCAGTTCCCCTACAAGGAATGCACGGTCAATCTGCTGGATACCCCGGGCCATGAAGACTTCTCGGAAGACACCTACCGCACGCTGACGGCGGTGGACTCGGCGCTCATGGTCATCGACGGTGCCAAGGGTGTGGAAGAGCGCACCATCAAGCTCATGGAGGTGTGCCGCATGCGCGACACGCCCATCATTTCCTTCGTCAACAAGATGGACCGCGAAATCCGCGAACCCATCGAGCTGCTGGATGAAGTCGAGAGCGTGCTGAAAATCAAATGTGCGCCGGTGACCTGGCCCATAGGTATGGGCCGTGATTTCAAGGGCGTGTATCACCTGCTGGAAAACCGGATTTATCTTTACCAGCAAGGTTTTGGTTCGGTCATTGTGGCCGACAAGATCATTGATGGCCTGGATAATCCTGAGCTGGATGCCGTGATTGGCGATGAGGCGGCCAATCTGCGCGAGCACTTGGAGTTGGTGCTGGGCGCCAGCCATGAATTCAATCTGGAAGAATTCCTTGCTGGAAAGCTGACACCGGTTTTCTTCGGCACAGCGCTGGGAAATTTCGGTGTGAATCACATTCTCAACGGTTTTGTGGATTGGGCGCCGGCACCGCTGATGCGTAAGACCGCTGAGCGTGAAGTGAAGGCCACGGAAGAAAAATTCTCCGGCTTCGTCTTCAAGATCCAGGCGAATATGGATCCCAAGCATCGCGACCGTATCGCCTTTCTGCGTATCTGCTCGGGCAAATACGAGAAGGGCCTGAAGATGAAACACGTACGTATCGGCAAGGATGTGCGTATTGCCGATGCGCTGACTTTCCTCGCGGGTGAACGTGCGCATCTGGAAGAGGCCTGGTCGGGCGACATCATCGGCCTGCACAATCACGGCACCATACAGATAGGCGATACCTTCACCGAAGGCGAGGAACTGCATTTCCTCGGTATTCCGCATTTTGCGCCCGAGCTTTTCCGCCGCGTACGTCTTAAAGACCCGCTCAAGAGCAAGCAGTTGCAGAAGGGCCTGAAAGAGCTGTCGGA
>JAVHYE010000212.1 GCA_031119295.1 Pedobacter sp. | reverse complement strand
GGCAGGCACCTCCTCGTTCCAAGGCTCTTCAGTTTCCCATCGGAATCCATAGGCCTCTTTGAAGTTAGTTTGCGCTCCCTTTCCAGATGTCATGACCAGATGACAAGCCTCCGGGCTGACCGCCAACAAGGAAATCGCCCCTTTGAATGTGAGAGGATGTCGAACTCTTGGCTTTGATTCGTCCTGGCCGCACAGGGGAGGATTGACTATGGGTACTTCACGAATGCGGACTTCATACCCTTCCGGAAGAGGCAGACACAGTCTCACCCTGGAAGAGTCCGTCACAGAAGCGCGAAGAATCAGGTCTTGCCTTGGAATTCCAAATTGGAACTGCACGTCAGATAACTTGTAGAGAGCCTCACAATTTACATTGCACCCCTGCATTACCTATTTCTCTCTCGCTCTTTGGGCAGATTGGCACACCAGATACCAGACCTTGAGGTATTAAACGAGCTGGGCGTCGCACAATTGCCGGATTTCTGAACAGAAGAAAATGAAGCTATGCATCAAACATTTGATGGATGCTCATAGCAACCTAGGCTTCTGTGCCTACCGACAAGGCAGGGACGTTGTGATAGCATCCCGACCAACGGTAATATCGCTGCAGCTCTCCAATCCTGTCTCATCAGGCTCAAATTAGTCCACCGCAGATGTGAGTAACATTGTGAGTAACACCAGCTAGTCACAATAGAAATTACGTTTATTATCAGAAGATTACGTCTCCGGTGTGGTGCCGACTCTCGCACCATCCTTACAGGACAGCAGCCATTCAGCTGCTGTCATCAAGCATCGCAGCCCAGCGCCTCCGAGGCAGTTACGATGTCCGCCAAATCCCGTAAAGCCAAGACACCCGCTGCCGCAAGCAAGGCTGCAGCAGCACAAACGACTGTCGAATCCACCCCGCCGCCCACACCTGCCGGCATCATGATCCGCCTCTTTGCCATCGTGTATGACGGCCTCCTGCTGGTCGCGTTGTGGATGATAGCCAGCGCCATCATGGTGCCCTTCGGCACCAATGAAAGTGCCGCACGCGCGCATGAAATCGCCGTGGCCTCCAGCAGCTTCCGTCAGTTCGTGATGTTTCCGGTACTCGTTGTCATCACCTGGCTTTTCTACGGCTATTTCTGGACGCGTGCCGGCCAGACTCTGGGCATGCAGACCTGGCGCCTCAAGGTCCTGCGCTTTGACGGCCATCATCTGCGCTGGACCGATGCCATTACCCGCTGCGCCTCGGCCTGCCTTTTCCCCATCGTCTGTGGCCTGATCTCGCAACTGGCCTGGCACAGTATTCCGGGCTTTGTCATCAGCGTGAGCCTGGGTTTTCTCGGCAATTATCTGTGGATGCTGTGGAGCCCGCATGGTCTCGCCTGGCATGACCAGCTTTCCGGCACCCGCGTCTGGAAGCTGCCGCCAGAGCCGAAAAAGAAACGCAAATTCCTCGGCTGGTTCGAGGAAAAGAACGACGAATAAAAAAGCGGCCATCAGGCCGCTTTTTTATTGCCCCGAGTTCATACAAGTCAGGCTGGCTGCGAGCGGGAAAAGCCGGTCTTGCCACGCAGCTTGGCCAGATATTCCGCCACCTTGTCACCCGCCTGCTGCTCACGCACATCCTGCGTCTTTTCCACCACCTGTGTACGCAGCAATACCGGCTGCTTGGTGATGGCGCGATAACGCGTCAGCGTGGACTCGATACTTTTGGTGAGCATGCCCTTGCGCACCGGCTTGGGCAGATAGCGGAAGACCTGGGCCTGATTGATGAGATCGACCAGACGCGACGTATCCTTGAAGCAAGTGAGAATGATGGTGAGCATTTCCGGATGCTCCTGCTTCAGCGTCTTGATCATGGCTGACAGATCTTCATCACCCAGACTGAGCTCGGTCACGAGTATGGCCACCGGCTTGCTGGCCAGGACCTGCAAGGCACCCTGCACGCTTTGCCGCCACATCACCTCATGCTGCGTACCGAGAATTTCCTGCACCGCGTGATAGGTGGATTCATCCCGATCCAGTACCAGACAGACCAGACGGCCATCCGCCACAGCTGCAGGCGCCTCTTCCACGACGGGTTGCTCCAGCCTCACACCTTCTACTTGCAGGGCAATTTCAGCCGCCTGCGCAATGGTGTCGCGCAGCTCTTTGGGCCCCCAAGGCTTGTTGATATAGCGGAAGATTTCGCCTTCGTTCACCGCTTCGAGTGCAGCATCGGCATCGGCATAGCCGGTGAGCAGGATGCGCACGGTATCCGGTGAAATATCGCGGGCATGACGCAGCAATTCCGATCCAGTCATGACGGGCATGCGCTGGTCCGAGATCAGCACATGGATTCTTTCACGCTTGAGTATGGCCAGGGCTTCATGGCCATCGCTGGTGGCATAAACCTGATATTGCATGCGCAAGAGCAGACCCAGCGAACGCAGGATTCTTTCCTCGTCATCCACCAACAGCACTTTCGGTTTGGCTTGCATGTTCAGCTCCTTTTCACCGCGCGCGGCCGGCCCAGCACATCCCAGCCAGCACTCAATGCACGGTAGCGACTTCCTGTGAGTGGGTTTGAGAGGCGGCGGCCGGTGTTGCTGAAGACTTCTTTTCGCGCGGCAGATTGATCACGAAACGGGTGCCGCGACCGGGCTCGGAGGCCACCCGTATACGACCGCCATGTTGCTGGATGATCTGCCAGGAAATGGACAGCCCTAGCCCCGTCCCCTCACCCACCGGCTTGGTGGTGAAGAAGGGATCGAAAATCTTTTTCAGGGTTTCCTGGCTCATGCCCTTGCCGGTGTCCTGCACCGAGACATACACCTGGTTCTCGTCAGCCCAGGTCTTGATGGCAATCTTTCCCGGCCCGTCTATGGCCTGCGCGGCATTGCTCACCAGATTGAGCAGCACCTGGTTGATTTGTGAAGGCGCACAGGCAATACGCGGGATATCGCCCAGCTGGCGTATCACCTCGATACGCGTCTTGAGTGCATTCTTGGCAATGAGCAGCGCATTGTTGACGCAGTCATTGAGCGAGACATTATCGGTATGCGCCTGATCCAGGCGACTGAAGTCCTTGAGACCCAGTACCAGCTCACTGATTTGGGACAAACCAAAACCGGTGTCACTAAACAGGGTTTCCATATCGCCGAACAAAAGATCCGGATCGACCAGTGCTCGCAAGTCCTCAATCGCTGCCAGCTGGCG
>JAVHYE010000081.1 GCA_031119295.1 Pedobacter sp. | reverse complement strand
GCATATGAGCACGGGTGTGAATATGGGTCGGCAGGGAACGCTCTGCTACTGGCTGCTGAATATGCTGAGTTTTGTCACCGGCAATCTGGATGAGCCCGGCGGCAATCTTTATTCCATGGGCTTTTATCCGGCGGCCAAGGCCGGGAAAATCAATCTTGACAATGTTTTCTTCAAAAGCGAATTCGGCGAGCTGCGCCATATACGCGGCGCCATGCCCGGCAATCTGCTGGCCGACATGATTGTCTCGGAAAAGAATCCCATCAAGGCGCTGGTGATACTGGCAGGAAATCCCGTGCTCTCCATGGGCGGTGAAGAAAAACTGCGCCAGGCTTTTGAAAATCTGGAGCTGGTGGTGGTGCTGGATCTCTTCCGCAATGCCACCGGCGAGATGGCGGATTATCTGCTGCCTTGCACCGATATGCTGGAACGCCGCGATCTCAATATCTGTGGCCTCGGCATGCAGTACGAGCCCTTCGTGCAATACACGGATGCCGTGGTGGCGCCGCAGCATGAGCGCCGTGAAGAGTGGTGGATACTGGGCAAGCTGGAGCAGGCCATGGGGCTCAATTCCGTGTTTACGGAAAGTGAAACGCCGGAAGTCTTTGCCCGTCTCAACAAGATGCTGCGCTATACCGAGCTGTCGCTGGAAAAAGTGAAAGCGGCACCACAGCAGACGGTGGCTCTGCCTAAAATTGCCGGCGGCCGTTTTTATTCCGACTGGATTCAAACCGAAGACAAACGTGTGGATTGCTGCCCGCCCCTGTTTGCCGAGGCCATAGGCCGTGCCGGTGATATTTTTTCTGAGCTCAAGGCCGAGCCGCTTGGTACGCTCAAGCTGATTTCCCTGCGCAACAACTATATGCAGAACAGCTGGTACCACAATGTGGAAGGGCTCAAGCGCAAGAATCAGCAGGACAATCCCCTGCATGTTTCACCGGCTGACGCCGAACGCCTCGGTCTTGCTGATGGTGAGCGTGTCATGGTGGCCAGCGACTGGGGTCAGGTGCAGGCGGGCATTCTGGTGGATGAGAGTTTGCGTGAAGGCGTGGTGGCCATGACGCATGGCTGGGGCAACCAGCGCACGCCCGGTCTGCGCGTGGCCAATCGCTATCCCGGCAGCAATGTGAATGCGCTCCTGCCCACTGGTCCCGGCAGTTTTGAAAAGCTCAGCAACCAGGCACATATGACCGGTATTCCGGTGCGTTTGATCTCTTTATGACGTTGTCGTCGCTGTTCGCGACGACAACACGCTGCGCCCTTCGTTAATCCGGGCTGCGCTCCGCCGCGGGCGCTCAGTGTTCTTTTCTTCTGGTGCAGCCGTAGTACAGCAATAAAAATGCCGGCATCAAGCCGGCGTTTTTATTTCAGCGAAGAGCTCAGTTCACTACTTCGTCGATTGCCAGGAAAAGAAACACTTCCCGGTTCGGCGTGCGATAGCAGCCCAGCGAGCCCAGATGCTGCACGGCCATGGCAGCCAGTTCCCAGGCCATGACGTCGTCCACCGCAAACTCGCCTTCTTCCTTGAAAAGATCGTAGTCGGTGACATCGTAAAGACTGCGCAATTTATCCGCACGTTCGCGCCAGGGTTTTTCTATCTTGTCGTTGGCCCAGGCCCATTTCCAGCTGTCGCGATTGCTGGCAAAGGTGCCTATGGGCGTGACGGCGAAAGTGCGCAGGCGACGGCCCAGTTCATCCATGAAAGACAGCGTGCCGGCATGCTCGTCCAGCGTCCAGCGCGACATCTTGCTCAAGTCGTAAAGCTGTTCCAGCTCGGCCTGTTTTTCCTGCAGGGCGGAAACGCTCTGCGCGAGGAAGTCTTCAAATTCGTCTTCGTTCATGATGCTGCCTGAAAAATATGCGGCGGGATTTTAAGGCTTAAAAGCCTCCGTTGGGCAGGGCGTCATAGCGTCGCCCTCCGAATTTCTGTCGGTATTCCGCCATGGTGAGGCCGGTCTCGCGTTTGAACAGGCGCTGGAAGGAGCTCGCGTCTTCATAACCCACCTGCCAGACCACCTGATTCACGGCCTGCTGCGAGGATTCCAGTTCGGCCTTGGCGGCCTCCACGCGCAGGCGTTGCTGGTATTGCAGGGGTGCCATGCCGGTGGCCAGCTTGAAGCGGCGCATGAGTGTGCGTGGGGTGAGATGCAGGCGCTCGGCAAAGGCTTCGAGATCGAAAAGCTCACGGTAATTTTCTTCCAGCCAGAGCTGGCCGCGCGCAATCGCCTCGTCGCCGTGATCGCGCTGCGGCAGCCACTGCCGATACGCCTTCTGCCCGCTGGTATGGCCATCGGCCAGCATGAGTTTGGCGGTATTGCTGGCCACGGCTTCGCCCTGCCAGTGCCGCACCAGCCAGAGCACCGTGGAGGAAAAAGACTGCGCACCACCACCGCAGACGATGCGTTCTTCCTCCACCAGCAGGTTGTCTATGCGCAATTCCACTTTCGGGAATAGCGCACGGAAGGCCTGCTCGCTGCGCCAGTGCGTGGTGGCCAGATGGCCGTCCAGCAGGCCGGTGGCGGCCAGATGGAAGCTGCCGGTACAGCAGGAGGCGAGGGTGCCGCCGGCCTCATGTACGGCGCGTAGCCAAGCCACCAGTTCCTGTTGTTCGGACAGGGTCTGGCGCATGCGGCTGGGGCTGTAAATGGCGGGCGGTCCGGAAGGCACGATGGCGATATCCACCGTTTTTGGGTCAGGAAGGCCAGTCTTGGCGGGCAGCATCAGGCCGTTGGAGCCCTGTACCGGATTGCCGTCAGCGGAGACCAGGGTGGGCCGGAAACGTGGCGCCAGCTCCGGGAATTGCTGGGCGACATAGTTGGCGGTGGTGAGCATGTCCATTACGCCCAGCACGCCGGACAGGACGCAATGGGGACTGAGAACAAGTGCAGTGGCGATATCGGCTTTCATAATGGCGATATTGCCAATCGGGCAAAGGCAAAGGCAAGCGCAGCATGAGGCCATTGGTCAGTCGCTGTGCTGACCCTCTCGCAAGGAGTCCGTCATGACTGCCCGTCTCGCCATTGCTGCCCCCGTTGTCGATAGCCCCTCAGCCTATGAGCGCCAACCCAGCTTTCCGGCGCCCGCATCACCCTCGGCCATGAGGCGTGTGGGCGCCATCAACCGTCTGCTGGGGCGGGTATCGCCGGCCCTGGCCAATCGCATGCTCTGGAAGCTCTGGTTTACACCGCAGAGCATCAAGCCCAATGCCCGCGCTACTGCCCTGCTGGCCTCGGCCGAACAACGCTTTGAAGTTTATGCCGGTGATGAGGGCGCGCTGGTCAGTGCCTGGGGACAGGGTCCATCGGTAGTGCTGGCCCATGGCTGGAGCACCTATGGCGCCCAGTTGGGCAGCTTTGTGCAGCCGCTGGTGGCAGCCGGCTTTCGTGTACTGCTGTTTGATGCGCCGGGCCATGGCGGCAAGGCAAGGCGCGAATTCCGTCTCGACCAATATGCCGACCTGACCGAGGCCGTGCTGCTGCACGCTCTGGCCCATGGTGGCAGCGTTCATGCTGTCGTCGGGCACTCACTGGGCGCGGTGGCCGGAGCCATGGCACTGCGGCGCCAGAATCTGCCGGCGCATTTTGTGGCGCTTGCCCCCAGCGCCAATCTCAAGACGGTGCTGCAAACCTTCCAGCACAAACTCGCACTGGATGAAAAGCAGATGCAGCGCCTGCGGCTCTCCTTCACGCCTTTTTTCGGTCCCGGCTGGTCCCGTGAATTTTCTCTGGAAACGCATTTCACGCAGCTGCGCGGTCCGGTGCTGCTGGTGCATGACAGCGACGATGCCGAGGCGCCGCTGGCCAATAGCCATTACCTGCAAGGCCTGCGTCCGGATGCACAGCTCATGGTCACACAGGAGCTGGGTCATAACCGCGTTTTGCACGATGGCGCCGTCGTGCAGGCTGTCACGCGCTTTCTGGCGCAGTCGCACTGAACTTGAGTCACGGAGGAATCATGAAAGCATTGCTGATGATTTTCATATTGCTGCTGTCCCTGCCGCTGCAGGCCGAAACCCGTACGGAAGAAATGCTGCGCCGCAGTGACAATCTGGCTGCCAGCGAGGCCGAGCCGCTACAAACATTTTACTGGCAGGCTTTGCAGAGCTGGCAGCAGGGGGACACCGTACAAGCCCTGCGTGATTTTGATTACGCCGCCTGGCAGGGCTCACTCGCCGCCGCCGAGCGCTTATGTGTGATGGATGCTTTTGGTGTGGGCGCGGCGCCCAATACCCTGAAGGCCGCTTTCTGGTGTGAACGTGCAGAGCTGGGCGGGCGAGATATGGCGCAGGTGCGCCAGTATCTTGAGCAGTCATGGGTGGCGAGTGAGTGAATGCAGCTGCTGTTTCATGAATAAAGCCACAGCATGCTGTGGCTTTATTCATTCAGGCCGGCTGAGAGAGTTTCCCGGCATCCTGATGTGTGGCGGGTGTGCAGGCTTCCACGACGGCCGCCAGCAGCACCAGCAGTCCACCCGTCATTTCCATGGCACTCATATCAGCGCCGGTAATCAGTGCAGCGCTGACTACGGCCGACACCAGTTCCATCACCATCACTACGGATGAACGTCCGGCCTCCATTTTTGTCACTGCCCATTGCGTGCAGCTGGTGGCCAGCAATAGTCCGCCCACACCAAAGGCCACGGCCCAGACCAAAGTGACTGGGTCAATCTCATGCGGAAACTCCTGAGCGCCCGCCAGCAACATGAGCGAAGAGAAAATCAGGCAGCCCAGAAATACGGCCGCCACTTTGCTGGGCACGGGCAATTGCGGCGTTGCACGGAAAGAAAGATTGGTCATGGCAAAAGCAAAGCCGGACAAAATGGCAATAGCATCTACCCAGGATGGTGGTGCCGCCAGAATGCCGGGGCCGCCCAGCAATAGCACCGCACCAGTGAGCGCCATGGCAACAGCAATCAGGCGCGAAGGCGTAAGACGTTCACCGAGAAAAATCCGGCCGCCCAGCACGCCCCAGACCGGCAACAGATAAAACAGCACCATGCTGCGTATCACTTCGCCATAAATCATGCTGGCAGGAAAAGCGATATTGGCCACACCGCCGCAGCAAAGCACGAGCAGCAGCAAGGGCCAGTGCGGCCGCCACAGTTTTCTTTGCCAATACAGCAAGGGCAGCAGTAAAAGCCCCACGCTGCCATAGGCCACAAAAATCAGAGGCATGCCGGACAGGCCCTGTGCTGATAACTGCTTCAGTGGCCACCATGAAAGTCCCCATAGCACGGAGGACCAGAACAGGACGGTGAGCGGAATCCAGGGCGGCATGTCAGCGTCCGTTCTTCCATTGCGTGAAATGCTCGCGTTCGGTCTGCAGCATCCAGCGATTGATCTGTCGCAGATCGCCAACCGGCATGTCGGTGAAAGGCTGGTGATGCAGATAACCGTCGGGGCCGAATTCCGGTGTCAGTGTGCAGGCCTTCAGGCCGGCATTCTGCATCTGGGCCCAGCACTGTTCCCACCAGCGCTGATGTGCAGCCAGTGCTTCGGCATATTCCGGTGCAGCAGGATGCGGCACTTGCGGGCCTTGGTCGTAACCCACGCGACCGTGGATATGTCGTGCGCGCGGCGAAATCACTTCCAGTACATCGTCTTCGGTATCGATCAGGCGCTCGCACACCACACACCAGTGGCTGAAATCGCAGGTGAAATACAGCTCCGGCAATTGCAGGGCCATATCGCGCGCCACCCAGGGCGTGAAAAGTGTGCGCGATCTGTGCGTTTCAAAGCTGATGGGAATGCCGGCCTGTGCGGCTAGCGTGATGAGCTCATCGAAAAGCTCCAGAGACTGCGCTAGCGGCCAGGCATCACAGCCCGCCATGCAGTTGATCTGGCGAGCGCCGAAGCGGTGTATGGCCTCCAGCTTGCGCAGGAAATCTTCACGATGTTGAGCGGGAGTGGCGCGGCGCTCGGGCACATAGCTGCCGGCAGTGCAGATCTCGGCAATGAGATCGAAGCCGTATTCATCCAGCGCGCTGCGCAGCTCGGCCTGCTTGCTACGGTCCAGAGGCACGGGGGCTTCAAGGCCGTCATAGCCATCGGCACGGGCCTCGTCTGCAAATTGCATGTATGAAGATTTGCAGCCCCAGAAGGTGCGATAAAAACGGATATCCATTTCAAATACTCGCTTGAAGAGTCAGTTGTCGCTCAGACAGGCTCAGTGCCCGGTCAAAAAGGAAACGCCATCCACGCCGACAAAGCTCAGGCCCTTGTCATGCAAAACCTGCGTATCACCGCCATCGGTATTGAGCAGACGTTGTGTGCGGTAACGATGAAAGGCAATGAGCTGGTTTTTCATCGGTAAGACCTGGGTGGAGTCATTGCCATAAAGCTGGCGATGCAGGGCTGGCAGCTGATGCCAGGGCGCCGCCGGTTTGTCGTGGTGCACATTGTGGTAGCCGAAATTCAGGGTGAAGAGATTAAGCGTCGGATGCTGCAGGGAGTGCACATTGGTAAAGGTGTTGCGGTGCTCGTAGGCGGCATCGTAATGCGCTTGAACACCGGTGCCGTGTGGTTGCTCCAGTGTGGGCAGCAGGTCATAAGTGTGCTGGAAGGCGTCCATGAAACGCAGCACGGTGGCACAGAGCATCCAGGCCAGCGGGTAAAGAATCAGGATTTTCGGAGCGTAAAAAGCGAGTGCGGCAAATGGCGGAACCCGTATCAACAGCGTCAGCAGTACGCGGCCGCGGTCATTGCGTCGTGACTCCAGTGTGAAGGGCACAAAGAGCACTAGCACATGCATATACATGTCCTGTGCCGGCACATACAGCCACTCCAGTGCTTCCATGAGTCGGGCAGCCTTGGGCCGGCTGCGGAAATGCTCGCGGAAATCAAAAGCCACCACATCGGCACGGTCCACATGATGGCGGAAGTGTTTGCGCCGTATCACTTCATAGGAGCCGTAGCAGGCACCGGTCAGCCAGTTGAGGATTTTGCCGAGACGGGCATTGTCTTCATTGCGCGCAAAAATCGTGTTGTGCGCACATTCATGCACAAGATAGGAAGCAATCACCATGGCATGGGCCAGTAGCAGCGTGCCGGGGATGCTCAGCCAGAGCGAAGGGCGGGTGATCAGAAAAAGACCAAGGCCGTAGCCGGCAAAGGCGTAGAGCAGGGCAAGGAGATTGGGCCAACGGCCGTCTGTGTATTTGAATTTCATGGCGCTTTTCATGGAGGGCATCTTGCGGGCCGTCCCGCCATGAAATACGCCAGCGCAGGCCGTCCTGCGTGGGAGTTGGTGTGGCACCGTGTATCAGTGCTGACAGCCATAAAGGCAAATCACGAGCCAATCTGCGAATGCAGGCAAGTCAGTGATTTAGCGGAGCGCGGATGCCGTGTGCTGCCCGCTGGCTGTGCGCAGTGCTCGTGTTTGCACATAAAGGGTGCGCGCGCTCTGGTCTGATTCCGGAGGTATCCGCGCGGACTGGGGCTTTGCCGCCTTGGCATGCATCCTGCCTTTCAGAAAGTACGACAGGAGCCTTCTGGCTCTCTGCAGTTGCACCAACAGGCCACTAGGGTTCCGGTGTTTTTCCTTGAGAAAGGCGAAGCATGACTGGTCCGAGAGTGGCCGGCCTCCCGATGGCAGAGCGCAAAACTCTGGCTGGAGGTGACACGGAGGGACAAAAGCCCGGGAGATGTTGCCAGTCTCCTGTCGTCCGCAATCCGTCAGTCACCGTCAGTAAAGGGGAGGAACCATGACCGTTCCCCATTGCGAAAATTTCACGGCCGCCTTCATGGCGATGCCGGCATACATTCCTGTCGGGAGTGCATGCGCATGAAACGCCTGATCAATCGTCGTCCCTCCGTGGGCGTGGCCGTGCTGATGGGGCTTTTGCCTTTTGTACTGATGGCCCTGATTTACGGTTATCACTCCGCCATACGCCTGCATGAAAACCCGGATGACCGTCTGCTGCCTTCGCTGACGCAGCTGGTGCAGGGCGTGAAGATGGTGGCGGTGAATGAAGATCCGCGTACCGGACAAATCGTGCTCTGGGCCGATACTGCCGCCAGCCTTGAGCGCATAGGCATAGCCATGGCGGTGTGTGCCGTGGTGGGTCTGCTCTTCGGCATGTTGAACGGCATGTTGCCCTGGCTGCGTGCGCTGGGCTCACCGGCCGTGATTGCACTTTCACTGGTGCCGCCCATGGCGATTTTGCCCATTCTCTTTGTGACTTTCGGTCTCGATGAGCTTTCGAAAATCATGCTCATCATCATAGGTGTGGCGCCTTGCCTGATTCGCGACATGCAGGCGCGCGTGCTGGAAATTCCCCAGGAAATGCTGATCAAGGCGCAATCGCTGGGTGCATCCAGCTGGCAGATCGCCCTGCGGGTGGTGCTGCCGCAGGTGATGCCGCGCCTGATTTCCTGCGTGCGTCTTTCCCTGGGTTCGGCCTGGCTTTTCCTGATTTCGGCTGAAGCCATCGCCGCCGAACAGGGCCTGGGTTACCGCATCTTTCTGGTCCGTCGTTATATGTCCATGGACATCATCCTGCCCTATGTCATCTGGATAACCATCCTCGCTTTTGCTGTTGATCGCGCACTGTATTACCTCAATCGCCAGTGTTTCCCCTGGCAGGATGGCCGTGCGGCCACTCCGGGAAAGTAAGGGGAGAATGCAAATGAGCCAGATCGAAATAAAGAAATTGTGGAAGCACTACGGCCAGAAGCCGGTTCTGGAAAATCTTTCGCTGAAAGTGGAAAAAGGCGAGTTCGTCAGCATTGTCGGTGCTTCCGGCTGCGGCAAGACCACTTTCTTCCGCATGCTGCTGGGAGAAGAACAACCCACACGTGGCGAGATGCTGCTGGATGGGAAAACCTGGCCGCAGGAGCCGGATGCTGACCGCGGCGTGGTCTTCCAGAAATATTCCGTTTTCCCGCATATGACAGCGCTGGCCAATGTGCGCGCCGCTCTGGATTTTGCCGGTGCACCGCTGACAGCTCGCCTGTTTGGTTCTGCCAGAAAAGAAGCCAATGAAAAGGCGCTGGCCATGCTGGAGGCCGTGGGTCTCGCCGGTGCACGTGATAAGTATCCGCACGAGCTTTCTGGCGGCATGCAGCAGCGTCTGGCGATTGCGCAGTCACTGGTGCGTCACCCCGGCATTCTCTTGCTGGACGAGCCTTTCGGTGCGCTGGACCCTGGTATACGTGCCGATATGCACGAGCTTATGCAGAAGCTGTGGGAAGAGCACAAGTTCACCGTCTTCATGGTGACCCACGACTTGAAGGAAGGTTTCACCCTGGGCACGCGCATGCTGGTGTTTGATCGCGTGCGCGTAGACCCGCAGGCACCCGATGCCTATGGCGCCACCATCAGTTACGACCTGCGTCTGAAAAACAAGGATGTACTGGCGCTGGCGGAGTTGCGAGAAGGGCTGCACACAAAGGTGCCCTTGTCTGCCTGAAAAGGCGGAATGAATTTGTGCCGGGACGGCCCGGTGCAAAAAGAAACAACGGCGAGACGGCTCGCCAGTGGATTAGAGGATTAATCATGAGTCGACCCTACAGCGCCGATCTCGTGGTACATGAAGACATGCTGCGTGGCGGCATGAGCTGGTCTTTCGTGGTCAGGCGCGGCCACGCCCTGCGTCTTACGGCCAGCGCAGCAGGGGCTAACACCAGTCTGCTTATGTTCAATGCCGACCAGTTGCTGGATCGCTACAACATGCCGGACACGCTGAAATGCCAGCACACCTTCATGCTGACACGTGGCCATATTTGTTACTCCGATATGGGTCATGCGCTGATGTCTGTGATCGGGGACAGCACCGGCTGGATAGATACGGTCAGCGGTGTCAGCAATCGCACTTTGGTAGAAGCAAAATACGGCAAGGGCGATTACCAGGAAAAACGTAATGACTGGATACGCAGTGGCCGCGACCTTCTTCTGGTGGAGCTGGGCAAGCATGGTCTCAATCGTCGCGACCTCGTGGCCAATCTCAATGTCTTCAGCAAGGTGAGCACGGATGCCGAGGGTAATCTCGCCTTTGCCGAAGGTCATGCTGATGAAGGTGATTTTGTCGATCTGCGTGCCGACATGAATGTGCTGGTAGTGCTGGCCAATGTGCAGCATCCCCTGGATCCCAATCCCGCCTATGCGCCGGTGCCGGTGAAAGCGGAAATCTGGCAATGCGGACTGGCTGATGAAGACGATGTCTGTCGCTTGTCTCGTGCCGAAAATGCCCGCGGCCTTGCCAATACTGCCCGCTGCTTCTGCCAGCACTGAGGGATGCCGACATGAGCACAATAACGAAAGGCTTCTGCATAAAAGAAAGCGAACTGAATCCTGTCAGTGCCCGTCACCGCGAAACCGTGAAGGCCGGTGACTACTGGATTTACGAAGTGAAAAAAGGCGAAACCCTGCGCATTGTTGATCTGGAAGGCAATCAGGCCGTGGACACGCTGCTTTTCGATGCCGCTGATGTACATGACCGCTATAGCGCCGTGGACACCATACGTAGCCAGGGCAATGTTTTTCTCACCGTGGGCTCAAAGCTGCTGGCCGACAGCGGCAATGTTCTGGTGGAAATCACGGCGGATACCTGTGGTCGTCACGACACTCTGGGTGGTGCCTGTGCTGCCGAGAGCAATCAGGTGCGTTATGCGCTCGAAAAACTCTATATGCACAGCTGCCGCGACAGCTTTCTGCTGGCACTGGCCGAGCATGATCGTACCGGCCTCTCCAAGCGTGATCTCGGTCATAACGTGAATTTCTTCATGAATGTGCCGGTGACGCCGGAAGGCGGTCTCACTTTTGCTGATGGCATTTCCGAGTCCGGCAAATACGTGGAGATGAAGGCCGCACGCGATGTCATTGTGCTGGTTTCCAACTGCCCGCAGCTCAATAACCCCTGCAATGCTTATAACCCGACGCCAGTAGAAATGGTGGTTTGGTCTGCCTGAAAGCTGGCTGCGTAAAGATAAAACCACCGGGACGGCCCGGTGCGTAAAAGAATGACGGCAGGACGGCCTGCCCAGTGTCACGAGCACGAACCATGTTCAGCAAAGTCCTTATCGCCAATCGCGGTGCCATCGCCTGCCGCGTTATCCGCACTCTGCGCCAGCTCGGCATCAAATCCGTTGCGGTCTATTCCGAGGCCGATGCCGATTCCCTGCATGTTTCGCTGGCCGATGAAGCGGTTTGCATAGGCCCGGCGCCGGCGGCGGAAAGTTATCTGCGTGCCGAAAAGATCCTGGAGGTGGCGAAAGCCACGGGCGCCGAGGCCATTCATCCCGGTTATGGCTTCCTTTCCGAGAACGCCGAATTCTCCGAGGCCTGTGAAGCGGCCGGTATTGCCTTTATCGGGCCGAGTGCCGAACAAATGCGGGCTTTCGGCCTCAAGCACACAGCGCGCGAACTGGCGCAGAAAAGCAATGTGCCTCTGCTGCCGGGCAGCGGGCTTTTGTCCGGTGTGATCGATGCCAGAAAAGAAGCCGCACGTATTGCCTATCCCGTGATGCTGAAAAGTACGGCGGGTGGTGGCGGCATAGGCATGCGCCTGATCTGGAACGAGAGCGAGCTGGAAGAAGCCTGGGCATCGGTAGAGCGTCTGGCGCGTGCCAACTTCAAGGATGCCGGCATCTATCTGGAAAAATATGTGCAGGCTGCGCGTCATGTGGAAGTGCAGATTTTCGGTGATGGCAAAGGCGGAGTTCTTGCGCTGGGTGAGCGCGATTGCTCCGTGCAGCGGCGTAACCAGAAAGTGATAGAGGAAACGCCAGCACCCGGTCTTTCCGAGGCACAGCGTACCGAGTTGCACGATACCGCTGTGCGTCTCATGCAGGCTTGCGCCTATCGTTCGGCTGGTACTGTTGAGTTTGTGCTGGATGCTGATAGCGGCGAATTCTATTTTCTGGAAGTGAATACTCGCCTGCAGGTAGAGCACGGTGTTACCGAGGAAGTCAGTGGTGTTGATCTGGTTGCCTGGATGGTGTTGCTGGCCTCGAATGATTTGCCAGCGCTGACAACGCTGAGGCCGGAGCTGAAGGGCGCCTCCATTCAGGTGCGTCTCTATGCCGAAGATCCGGCCAGGAATTTCCAGCCTTCTTCCGGCGTGCTGACGGAGGTGCTGTTTTCCAAAGCAGCACGTATTGAAACGGCAGTTGTCACTGGTTCGGTAGTGCCGCCCTATTACGACCCCATGGTGGCCAAGATCATCGTCAAGGCCGATACGCGTGAAGCGGCCATAGAAAAGCTGCAGGCTGCACTGGCAGAAACGCGCGTGGCCGGTATTGAAACCAATCTGGGCTATCTGCAGACGATTATTGCCGGCGATGTTTTCCGTGAAGGCAAACAGACCACGCGTTATCTGAACTCACTGGAATATCGCCCTGCCACGATTGAAGTGCTGGAAGGCGGTGTACAGACCTCGGTGCAGGACTGGCCGGCGCGTGTGGGCTACTGGGATATAGGTGTGCCGCCTTCCGGTCCCATGGATGCCCTGTCTTTCCGTCTCGCTAATCGTCTGCTCGGGAACTCCGTGGATGCAGCGGGTCTGGAAATCACCATGAGCGGGCCCACGCTGAAATTCCATATGGACACCACTGTCGCTGTTACGGGTGCTGAGTTGCCGGTGCTTCTGGATGGTGTAGCCATGCCTTTGTGGCAGGCCATAAAAATTCCCGCTGGCAGCACGCTGGAGCTGGGTGCAATTTCGGGCGCTGGCTGCCGCAGTTACCTTGCCATTGCTGGTGGTCTTGATGTGCCGGCCTATCTTGGCAGTCGCTCCACGTTTACCTTGGGCCAGTTCGGGGGGCATGCCGGCCGTAATCTGCGTATTGGGGATGTGTTGCATCCTCTTCTGGCCGAAACTTCGAGTGCGCCGGTTCTTGACTCCGCTCTGCAGCCGAAGTTTTCCCGTGAATGGGAAGTCGGTGTGCTTTACGGCCCGCATGGCGCGCCGGATTTTTTTACCGACTCAGACATCAATACTTTCTTCGGCGCGAACTGGGAGGTGCATTACAACTCCAGCCGTACCGGTGTTCGCCTTATCGGCCCCAAGCCGGAGTGGGCGCGTCGTGATGGCGGCGAAGCCGGCCTGCATCCTTCCAATATCCACGACAATGCCTATGCCATAGGCGCCATCGATTTCACTGGCGACATGCCGGTCATCCTCGGTCCGGATGGTCCCAGCCTTGGTGGTTTTGTCTGTCCCGCCGTCGTGGTGAATGCCGAGTTGTGGAAACTGGGCCAGCTACGCCCGGGTGACAAGATAAAATTCATACGTCTGACCGCCGATGATGCGGCGCGTATGGAGGCCGAACAGGAATTGGCACTTGCCACGCTGGGTTCTGCGCCGGTGAAGAAATTGCAGAGCACGGCAACAGGCAATGAAAGTCCGGTGGTTGCCACGCTGCCGGCAAAGGGCGAATGCCCCGATGTGGTTTATCGTCAGGCCGGTGACCGTTACTTGCTGGTGGAGTACGGCCCGCTGGTGCTGGACCTGAATCTGCGCTTCCGCGTGCATGCTCTCATGCAGTGGCTGCAGAAAAATCGCCTGCCCGGCATTCTCGACCTCACGCCCGGCATACGCTCCTTGCAAATCCATTTCGATAACCGCGTATTGCCACGTGATCGTCTCTTGCGCGAACTGGCGCTGGCGGAAAGCGAGCTGCCAGCCATAGCCGAAATGAAAGTGCCGACGCGTACCGTCTGGTTGCCCCTGTCCTGGGATGATGCCGCTACACGCCTCGCCATAGAAAAGTACATGCAGTCGGTGCGCAAGGATGCACCGTGGTGCCCCAGCAATATCGAATTCATACGCCGTATCAATGGTCTTGAAGATATCGAAGCGGTGAAGAAAGTCGTTTTCGATGCCAGCTATCTGGTGCTGGGTCTGGGTGATGTGTATCTGGGTGCCCCGGTGGCCACGCCAATGGACCCGCGCCATCGCCTTGTCACCACCAAATACAATCCCGCACGTACCTGGACACCGGAAAATGCCGTTGGCATAGGTGGCGCTTATATGTGCGTCTATGGCATGGAGGGGCCGGGCGGTTACCAGTTTGTTGGTCGCACCGTGCAGATGTGGAATCGCCATCGTGTGACGAAAGACTTTGAAGCCGGCAAGCCCTGGTTGCTGCGCTTCTTTGATCAGATCCGTTTTTATCAGGTGAGCGAAAGCGAGCTGCTGGAAATGCGTCGTGACTTTGTCAGCGGGCGCTTCCAGCTGCGTATAGAAGAAGGTGAGTTCTCGCTGGCCGAATACCAGAAATTCCTCAGCGATAACGCGGCCGAGATTTCTGTCTTTAAGGAAACCCAGCAGGCCGCCTTCGAAGCCGAGCGCGAACGCTGGAAGGCCAGTGGTCAAGCCGAGTTTGTCAGCGAGGCTTTGAGCACCGGCAGTGGTGAAGACGAAGCCGCTTTGCCGGAGGGTGCGCGTGCGGTGGCGGCCCATGTGCCGGGCAATGTCTGGAAGGTGATGGTGGAAGCAGGGGCGCAGGTAAAGAAGGGCGATACCCTGCTCATTATCGAATCCATGAAGATGGAGTTTTCTGTCTTTGCCTCCTGTGATGGTGAGGTCTTGAGTGTGTCGGCCAGAGAAGGCGCTCAGGTGGCTGCAGGGACGGGTGTAGTTGTCTTGATGCCGAAATAGTCGCTAGCCTGGTTTTTGCGGTAACTACGAATGCGCATATGATTATTCTCTTGGTAAAGTCTCGTCCGCTATTACGGATTTCTGTAATAAGAACGGGGGGTGGCCATGCGATTATTTATCTGTGCCCTTTTGGTTTCTTATCCACTTGCCGGGATATCAGAAGAGCTGCCCTTCCTGAAGGGGCGGTCTGTGCCGCAATGTACTGAGGCGTTGCAGATTGCAAGAGCTGTATTCAAATCAACATCTGGCTATTTGTATGAGCCCCCTCCAGTACAGGAATACGGAAAAAGCAAAATTGTGCTGAGGCCGGAGGGTTTGGATCTTTCGGGCGGAGATGCGCTGATTGTGGACCCCGAAACTTTCGAGAAGAAACAAAAGGCCGACTCCACTCGCAGCGTCTACTGGCAAATTCACGCTTCTCATGGGCGGCGTTTGGTAGTGAATGAGAGTCCGGTTGGTTGGAGAGGCGATTTGTATCGTCTTTATAGTATTCCCGGTGATGTAAGCTTCGGTGAGTTTCTGCAAGAAACTCAAGGTGGTGAGGCTCAGGGTAAATATGATGCCCTCGAAGAGAATTGGAGGCCTGCACTGGTGTTGGCTAGTCAGCCCTCTGGTCTGCTTTGGGCTTTAAGTGTCAATCAGCCTTTCTCTGTTTTTGGTGATTGGCAGGTGTATATCCCTTCTGCAAATGGGCTCAATTCCGCTTGCAGCATCAGTTTTCTTCCTCAGCATCAGTCGCCGTTGCTGGAGCCTGTACGCGAGTTGGTGGATTTGCTTTCTGATACATTGGGGCCGGGCTTGAGCGAGGGGACTTTGCAGCCGACCGCTCGCCTCAGGCTGGATGCTGCCAATACATGGCTGAATGTACAGCTCAGGCCATGGGCATTGTCTGAGCCATATAACTCTCGCGCAGAAGTTGATGCGGGGCTGCTGGGGTGGTCAAAGCAAGGGAGGTCATATCAGAGGCTTTATCAGAAAATACAAAGGCAGTTGCCCTTGGCTGAGGGGGCCTTGGCTCATTACTACCAGTCTGAAATGAAGATGACGAAAGCCAAGGCTTCAGCCACTGCGGCCAAGGCAATAGATTCGGCCTTTCGTTCGAACTTCACTTTTTCACATGAGGAGGGGTGAGTCGCTGGAATTGGGCTTGTTTGATTGCTTGTCATGGCTATTGGCCTGCTTTGCTTGGCAATGCGTTGGGTTTCAGGAGATGGGTAATGCGGAAGCAATGCACGGTGCTACTGATGTCGTTTCCCCTGATTGCCTGCACTTCCATGCGCGCCGTGAATACGGCTGAACCCGCCGAGCAGCTGCAAAAGGATGTGCGGGTGGGCGACACCATAGAAGTGACGCAGGCCGGTGGTGTGCCGCAGTTGCTCAAGGTAACGGCCCTTGATGGCGGGCTCATTACGGGCACAGATGCTCAGGGGCGGTCGGTACAGGTGGCCCCGACCAAGCTCAGTGCGCTTGAGGTCAGAGAAGTCAGCGCGGCCAAGACCACTGGCGCCGTGCTGGGCACGGCTGGCGTCCTCTTGCTGGCCTTTGGCGCCATTCTGGTCGCTGCCATCGTTCACGCCCTGTAAGGGTTTGCCCGGGGTTCATCCCGGCGCTTCATCATGAATCGGGCTCATCCAGTGAGTCGTCCTTTTCACCTGCCAAACGCTCCCGAATCCGCTAGAATGCGCGCCTTCCCGCCCGACCCCCGGCCGGCCACCTTGGCTGGTCCCCGACCTTTTGAGGTTCGTGATGTTCAGCAAAGACGTGACGCTTGCCACTTTTGACCCGGAACTGGCCAAGGCC
>JAVHYE010000080.1 GCA_031119295.1 Pedobacter sp. | reverse complement strand
CGGATGCCGGCCTGCGGCGCTGGCAGCCGCCCCGGGTCTGGCTGCTGCAGGAAAAGGGCGAGGGAGAGTCACGACGTTGGGAAAATGCCGCGGCACTGATCCAGAACAATGCGGCACTGCGTGCTTATCCCGTGGTACTGGCGGCGCCCTTGTCCAGTGCCTCCGAAGCCATAGGTTTCCTTAGTCCGGGCAAGGTGCACCCGGGCCTGCGCGGCCTGTTGGCAGCCTACGATGCCGACATGCTGGTGCTGCTGCGCGGGCAGAACTGGACGGCCTGGCAGGCCGGTTGGTCGCGGCAGGGCGTGCTGCCGGGCAGTGGTAGCGAGCTGCTGGCGGATGTGATTGCGGAAGTGGCGGCAGCCGAGCAGCAATGGCCGGAGGCCAATGGTCGCTCCCTGCTGCAGCTGACGGGTGTCGGCAAGCTGGCTGACTTTGCGGCGGCCCAGTCGGGCTTGCTGGCTGTGCCGGGCGTGCAGCAACTGCAGGCCACCAGAGTGGAAAAGGGCCGGGTCTGGTTTTCCTGGGTAGCTCCGGCAGCCGGGCAACTGGCTCAGGCACTGGAAAGTGATCCACGCTATGCGGCTGTGCCGGTCACGATGGCGGGCCTGCCGCGCCGTGTCAGTGAGGCCTGTCGCCTGTCCTGCCGGCAGATGGTGCGCAGCTGGCAGCCGGAAGCGGCGCTAAAATCCCCCGCAGCCCCGGCGGCCTCTGTACAATCGCCGCCTTCCCCCTGATGTGGCGCATACCGGCATGATTCCTGGCGATTCCCGTTCCTGGCTCTGGCTGTTATTGGCGGCCGGTCTGGTCCTGCTGGTCTGGCTGCTGTCCCCCATCCTCATGCCTTTTGCTGCGGGCGCTTTCCTGGCCTATCTCGGCAATCCCCTGGTCAAGCGCCTGACGCGCATGGGCATGGCGCGCAAATGGGCGGCCAGCCTGTCTTTCTTCACCCTGCTGGCGGCGCTGACCGTGGCCCTGGTCCTGCTCATTCCCATGCTCTGGCGGCAGTTCCTGTATGTGGAGGCCAAGCTGCCTTCGCTTTTGCGCTGGACCAATCGCGAGGTGGTGCCCTGGCTGGAAGGGCATCTGCGCATGGACATCAACCGTATCGACATGGATCTCGTCACCGAGTGGCTGTCGGGCTACTGGGTGTCCGGTGAAACGGGTGTGGAGGTTGGCAATGTGCTGACCCAGGTGACGGCTTCCAGTCTCAGCGTGCTGGGCATACTGGGCATGATAGGGCTGGTGCCGGTGGTGACTTTCTACCTGCTGCTGGACTGGGACGAGTTGCTGGAACGCATACGCGACCTCATTCCCCGTCATCTCGAGCCCAAGATCAGCGAGCTGGCGGCCGAGTGCGACGAAGTGCTGGCAGCCTTCCTGCGCGGGCAGTTGCTGGTGATGGTGGCGCTGGGTGTCATCTATTCCGCGGGTTTGGGTCTGGTCGGCCTCAAGCTGGCCCTCATCATCGGCATGGTGGCGGGGCTGGCCAGCATCATTCCCTATTTCGGTTTTGCCGTGGGCATAGTCGCGGCCACCATCGCGGCCGTGGTGCAGTTCGGCAGCTTCCACGATGTACTCATGGTCTGGGCCGTGTTTGCGGTAGGTCAGGCCATAGAAGGCTGGATATTGCAGCCTTGGCTGGTGGGCGATCGCATCGGCCTGCATCCGGTGGCCGTGATCTTCGCCATCATGGCCGGTGGCCAGCTCTTCGGTTTTGTCGGCATGCTGATTGCACTGCCGGTGGCGGCCATCATCATGGTGCTGCTGCGCCACGGCCATGCCCGTTACCAGCAAAGCAGCCTCTATCATGGCGGCAATACCGGCGGTGGCGGCGATGGCGACTGAGCAGCTCCTGCTCAGGCTGCAGCCCCGCGCTGATGCCCGCCTGGCCGATTTTGCAGCGGCGGGCCAGGAGCTCTTGCTGGCGGCCCTCAACGACTTCCTGCGCCAGGACTCTTCGCTTCTTTATCTATATGGTGAGCCGGGCAGTGGCCGCAGCCATCTGCTAGCCGCGCTTTGTGCGGAGGCGGAGGTGCTGGGGCTGTCGGCGGTGCTGCTGCCGTTGAGTGGTATGCGGGAAGAAGATCCGGCCCTGTTGCAGGGGCTGGAGGGCCAGGACCTGATTGCCCTGGATGACGTGGATGCCGTGGCAGGTCGGCCGGTCTGGGAGGAGGCCCTGTTCCATCTTTTCAACCGGGCCCGTGCCCGTGGCTGCCGTCTGGTCTTTGCCGCCCGGCAGGCACCGCTTCCGGCAGGCTTCCATCTTCCCGATCTGGTTTCCCGGCTTGCTTTGGCGCCACTCTGGGCGCTGGAGCTGCCTGATGATGCCGGGCGCGAAGCCTTGTTACAGGCGGCGGCAAACCGTCGCGGTCTGGTGCTGGAGCCGGAGCTGCGGCGCTATCTGGTACAGCGCGGCCCGCGTGGCAGTGGCCGTTTGCTGGCCCTGCTGGAAACCCTGGATCGGCAGTCCCTGGTGGCCGGACGCCGCCTCACCATTCCCTTTGTACGTCCCTGGCTGGAAGAAGAAGGCCGGACGGAGGCCTTGTAAGGCCTGCCAGCCTTGCCGCTCACTGCCTGAATATGCGAGAGTACGGCCGCCCCTTGTGTACCTTTGCAGGGGCTTTGCCGGATAACAAAAAGCAACTGCGCTTGACGGCAGCCGGCGCTTAGCATTTGCCTTGGCCGAATGCTCCGCCATAAAAAAACAAGAAAACAGGATTCAGGAGTACATCTCCATGTCATGGCCCCGGGGAAGCCTTTTCACTGCGCTTCTCGTTCTCTCCATTCCGCTGGCCAGCGCCGACACCATCACGGTCAATACCACCACCGATGATTACGCGGATAATTCCCTGTGCTCGCTGCGCGAGGCGGTGGAGTATTTCAATCTGGACAAGCCGGTAGCGGGCTTTCAGGGTTGCAAAACGGATTCGACCGGTTCGGACACCATTTCTGTTCCGGCCAACACCAAGCCTTACGAGATTACTGCCACCACGATGAGTGGTACGGAAAGGGATTCTCTCTTCATTCGTCGCAGTGTTGCCATTACGGGCGGTGCTATGAGTGGTGATGAGAAGACGCTGATTCAGGTGAAAGGGCCGCATCGCGCTTTTATTGTCAGTAGTGGCGACCGGGTTGCAAATCCGATCACCTGTGGCACTGCTCCTGCCTGTGGTCGCCTTGCTGGTGGTCCCGAGTTGGACTCTGCTTCTGATACAGGTGCCAGCTCAACGGATTATCTCACTCCTGTGGCTACACCTACCTTCAAAGGGCATTACACGGTACCTGCCGGTACATGCGTCACTTCAGCTTCGACACCATGCAGCGTGCAAATTACTTTATATGACAGGCCTGTCGTTAAAGGTGATAGTGATGTCGAGCCAGTGTCGGTGGGGTCTGCCATTGTTGATAGTGCCACGGGTAACTGGTCAGTAGTTACCTCAACCTTGGCCGAAGGTGTGCACGAGATTACCTTCACTGCGACCGTTGACAATGGCGAGGAGGGGGAGCATAGCGCTGCCACCTATCTTGGTGTTTACGAGGCAGATGATCCCACGCTGGTGGTTGCCTTGAGTCAGATGGAGATTCAGGGTTGTGGCGAAGCAGAGTGTGCCATTGATACAGCAACCACCCCCATGCAGAGTAACAGCGCTAATGGCCTTGTTTATACTTATCCGCTTATTCTGGCGACCGGTAAGGGAGGTATCATTTACAACAATGAAACCTTGGATATGACCTCAGTCGCCATTCACGGTGGTGTGGCCAGTGCAGAGGGCGGAGCTGTTTATTCAGATGCCAATGGTGCGGTGACTTTGACCAGCTCCAAAATCAGCGAAAACAAGGCTGCTGATGGGGCTGCCGTTTATGCCAAGCTGAATACGGTTTTCATTTCACAAAGCCTGGTAACGGAAAATGTGCCGGGTAGTGCAGGTGCGGTTATCACTGTGGCTGATGATGCGGGCAGGCCTAGCAGTACAGCCAGATCCCTGATTACCAATACGACGATATCGGGCAATCTTGGTGTGGCGCTGTCCTTGCGTGCAGGCGCAACTATCAATGCCAGCACTATCGTGAACAACAAGATACTGGACAGTAATGGCCTTGTTATTGGTGGTGGTGGCCTGAACTTCAATGGCGAGAAGGTATCTGTCTACAACACGATTCTTGCCGGGAACCCCGATAACTTCCCTGCTGCGGCGACGGCAACAGACTGTCTTAATCTTCCCACTTCTACTTCGGATATTTTCCTGTTCAGTGTCGGGATGCAGGGTGGGGGCTGTGGTACACCTCCCGGTCTGACCCTGCTGCAAAATATTGCGAAGGAAAAGCTTTTTGCATCGCTTGATGCCAGCGGGAAGTGTGTCGGCTTCCAGCCCACGAGCAGCGCTCAGGCAGCGTTCAAGGGAATGGGGCTGCTCTGCCCATTGGCAGTGCGTTCGGATGACGATGTGACGGCTTATCACATGCCCCGATTGTTGGGCAGTTATTCAGACGCAGCAGAGTCCAAGATTGTAGGCAAAGGCGCTGACGGCTCGTCTACAACGGTGGGCTGTGCTTCCTCTGATCAACGCGGCAAGGAGCGCCGGTCCATATGTGACGTGGGTGCAGTAGAACTGCAGCCAGTAACAGGAGCTGTACTTTCCGGTAATGCCATCACTTATGGACAGACATACAGTGAGGCTCTGGACAGTGAGTTGGGTGATGAGGAGCTTTTTGTTCCTGAGACGGCAAGCAGCTGTCCTGCTTTTGCCCTGACTTCAACCACAGACAGGAATAATCTTATTCCTGGCTGTCCTTGGATCACCATTGCTCCCACCAAGGGAACGGTCGTATTCAATCTGGATGGGACTTATACCTATCGTCCTAATTCCAATTTTCATGGCTTTGACCGTTTCAGTTTTCGTGTTGTTACCAATCTCAGCAAGTTGAATTCCACACCTGACAGCCAGAGTCGTCTGGTCAATGCCCAGATCATCATGGAGCCCAGTCATGGCCTTAGCGCCTATAGCACTTCGGGCTCTGGCGATCTGTGGTTTTTGCTGGCTCTCTTGAGCCTGGGCGGTGTTGTTGCGCGTGCCAGCCAGAGGGAACAGAAATGATCAAGGGCAAGTATATGCTGCGATCCGGGCTGGCTTGTGCTCTGTTGCTGCTGGGAAATGTAGCGATGGGCGCTGGTGCAACCATAAAGGTCACTACTGATCAGGATGAGAATGGCAGCGGTTCGGCCTGTTCCTTGCGAGAGGCCTTGCACGTTATCAACAGCAAAAGCAAAGCTGCTTGGGGTGGCTGTCCGGATGCAGCAGCGGTGGGTGACAACATCATCCAGTTGGAGGCGCTGACTTATCGGCTGACAGCAGGCGAGTTGCAGGTGCTGGAGGATGTCATCATTCAAGGTGCCGATACCATCGTTGCTGAAGACGATCCTGCGACACCTGGCGTAGATGACACGCTCAATCCGTATACAGGACTGGCTCCCAATCGTAAGCGTCCTCTGACAGTTATTGATGCTGAAGACCACAGTCGTATCATCAACAGTTTCGGAGCAACGGGCAGTAGCCTCAGCCTCAAGGACCTGGAGCTGCGCAGAGGAAGTGCTCCCTTCCTTAGTAATCAGGGTAATGGTGGCGCCATTTACGCTGCACTTTCTCTTACTCTGGATAATGTGGTTATCCGGGATAGCGAAGCCATAGGTGAGCTTGATGGCACTGTTCCTGTTGGCGGTATGGGCGGTGCTATATTCCTGAGTCTGAATAATATTTCTCTCTCGGCCACAGATACTACTTTCCGCAATAACGATGCTTTTAGCGCGGGTGGCGCTATTGCCATGGTGTGTACCCAGGATTTGAGCCTGGCCAGCCATACGGTATCGCTGACGCGCAGTCTTCTTGCCGAAAATTCGTCCTTGCATGGCGGTGCAGGTGCCATCGAGGCCTGCGGTATTACCACGCTGGATATTACGGCCAGCACGCTGGCAAAAAATACATCCAAGCCCATGCCTCAGCGGCAGCCGACTCCGCCTGCTCCTGCGGTCGCGGATGAGCCTCGATCAGCAATCACCTATCGTCAGACTGTGAGTGCTCAAGGCTCGGTATCTATCACCAATGTAACGGCGGCAGAACAGCTTGGCGGCTCTGTTTTTGCCTTCAAGGCACTTGCTTCTGTGAGCCTGAATAATTCTGTGCTTATAGGTAATACGGGTAATAACTGCGATCTTGATACAGCGCTTTCTTTCCCCAGTGGTAATTACAATTCGATTGATGACGCCAGTTGTAATGCACTGTTGCTGTCCTCTGGTGATGCCAATATTCCGGGAGGAGCCTTCAGTGATGAACTGCTGCCACTGGCATTCAGAGGAGGCCTGACTGAAATCTATCTTCCCAACAAGGACTCTCTGACTGTACTAAACGTAGGGCCCTCTGGAGACAACTGTACCGGCACGGATCAGCGTGGGCTGTCGCGCAAGAACGGCAGTAACTGCGATCTTGGGGCGGCTGAGCGTATGGAGCCGACAGCAGTTGATGATGAGGCCAAGAATGGTACCGATTCACGCGTGGTTGTTGTCGATGTATTGGCGAATGACAGCTTCGGTGAGGATGATAGCGGCCCGCTGCATTATGCCAGTCCTGCTGTCACTGTGATGGGGACTAGCCCCGGAGTTTCATGTACTTGGTCTGATGCTAGTGCCGAGAAAGAAGAAAGGCGCAACAAGCTGCTGATAGATAACCATGGTGTCATTACGCCAGAGTCTTCTCCTGCAAGTTGTACCTATCAGCTAAATGTGGTTGGTGTAGATCCGGCTACGCACCCGGCCATGACGGCAACGGTTACTGCCACGATATCCAATATCGCTCCCGTTGCGGTTAACGACATTTATGTGCGTCCGATTGGTGTGACGCAAATCGCGTTGAATTTGTTGGCCAATGATACGGATGCTGATGACAGCACTCCTTTTAACCAGCCTACACATCTGTATCCTATCTACATTACAACGAAGCCGGTGCTGGGCGATCTTGTCGGCGAGACAGGCTTGTGCCCTGGCTCCAGCTACACCTCTGGCTCCCCCAAGTTCTGCTATGCACGCAATCTGACCTATATCGCCAAGAATCCGCAGTCTCCCTTTACGGATTACATCCAGTATTCCGTGTATGACGACGATGGCAGCGCATCCAATACGGCCACCGTCACCATCAAGACCAACGCCCCGGATCCCGACAAGGGTGAAACCGGTGGCAGTCTGGATCTGGCTGGCGGGCTCCTGCTGGCACTGCTTGGCTTGCGACGTGCGCGCAAGCTCTGATAAAAAGGCCGCCTTGCGGCCTTTTTTCATGGAATTTCCGGAGTTGTCATGAGGCAGTGGATGCGTGGTTTTCTTGTAGTGCTGGCCGTTTCGACGCTGGCGGCTTGTGCAACCAGTACAGGTCCGCTCAAGACCTATGAAGGCCAGACCCGGCCCAATACCGAGCTAGTGCTGGTGTCTGTGCCAGAGCAGATCGAGGTGATGGCTATTGATGGCCAGGAGCCGCCGCCGAGTTTTCTCAAAAGCCGTGTGCAGCTGGCCCTATTGCCTGGTGAACATGTTTTCAGCCTGCGCTATGTCGAGCTTTTCCAGCTGACGGCAGACAATCATGAAGTAATACGCTCCAAGCAAGCGGCACTGCGCTTCACCGCTGCAGCTGGCAGCGAGTTCCGTCTGGAAACGCCTCCGCAAAAAAATGTGGATGTGGCGCGTAAATTCGCCAAGAGCCCCGAGTTCAAACTGGTCAACGTGAAAGATGGTGCGGCGACGCCTTCCTCACCCATCAAGTCCATGGCGGAGGCCTCTTTGATAGACTCCATCAGCAAGGCTTTCACCACGACCGCTGACGAACCGGCAAAACAGCCCACCAACCTTGATCTGCTCAAGGATGTCTGGGGTCGTGCCACGCCGGCAGAGCAGGCCGGTTTTCGTGACTGGTTGCAGCAGCAAGGAAAATAATTCCCTACATGAGCAATCTCGAGATTCCCGGCTATACCGTCCAGCGCATGCTGGGCAAGGGTGGCATGGCTACGGTTTATCTGGCTGTGCAGGACAAATTCGAGCGCGAAATCGCCCTCAAGGTGATGGCGCCGGCTTTGTCGGCCGATGCCGGGTTTCGCGAGCGCTTCCTGCGTGAAGCAAAAATCGTTGCCAAGATTTCCCATCCGCATATCGTGGCGGTGTATGACGTCAATGAAGTGAATGGCGTTTATTACATCGCCATGGAGTATCACCCGGGTGGCGATCTCAAGGCGCGCCTGCGTGATGGCCTGTCGGTACGTGAGGCCATCGGTATCTTGCGTGATATGGCCAAGGCGCTGGATTACGCACACAGCAAGGGTTATCTGCATCGCGACATCAAACCGGACAATATCCTGTTCCGTGCTGATGGCAGTGCTGTGCTCACTGACTTCGGTATTGCCAAAGCCACCGAGGGTGATGCCAATCTCACGCAGATGGGTATGGTCGCCGGTACGCCCAAATACATGAGTCCGGAACAGGCACGTGGCCAGGATCTGGATGCAGACTCCGATCTCTACAGTCTTGGCGTGGTGCTGTTTGAAATGCTCACCGGGCGCTTGCCTTATCAGGCAACAGACCCGATTGCACTGGGCATACAGCATATGAATGCGCCCATTCCCAAGCTGGAAGGGCGTATTGCGCATTTCCAGCCGCTGGTGGATCGCCTGCTGGCCAAGAATGCGGCGCAGCGTCCGCAGAGCGGGACCCAGCTCCTGCGTGAAATCGACGCCATAGAAAAAGGTTTTGATTACGACGCCACGCGTGAAACGGATTCGCATAACGACACGCTGGTGCGGCCATCATTTCGCAAGCCTGCTGCATCAGCTCCTGTGGCTGCAGTCACTGCGATAACGGGTGATGATGCCACGGTGATGATGCCTTCGGCGCAGCCCGCGATACCGGTGGCTGCCGCCGCTTCTGCAGCAGCAACGACGCCGGTCGCCAAATCATCGGTGGCCGCTAAGGCCGCTGCTGCTGCCGGCCTTGTACTGCTACTGGGTGGGGGCGGTTGGTGGTACAGCAGCCACAGCACTGCTGCCAAAGTGGATGCCGAGCTGGCGGCGGCCAAAGCAGCATTTGCACGTCAGGCTCTCACGGGGCCGGAGGCAGACAATGCATTGGCGCACTACCGCTCTGCATTGCTTGTGCAGGCCGATAATGCCGAGGCCCGCGCCGGCATAAGCGCGATTGCCGATGCCCTGCAGCAACAGGCACGTTCGGCCGTGGCCGCACGTGATGCAGGCAAGGCCGAGAGCCTGATTGCGGCCTTGAGCGAAGTGACGCCGGAGAGTCCGGTGCTGGCTGAGTTGCGTCAGGCGGTGTCGGAATTGCGTAATGAATCAGCACGGCCTGTGGCTGTTGCCGCCGTGCCTGCAATACAGCCTGTGCGTCAGGAAAAGCAGGTGGCCGCTGCACCGACTGACAGCATGCAGCGTCTGCGTATTGGCGGCATGCTGGGCAGCGCCCGCCAGGCCTTGGAAGATGGTGATGAAGCCGCTGCCATCAGCCGTTATGAGCAGGTGCTGAAGATCGATCCGCAAAACAGCGAAGCGAAAGCCGGCCTGAAAAAAGCCAAAGCAAAATGAGGATTTGAGCTTCTGGAATCATCCGGAAAACGCCCATAAAAAAAGCCGCCTGCAGGCGGCTTTTTTTATGGGCGTGAAGCACCTCAGGGTACTTTGACACTGTACTGTTCCAGCTGGCGCCGCAACGCTGCCGTATCTTCCTTCTTCTGATTGGCGAGGGCGAAAGCATAGGCCTGGTTTTCAGCGGCCATGACGGTATCGCCTTCATCGGCATAGCGGCGTGCTGCATCGGCATAACGCACTTCCGGATCCTTGAGCTCTTTCACCAGCTTGTCGCCGATCACTTCGGAAATATTGTCCGTGAGTTTTTGCAGGATTTCCGAATCAGCCGGCAGGCTGGCCAGCTTGAAGGGCATGCGGAACTGGCCGAGCTCAATGCCTTCATTGCCTTCATCTGTGTATTCCGCCTTGGCACTGTCGGAGCCGGTGGCCAGTACCTTGCCGCTGCGTGCTTCCACCAGACGGAAGGAGGCGGAAATGATGCCGACCTTGCGCATGATCTGCAGATTGATGGTGACGTCTTCTTTCTTTTCCTGGGCCAGCGTGCGCGCTGGTGCAGGCTGCTTGGCTTTCTGGGCTTCAGAAAGTGCAGACCACTGTTCATAAGCCGGATTGCTGACGGTGACGGTATCGGTCACCACGCGCATGGTTTTCTTGCTGCGGTTTTCCGTGGTGTCCACGCGCGATTCAAGAATCTTGCCTTGGATCAGATAGTCCGCCGTGGACAGCTCGTTGGGCTGGCCGGCAGCGCCGATTTCCTTTTCGCGCAGGATGGCCTGGAACTGGTCGCGCTCGATGAGTTTGATGTCATTGGGAATCTTGTCGAAGAGATGCTGGGTCACTTTGGCGGCGACAGCGCCACCAAATTCGGCACCACCCGCGGCATCAGTAAAGGCGGCGGTACTGACTTTCTTGGTGGCACGGACCAGCGTGGCTTCCTGCGTGGTGCGCAGATTGGCACGCAGGCCCGGGTATTCCGGATTGAAGCCTTCAATCACCTTGAGGTAGCCGAGGGCAAGGCCGGTCTGGCCATCCTTGAGGGCGGTCTGGTAGCGCGCAAACACGGCCTTGAGGAAAGCTTCTTCCTGCGGCGGGCGCGTGGCGCTGGCATTGCTCTTGGTGCGGATGTCGCGGGCCTGGCCCAGCAGTTTGTAGGCTTCGGCCAGTTTGTTCTCGCTGGTGGCGGTGCCGGCCTGGGCCACAAAATAGGCCACCATGTCATCCGAGGATTTCGAGAGACGCTTCAGGATTTCCGGAAACTCTGCTGTCTGCGAGAGATTCATGAACTGCGTATAGGCGGAGTCCAGCTGGCCTTCGGCCAGAGAGTCCCAGAATTTCTTTTCAAAAATACGGGCATCGGCCAGCGTGAGCTGTGTGCCCACGGCCTTGTCTTCCGGATCGGCCTGCTTGAGGGCACTGAGGGCCTGTTTGGCCTCGCCGTACTGTTCGTTCTTCAGGGCGTCATCGGCCTTCTTGCGCAGCGTCGCCAGCACATCGGCACGCTCACGGTTATAGCGGTCGTCGCCGGTGAGCTTGGCGAGATCATCCAGTACGGACAGGCGCTGGCCCATTTCGTTTTCCGTGAACTTCGCCAGCTGGTTTTGTTGCGAGGTGATGCGGGCCTGGGTGCGGCCCTTGAGCTCGTTCAGTTCGGCAGCGAGCTTGCTGTATTTCTCCGGCGACCATTTCTGCAGCTTGGGCAGTTTGGCGCTCTGGGCATCGATCACGGGCAGGGGGACGAGGCCGCTGGCCGTGGCCTGCTGGTTCAGTTCGCTGCGGATTTCCTGCTCCAGTTTGCCGCCCAGTTGTGCACCCAGCTCATTGAGTTGTTGCTGGGCTTTCTGGCCTTCGGGAGTGTTCAGTTTCTGGCCGGCCAGCTTGGCCGCGTACTGGTCATAAAGCGCTTCCAGGCTGCCGTTCTGCTGTGCCGATTGCAGTTCCTGCTGGCTCAGGGTGGGCGGTGCCGAGGCGCAGCCGGCGAGGCTGATGGCGAGGGCAAGGCCGGAAACGGTAAGACGAGACATGCATATCCCCTGAATGAAAGTGTCTGCGCGCAGGCAGCACGAAAGCCCGAGTCTATCGGGCATGCCGGTCCGGGAAAAGCCGGGAATCAGGGGGTGACTTCAGCTGCCCTTTGCCAGCGTGTGAAAAGCAGGGCGCTGAAAAAGCAGAAGGCAATCAGCAGGCTTTCTGCCAGCCCGAAGAGCCCCGCCGTGCCGGGGGCAAAGGCGGAAAGTACGGCCAGACAGAAATAGGGCAGCAGCATAAGCGCCAGCCAGACGCCGGCCATGCTGCGTCGGCGCAACAATCCCGGCAGGAAGCAGAGCAGGGGGAGGGTCTTGAGGGCGATCACCACGGCATAGGCTGCCAGCGGTGTGTTGGCGGGAGCCAGCAGCAGGCTTTCTGCGATCATCAGCAGAAGCAGGAGAAAAAGACAGGCCAGCGTCAGCGCACGCGCCAAGGCGCTTTTTTGCAGGACAGACATCAGAGTCCCCGTTTGGCGTGACGGGCAAGACGACGACCCAGGCCCAGGCAGAGACTGGTTTCGGTCTCGTCCAGTGGACGCTTTTTGCCGACACCGGCGAGATGGCTGGCGCCATAGGGTGTGCCGCCAGCGGTGGTTTGCAGCAGGCCGGGCTCGGAGTAGGGGATGCCCAGCACCACCATGCCGTGATGCAGCAGGGGCAGCATCATGCTGGTGAGTGTGGTTTCCTGACCGCCATGCAGTGAGCTGGTGGAGGTGAAGACGCAGGCGGGTTTGTCCACGAGGGCGGCCGTCATCCAGAGTGCGGACGTGCCATCCAGGAAGTGCTTGAGGGCGGATGCCATATTGCCGAAGCGGGTGGGGCTGCCCATGGCGAGACCGCTGCAGCCGGCCAGCTCTTCCAGTGTGCAATAGATGTCGCCTGTATCCGGAATGGCGGGCTCACTGGCCTCGCTGACCGGGGAGACGGCAGGCACCGTACGCAGGCGCGCTTCCAGACCTTCCATTTCAATGCCGCGGGCAATCACTTCCGCCATGCGTCTGGTCGAGCCATGGCGGCTGTAATAAAGGACAAGAACATAGGGGGCAGCACTCATTTCAGCAGCTCCAGCACTTTTTCCGGGGGGCGGCCGATCACGGCACGGTTGCCATCCACGGCAATGGGGCGTTCTATCAGGCGGGGATGGGTCACCATGGTCGCAATCAGCTTGGCTTCGCTCAGCTTGGGATCATCCAGGCCCAGCTCGGCATATTCCGGCTCCTTGCTGCGCAGGAGCTCACGTGCACTGATACCCAAGCTCTTGAGCAGGCTTTTCAGCGTGGCGGCATCCGGGGGTGTCTCCAGATAGCGCACGATGCGTGGCGCCTGTCCCCGGGCTTCCAGCAGGGCCAGCGCTTCCCTGGATTTGGAGCAGCGCGGATTGTGATAAAGGGTGATCATGGCTGAGCGGTGTCCATGCTGTGAGCGGCGGTGGATTGTAGCGATGCGTTAGCGCCTTGCGCAAAGCCGTGAACCTGCAGGCTCGACAGCCTGCGCTCGGGCAGGAATACTTGCCGCGCAAGCCCGCGAGGCTGATACAGGACCCGCGTAGCTGGAACAGGAAAAGTCTCATGCGGCAGCACTTCAGGACTGGCAGCAAACATCTCAGGAATTTTGTCGCCTTTGTCTATCGGCACTTCATGGATGACAACTGTCGCCAGCATGCCATTGTGCTCACCTATACCACGCTGTTTGCTGTGGTGCCGGTGATGACGGTGACTTTCACCATCCTGTCTGCCATTCCTTCGATGCAGCATGTCAGTGGTGATATCCAGGGTTTTGTTTTCCGGCATTTCATTCCGTCCACCGGCATGATGGTGCAGCAGCGCTTGCAGGAATTTTCACATCAGGCCGGGCAGCTCACCTTTGTCGGCATAGGCATGCTGTTCGTGACGGCCCTGCTCATGCTCGTCACCATAGAAAAATCCTTCAACCATATCTGGCGTGTACGCCAGGAGCGCAAGGGCGTGATCAGCTTTCTGCGCTACTGGGCCGTGCTCAGTCTGGGGCCCTTGCTCTTGGGTGCGGGCTTTGCCCTTTCTTCCTATGTGGCCTCGCAGGAGTTATTTACCGAGGCGGCCAGCATGGTGCGCCATTTCATTCCCGGCATGCGCCTCATCACCTTTGTTTTTACGGCGCTGGGTTTCACCCTGCTGTATGTGACGGTGCCCAACTGCAAAGTTCCCTTCAAGGCAGCGTTTGCCGGGGGGCTGTTTGCTGCTTTCCTCTTTGAGCTGGCGAAGCGTGCTTTTGGCATCTTCGTGATGAATTTTTCCTCCTACAAGCTGGTCTACGGCGCGTTTGCTGCGCTGCCGGTTTTCCTGATCTGGGTTTATCTCTCCTGGAGCATCATCCTGCTGGGCGTGGAAATTTCCCGGGCACTGGCCATTTACCGTGATGACAGCAAGGCGTTCCGGCATCCGGTGCTGGCCATACTGGATGTGCTGCAGCTGTTCTGGCAACGCCAGCAAAAGGGGCTGACAGTCAGCGATATCGATGCCATGGCGGTCTTGGGCAAGGATGAGGTAGAGGTGTGGTTTGATTTCGCGCGTATTCTCCAGGAACAGCGCATCATCCACCGAACGGATACCGGGGCCTATGTGCTGTCGCGTAATCTTGAAACACTGGATTTTCACGACTTCTACCAGAAACTGCCTTGGCCGCTGCCTACACCCAGGGATCTGGTGCGCCTGCACGGGGATGATCACTGGGTTCAGGTTTTGCGCCCGGCATTGATACGTGTGAATGACTATATGGAAAAGGAACTCCGAATTTCTCTTGCCAGCATTGTGGCGGAAGATGGTTCACGAACTGCTTCCGTGCCACAGCCGGCACCCTGACAAAACAGTTCCAGAGAGCTCCATGTCAACCATAGAAACCCTCTATCTGCATAACGAAGACCTTGTGTTCTCTGCCCGTGCGGCAGGTGAGGGACCGCTGGTGCTCATGCTGCACGGCTTTCCCGATGACTTTCACAGCTTTGATGCGCAGATAGAGGCAGTGGCTGCCGCCGGTTATCGTGTGGTGGCGCCCATGCTGCGCGGCTATGAGCCCAGCTCGCAATCACCACGTGATCTTTACCATCTCATTCATGTGGCGGCCGATATCTTTGCCTGGATGAAGGAGCTGGATGCCAAACAATGTCATCTGGTTGGGCACGACTGGGGTGCGCTGGCGAGTTATGTGGCCACTACCTTGCAGCCCAAGAAATTTGCCTCGCTTACGACTCTGGCCATTCCGCATTTGCGTCGCAGTCTGCAGGGCGTGGCCGAGGTGCCGGGGCAGTTGCTCAAGTCTTCCTACATCCTGCTCATGCAGTTCCAGCGTATTGCGGAAAATGTGGTGGCGCGGGATGACCATGCTTTTATCGAGACACTGTGGAAGAACTGGTCGCCGGACTGGCAGTACAGCGAAGCCGATATCGAACAGGTGAAGTCTACTTTCCGGGCCGAGGGTGTGGTGCATGCTTCCACGCAGTATTACCGCTGTCTCCTGCAGCCGCTTTCGCTGTCCACGCAGCAGTCCTGGCGTTTGCTGACGTCTCGCATAGGCGTGCCGACTCTGGCCCTTACCGGTGAGAATGACGGCTGCATGGATTCCCGCCTTTATGACACCGTGATGCGTGAGCAGGATTTCGAGAAAGGCCTGGAGGTACACCGCATCGCCAATACCGGGCATTTCCTGCACAGGGAAAAGCCGGATGAGGTGACGGCACTGATACTGGACTGGATCAAGCGTCATCCGCTGTCCTGATCTTTCTTTGGAAATGAAAGCGCCGGCTATAGCCGGCGTTTTCATTTGAGCACTGCTGTCTTCAGAAGCGGTAACCCACGCCCAGAAAACCGATGACGGGATTGACATCAATGGTGGTGGTGCTGGTGGCCAAGGCTGCGCCGGTACTGTCACGCACGGTAACAGCGGCATCAGTATCCAGCGGCATATAGGAAATGGAAAAAATACCATACCAGTGCTCGCCGATATCTCCGGTCAGGCCCACTGTGGCCAGAGGTTGCCAGGAGGAAGAGGAGGTGACATCGACAGTGGGATCGGTGGCATTTGGGTTCAGGGTGATCAGCCCCAGCAATTGCCCAGCCGCTTTCAGATCGCTTTCAAAGCCGGGATTGATCTTGAAGTCGTCGAATTTGTTGTAGCTCACACCGAGGCCGACATAAGGGCGTATGGCCTGGCCAGGATGGCCGAAGTGATATTGCAGATTGAGTGCGGGATTCCAGCTGCGCACTTCCACCAGAGGTTTGTGCTCATCCAGATTGGTAATGGGAATGCCGCCAAGAAAAGGGGCGATGACCTGCCCGCTGCCTTCCAGTTGCAAACGGGGCGGAATGCCGCCTATGAATTCCAGCGAGATATTCGGCGAGAAAAAATAGTTGTAGGTCAGCCCCAGGGTGTGGGCATCGCGCACCGTGGCATTGGTGCCCGGCGAATCGAAGGAGGCCAGCGCTGGAATCATGGTGGCAGCAGTTGTCGTGTGCAGGGGATCGGCACTGCTTTGCGGCGCGATATAAAAAAGACCGGCGGCCACATTATGCTTTTTATAGTCGCTGTCTTCCGCCGAGCTGTAATTGCTCAATGCAGAGGCCAGCAGGCTGAGCAGTGCCATTATTCTCCGTGACGGCATGATGTCCCTCTCTTTTTATAAGGTCACTTTTCGGTGAGCCGTTGCTGTCAGCTTGTGAGTAAAACGGCTGGTGCAGCGATGGTGGGTTCACTCCTTGTGCAGCAAGCGTAGGCTTTTGTGCCTTGATCTGTTTTTTTGTAAGAAATGTTGCGGGGCGTAGAAATAAAAAAGCCGGCAATAGCCGGCTTTTTTATTCGGAGCTTGGCGATCAGAA
>JAVHYE010000211.1 GCA_031119295.1 Pedobacter sp. | reverse complement strand
CCTGATACACCGCTCTGGGAGATAGGCCCGTTCAAGAAAAGCCTGGAGCTGGGCGCAGGCTATATGAAGCTGAATAATGCGCCCGCAGAGAAACGCGAAGCCTTCTGGGAGGAAGCCGGCTCCATGCTGGATGCCATGGCCGCAACCTGCACGGCAAATCCGGATTGGGAATTCCGCAAAGTCCTTTCACAACATATGGGCAAATACCTGCCCTATCTTTACGCGCCGCCTTTTGCCAAAAAACGCTAAGACCAACAGAAAGTATAAATACGCATAGCTCCGGAATTTCATCCGCGTAATATCGGAAGTACCGAATTCACCTGAGCGCACAATGCAACGACAGCGCATCGCCATCTGTGGTGCCGGCACTGCCGGCCTCGCCAGCGCCGTTATCCTGGCCCGTCAGGGCCACGACATCACCCTTTTCGAACAATCCCCCGCCATGGAAAACGTGGGCGCCGGCATTCTGCTGCAGCCCAGTGGCATGGCCGTGTTCCGCCATATGGGCGTGCTCGACATTGCGCAGGATCTCGGCGCACATGTGAGCGCCCTGCGTGGCCGCACCGCGCGCGGCACACTGGTGGTGAACAGCGCCTATCACGAAGCCTGTCCGCAGCAGCATGGCCTGGGCCTGCATCGCGCCACGCTCTGCCATGTACTGATGCAGGCGCTCAACGGTATGAATGTACGCTGGCAGATGGGCGCCACGGTGGACAGCATCACCGATCACGACGATGGCGCTGAATTGCACTGGCAGGATGCCCATGGCAGCCATCGCTTTGCTGCCGATCTCGTGCTGGTGGCCAATGGTGCACGCAGTCATTTGCGCCCGAAAGAATGGGTGAGCCTGGACAAGGCTTATCCCTGGGGCGCGGTGTGGGCCATCCTGCCGCAATGCGAAGAACTGGAGCCGAAAATCCTGCACCAGTTTTTCCATGGTGCTTCACGCATGATGGGCATACTGCCCACGGGTGCCGTGCCGGATGCGCCACAGCAACAACTCACTAGCCTGTTCTGGAGCCTGCCGGCGGATGCACTGGAGCACTGGGGCGAGGCCGAAGTGGCGGCATGGAAAAACGAAGTGCAGCAACGCTGGCCGGAAGCCGGTACCTGGATCAACCGTGTTGTCAGCAGTCCTTCGCAATTCCTGCCGGCGCGTTATCGCGATGTGGTCATGCGCCGTTTTGGTGGCGGCCGCATCGGTGTGATGGGTGATGCTGCCCACGCCATGAGCCCGCAACTGGGACAGGGCGTGAACATGGCCCTGCTGGATGCCTGGGCACTGGGGCAGGCCATGCAGAACAGTACGGATTTTCCGGCCCTGTGGGCGCACTACCACCAGCTGCGCCTGCCTTCGGTGCGCTTCTACCAGTTCATGAGCCGTGGTCTCACGCCCTTTTATCAATCGCATAGCAAGACACTGGGCCTTGCGCGTGATCTGGCTTTTCCCTGGATGTATCTGCTGCCCTGGCTGCGCCGCGAAATGGCAAAGACGGTGTCGGGCGTGAAGGCCGGCCCTTTCCGCGAGCTGGATCTGGACGCCATTGCTGCGCCTGACAGCGCCGCACTCAAGCCTGCCGAAGCAGCAAGCTGAACTCGCCCTTAAGCCATATGAAAAAGGGCGTGCAGTGCACGCCCTTTTTTTGATTCTGCCCCGATACCGCTAAGCCTTGTCGCGCTGCTCCCGCTTTTCCTTTTTGTCGGCACGTTTCTCCAATTGGGTCTTGGCCGGTTTTTTCTTGCTCTGCTTTTTCTGCTCCATGCCCTTGCTCATGTCCGTCTCGCGGTTGGCTGTGGTAAGCCACTATACGCAGCCCTGCTGCAGCGCAGGGTTTATTTGCGGCCTTATGCTTTTTCAGTCTGCCCCGGATGCCCGACTGCTGATCCCGTATTACGGCGCGACTGAGTAAAGCCCATACAAAGGGCAGAACACTTCGCACTGAGTATCATCTCCCCGCCACCAGAAACCGTTACAATGCGCGCCTCCCTCCCGCCGGAAGTCCCCATGAGCACATTCAGCGACGCCCAGATTTCCGCCGCCACCGCCGTAGCCGGCCTCGTGGACACCGAGCTGCAGGCCAGTGCCATCACCCGTGTGCAATGCTGCGCCCGCATGGCCGGCACTTTTCTTTTCCGCTCCTATTCCCATGCCCTGAGTCCGCAAGCACCGGGCACCGTGCTGCGCACGCCGGTGGCCGGCCATAGCGGCCCGGCCCTGGTCGGCCTGCTGGAAACCACGCTGCAACGCCTGGGCATCACTGTGGACAGCAGCCTCGTGAATATGGAAAAGCTGAAAGCCGGCGAAGATGAAATCGGTTTTCTGGCCGCCCAGAAACTGCTGGAGCCCCTGCTGACACCGGTGAAGGAAAAGCATGGCCTGAGCTATGAGGCAGCGGCGCAGGCCTGTGCTGTGGCCACGGCCCTGCTGATCAAGAAGGAAGAAAAGCAGCTGGATGTGGAAACCGCCGTGAGCCGCGCGATTTATGCCTTTATCGAAGGCAGCAAGACGGTGCCGGCACCACTTACGCAAAAACACTGAGACAAAAACGACTGAGCTTTCAGCCCCGGGCACGCCGGGGCTGGAATGGCCAGCCTCAGGCGGGGCGTACGCGCCTGGTAAGCCCCTTGAGGAAATTGCGCAGGATCTGGTCGCCGCAGCCGCGGTAGTTGCGCTGGCCTTCCTTGCGGAAAAAGGAGCTGAGCTCGGGCTTGGTGACACGCAGGCCGGAAAGCTCGAAGACGGCAAACATATCGTCTTCTTTCAGATTGAAGGCGACGCGCAATTTTTTCAGCACGGTGTTATTCGTCAGCGGCAGATCCAGTGAAGGCTCGGGCCGGCCTTCTTCACGGCCGCGAAGATGAATCACGAGGCCGTTGAGAAAACGTGCCAGCACTTCATCCGGGCAGGGCTGGAAGCCGTCTTCCTCTTCTTTCTTGAGATAGACATTGAGCGCTCCCTTGCCCACTTTGCCTCCGCCCAAGGCAATGATGTCGGCCAGACCGGCGTCGTTGATGTCCAGCATATAGCGCAGACTGCGCAATACATCGTTATTGATCACAGGAGCCTCAAGGTTTTGCAGGACGGCGTAAGCGCGCCCGAGATACAGAAGACAAGCCCGCCAGAAAGGCGGGCCTGATTGAGGGGCTCAGCTTACCACGCGATTGCGGCCCTGCTGCTTGGCGCTGTAGAGCAGTTTGTCCACGGCATCGATGAATTGCAGCAACT
>JAVHYE010000079.1:10286-16584 GCA_031119295.1 Pedobacter sp. | reverse complement strand
ATGCATCGTGATTGGTGGCGGACTGTCCGGACTGGCCTCGGCCGTGTGGCTGGCGGAAGCCGGGCATGAGGTCACCCTGCTGGAGCGGCGCGGCGCACTCGGTGGCCGCACCATCGCCATTCCCCAGCCCGAGATCGATGATGTGCCGGACAATGGCCAGCATGTTTTCGCCAGCGGCTATGAACACCTGATGCGTTATCTGGAAAGTGTGGGCACGCGCCAGCACGTGGAATTCCCCGGCCATATGTCCATACGCATGCCCGGCGGCAAAGTACGACGCTCTTCTTTTTCCGGCATTGACGGCCTGCGTGCCGCCATCGGTGATCTGCCCGGCGTGTCCGGACTCGACAAGCTGCGCACGGCACGTGCGCAGGCCAAGCTGATCCGTCAAGCACTGAAGCAGCCTGCTGATCTCGACGACATCACCGCAGATGAATGGTTCCAGCGTATAGGCATGCCGCAATCGGCACGCCGCGCACTCTGGGACGGCATCGTGATCGGCCTCACCGGCGATCGCCCGGAAATTTCTTCCGCCAAAGTGCCGGCCGATCTGCTCGTCACCGGCATACGCCAGGCCATCAAGACGCGCACCCCCGTTTCCATCGGTTATCCCACCGTCGATCTCGATACGCTTTTTGTCAGCAGCGCGGAAAAAACCTTTGCCGAGCGCGGAGTGAAAGTCCGCACCCGCGCACCCGTGCGTTGCGTGGATGTGGAAAACGGCAAGGTCAAAGGTGTGACCCTGCTGGATGAGGAAAAACTCGAAGCCGATATCGTGATCTGCGCCATCCCGGTCTGGAAAATCCGCGGCATGCTGGACCAGGTGCCGGAGCACAAAACCATTTATCGCGCGGCCGACGAACTCACACCCGTGCCCATCGTCAGCGTGAATCTCTATCTCGACCGCTGCATAGGCATGGATGACTGGGGCGAAATCCTTTACGACGGTGAAGGTGTGCTGGAGCAGGTCTGGGACCGCCAGAAAATGCATGGCCGTTCACCCGCGAAAAACTGGTTCTATTCCACCACCGTTTCCGCCGCCTACGAGCTCATCAAGGGCAGCAATGCCGAAATCGTGGAGACGCAGATGGAGATGCTGCGTCGCTACTATCCCGATGCCCGCGGCGCGCAAGTACTGCACAGCCATATCGTGCGCATGCCCAACTCCACGTTTGCACAACGCCCCGGCACCGCCGGTGTGCGGCCACCGCAGAAAACCTCCGTGCAGGGTCTGGCCATTGCCGGCGACTGGACGCGTACCGACTGGACCACCACCATGGAAGGCGCCTGCCAGAGTGCAGCGCGTGCTGTGGACGCCGTGCTGGGCTGAGATTTCCGGCCGCTCAGGGCAGTCACTCCCAATCCCCCTCGTGCACCGCAACGGCGCACGCGGACCGGTTCAAAAGTAAAAAATATTTCATGCAGGCGCGCCGTTTGAAAATGGCGCGCTCAGCTAGACTCGGCTCCGGGCTGCCTGCAGCCCGCCATAAATCAAAACAGCATCACTGCCACCCCAGGAGTACTACCCGTGAACATGAAGATCACATTTGCGATGCTCGGCCTGCTCTGCACAGCCCCCGTCTTCGCTGCCGATGCCCCGGCAGCCCCCGCCCCCGCTGCAGCCCAGGATCCGGTCACCCCCGAGCAGGTTGCTGAACAGGTGCGTATCGACCTGCAGGCCAAAGCGGCCGACATGATGGCCAAGGGCCTTACGCTGAATGCCGAACAGGCCGCGAAATTCTGGCCCATGTTTGAATCCTTCCAGAAAGAACAGAAGAAGATCATCGAGGCGCAATTGAAGGCCCTGCTGAAATACCGCGACACCTACCAGAACATGAGCGACAAGGAAGCGCTGGCCTATGCCAACTCCTTGCTGGCACGTGATCAGCAGATCCATGATCTGCGCGTGAAATACCTCGCCAAATTCCAGACCGTGGTGCCGGCCCATACCGCTGCCCGTGCCATACAACTGGATCGTCGTCTGGGCCTGGTAGGTCAGCTCAAGATTTCGACCCAGGTGCCACTCATTCCCTGAGTGGGCGGGCGAGGACAAGGCCTCTGTCTTGTCCTCGCCACTTCCGGCAGCACTGCACCAAGCCGCTGCGCTGTCGACTTGCCCTCCTGCCCACCCTAATATCGGCACACAAAACCAGAAAAAAGCGCACTGACACTGTGCTGAACACGGACAGCGCCGAGCCAGGGACAAGGGGACTCAATGAACGCCATTCTGCGCGGACTGCGCCAGCAGCCAATGCTCATCCTGCTGGTTTTCGTGCCGGCGCTTTTCATCACCTGGCTGCTGCAGCCTGAAGCTCACGCCGCCCTCTTCATCCTTTCCATTCTGGCCATCGTGCCGCTGGCCGCCCTGCTCAGCCATGCCACCGAAGCGGTGGCGGAAAAAACCGGTGATGCCATAGGCGGCCTGCTCAATGCTTCGCTGGGTAATCTGACCGAGCTCATCATCGCGCTTACCGCGCTCAAGGCCGGGCAATACCTGCTGGTGAAATCCATGATCGTGGGCGCCATTGTCGGCAATTCCCTCTTCATGCTGGGCGCCTGCTTTCTCGTAGGCGGCCTCAAATACCGTTTCCAGGAATTCAATCGCGCCAATGCCCGCATGCAAGCCGCCATGCTCTTTCTGGCCACGGTGGCCCTGCTGGCGCCTTCGGCCTATGCCAATGCCGATGCCTCGCCGGCGCTTTCGCAATTCATCCAGCAGCTGAGCCTGGGCCTGGCCTGCCTGCTTATCGTGGCCTATGGCCTCGGCATGTATTTCTCGCTGGGTACGCATCGTGAAGTGTTTGCTGCCGTGCGCAGCAGCAGCGATACGGAAGAAGGTCATGAAGTGCACTGGCCCATGAGCGTGGCACTTACCGTGCTGGCTGTAGTCACCGTGCTGGTGGCGCTGGTCAGCGATATTTTTGTGGAATCGCTGCAAGCCGCAGCCGAAACCTTCGGCATGACACCGGCTTTTGTCGGCTTTGTGGTGGTGGCGCTCGTGGGGGCGGCCGCGGAAATTTTTGCCGCCCTTTCCGGTGCGCGCAAGAATCGTCTGGACCTCAGTGTCGGCATTGCACTTGGCAGCGCCTCGCAGATCGCCCTGTTTGTCGCGCCCGTGCTGGTCCTGCTCAGTTATTTCACCGGTGGTGAGCCCATGAATCTGCAATTCTGGCCCGGCGCCATCGTGATGATGCTGATTGCGGCGCTGACCACGGCGCTGGTCACCAGCAGCGGGCGCTCGGCCTGGTTCCTGGGCGTGATGATGCTGGTGGTTTATGTGGTGTTTGCCATGACCCTCTTCCTGCTGCCCCCGCAAACCGCCTGATCAGGAAATATCGCGAGACTGCCTGCATGCTGCCGGACCAAAAAAAATCCTCTGCCATCCTTGATCCCGATTCGCGTGCGCCGGAAATCCTTTTCGGCCTCATCATGATGCTCACCTTCACCGGCACACTCAGCATTGCCGATGCCGGGCGCGATGATGTACGCGCCATGCTGGTGGGTGCCCTCGGCTGCAATATTGCCTGGGGCATCATCGACGGCATCATCTATCTCATGGCCTGCATGGCAGAAAAGAACCGCACCTTCATGACCTATCACGCTGCACGTCAGGCCCGCGATGCCGACGCCGCCGCGGATATGGTCGCCACGGCCCTGCCGCCCATGGTGGCCTCGGTACTCACGCGTGATGAATTGCAAAGCATCCACCAGCGTGTGATGCAATTGCCCACCCCGGCGGCCAGTCGCTGGCCCTCGAAGCAGGAGCTGCTGGGCGCGGTCGCAGTGTGTCTGCTCGTCATCACCTGCATCTTCCCCGTGGCCATCCCCTTTTTCTTTGTCGATCACATCGCCACGGCCATGCGCTTTTCCAATGGCATCGCCATCGTCATGCTCTTCTTCACCGGCTATATCTCCAGTGGCCTCGTGCCGCAGCGCCCCTGGCTCTCCGGCCTCGCCATGGTGCTGCTGGGCTGCGTGCTGGTCGCCATGACCATAGCCCTGGGCGGCTAAGCCCCTCCCCCCTCAAATAACAGGACAGTGCTTGACGGCTCTGTCCTGCCCTCCTATATTCAACCTTATGGTTGACAATAAATCTGCAGCACTGGACGATGTGTTTGTGGCCATGGCCGATGAGACCCGCCGTGCCATCCTGGCGCGGCTGGCGCAATCGGAAGCCCGGGTCACGGAAATCGCCGGCGACTTCCCCATCTCGCTCAATGCCGTGTCCAAACACATCAAGATTCTGGAACGCGCCGGCCTCGTGCTGCGCACGGTACAGGGCCGCGAGCATGTGCTTTCGCTCAATGCCGCCCCCATGGCCGATGCCATGGCATGGATGAATTACTACCGACAGTTCTGGGACGAACGGCTCAAAGCCCTGGATGCCTTCGTGATGAAAAAACAGGGCCAGAAACCGCAAGGGAGAAAACCGCAATGAATGCACAAGCCCCCGCTGCACAAACCGCTGCCACCGCCGTCAAGGTTCACCGTGATATTGCGGCCCCTGCCGACATCATTTTCGATGCCTGGCTGGATGCCGAAAGCCTCACCGGCTGGCTGCACCCCGTCCCCACCACGCATTGCACCGCTACACTGGATGCGCGTGAAGGTGGCGGTTTTGAAATCGTGATGTATCTGGATGGCCAGCCGCTGCCGCATACCGGCCGCTATATCCGCATTGCCCGCCATACCCAGCTGGTTTTCACCTGGGCATCCCCTGCCACCCAGCAGCAAGAAACGCTGGTGACAGTGGATTTCGAGGAAAAGCAGGGCAATACCCGCGTCACCGTCACCCATGAAAAGCTGCCGGAAAATCGCGAAACCGCCTGCTCGCATCACGATGGCTGGACCGATGCTCTGCGTCAGCTGGATGAACTGGCTGCAACTAAAGCCGCCTGAAAAGGGAAGGAGCCGCTATGAAGTACACGGGAAGCTGCCATTGCGGGCAGATTGCTTTCGAGGTGGAAGGAACAATTGAAGGCGTGATGGCCTGCAACTGCTCCATCTGCCAGCGCAAGGGCGTGCTGATGTGGTTTGTGCCGCGGGACAAGCTGCAGCTCAAAACCCGACCGGAAGACATGAGCACTTACACCTTCAACAAGCATGTGATCAAACATCACTTCTGCCCGGTCTGCGGCATACAGCCTTTTGGCGAAGCCACAGGCCCCGATGGCAAAGCCATGGCGGCCGTGAATGTGCGCTGTCTTGAAGGTGTGGAGCCGGACTCATTCCCGGTGCAGCACTTCAACGGCCGCGCACTTTAAGCCACTGCAAATTCCGCATGCTTTACCAGTCCAGCTGCCGCTGGCTGGTAAAGCGCAGCGGTACTCCACTCAAGGGATCGGTGAAAGCGATTTCACGCGCCAACAATTGCAGGGGTCGTGAATAATCTTCCTTGTCCACCTGCACAAAGGGATACCAGGGATCGTTAGCGATGGGGATATTCAGTGCTGCCATATGCGCACGCAGCTGATGTTTGCGCCCCGTGCTGGGGCTCAGGCGGTATTTCGCCAGCTCGCCCTTTTGCTCCAGCAGCTCTATACGGGTTTCACTATTGGGCTCCCCTGCCACTTCCTGCATGGTGAAAAACTTCTGGCCATCACGCTCGCCTTCTTCAAGCCGGCTTTTATGCACGCGCGGCAAAGCGAGATCGGCACGGAAAGGGGCAATCGCCTCGTAAATCTTTTCCACCACCCGCTCGGCAAACAACTGCTGATAAGCGCCACGGCTGGGCGCATGCAAGCAGAAGAGCACGATGCCAGCCGTCTCCCGGTCCAGACGGTGTATGGGCGTGAGCTCAGGCAATGCCAGCTGATGACGAAGGCGTGTCAGCACGGTTTCCCGCAAATGCCGGCCGCCGGGTACCGTGGCGAGAAAATGCGGCTTGTCCACCACCAGCAAATGCTCATCGCGATGCAGGACCACCGCCTCGAAAGGCACGGCCGCTTCATGCGGCACTTCCCGGTAATACCAGATACGCGAACCGGGACGATAAGGCGACGCAGCTGTCAGCGCGCGGCCATCTTCATCCACGATTTCGCCGCGCTCAAGACGCTGGCGCAATACATCCTCACCCACATGCGGAAAGCGCTGCAGCAGCCAGGCCAGCAGATGCGGCCACTCGCCTTCGGGCAGCCAGGCATAGCTGGGCGCCACGGTGTCACGAATGGGCAAGGGAGATGGACGGGGACGACTCACGAAAAAACTCTGGGACTGGTAAAACGGCGACAGCACTATAACGCCAAAGCCCTCGCAGCCACATGCAGGCCCTGATGCAAAAACAGCAGAGGCGGAGTAG
>JAVHYE010000079.1:6136-10186 GCA_031119295.1 Pedobacter sp. | reverse complement strand
CTGCCATTTGCTTGTCTTGCGACCTGTCATGTCACTGTTTTCTGTCACCGCTTCATCGCAGCAAATACCTGCGAGGTCTCATGCCTCGCAGCCATCAAATCATCCGGGGGGATGCATGATGTTTGATCTGTCGGTGTTTACCTTGATTCATGTGCTGATCAGTGTGCTGGGCATCATTTCCGGTCTGGTGGTGGTGGGCGGCCTCATGGCCCGCAATACCCTGCCGGGCTGGACCGTTTTTTTTCTTGTCACCACCATCCTGACCAGCGTCACCGGTTACGGCTTTCCCTTTACCAAAATACTGCCGCCGCATGTGGTGGGCGCCATCTCGCTGGTGGTGCTGGCGGTCTGTCTTTACGCCCGTTATAGCAAGGCCATGGCCGGCAGCTGGCGCAATGTGTATGTGGTAGCCGCCGTCACGGCGCTCTATCTCAATGTCTTCGTGCTGGTGGTACAGCTTTTCGTGAAAACACCGCCTATTGCACAGCTGGCGCCAACACAGCAGGAGACACCGTTTGCCCTGACGCAAGGCTTGATACTGGCGCTCTTTGTCTGGATAGGCTGGGCCGCTTTCAAGGGCTTCCGCCTGCCGCAGGAAAAGGCAGTGCTTAGCCAGCAGGAGGCGTGATGCTGCAGACCTATCAGGGCAGCTGCCATTGCGGCGCCGTGCGTTTCGAGGCCGATCTCGATCTCACGCAAAGCTCGTTCCGCTGCAATTGCTCCATCTGCCGGCGCACCCGCTTCTGGCCGGCAGTGGCCCTGGAAGGGAAATTCCGCCTGCTCGCGGGCCAGGAAATGCTCACGGAATATCTTTTCAATACACGCAAGAACCAGCACTTCTTCTGCAAGCAATGCGGTGTGCGTGCCTTCGGCGTGGGCAATGAAACGCCCATGGGGAAAATGTACGGGATCAATCTGGGTTGCCTGGAAGGTGTCAGCGAAGAAGTACTGTCAAAAGTTCCCGTGACTTATGTGGATGGCCTGCATGAGCAATGGGGACAGGCGCCGGAATTCTTTTCCCATCTCTGAAGCTCAAGGGCTTAAGCCGGCCCCTTGGCAATCGCCATGATTTCCACGCGCAAATCCCCGGCCGGGCGCGGCCACAAAACTTCATCACCGACTTCCCGCCCCGTGATGGCCAGCGCCAAGGGCGAACGCCAGCTGATACGGCCCTGCTCGGGCTCGGCCTCGTCTTCACCGACAATCTGGTAGCGCAGGCTCTGGCCAGCCTCATCCAGCAAATCCACCACACAGCCAAAGCCGACTTTTTCAGCGGCAGTGACTGCCGGCTTTACCAGCAGGGCCGAAGCGATACGGGCCTGCAACCAGCGGCCTTCCCGAGCCAGAAGGCTGCGCTGGCGCTTGGTATCCAGTGCCTCGTTCAGCCCCTCGTCGCTCAGCGCGGCCTGTGCTGCTTCATTCGCCTGCAAACGCTGCTGCAACAGCGCCAGTCCACGGGATGTCACATAGTTCGGATGCGGGCTTAAAGGCAGCTCCGGCAAATCCTCGGGCAGGTCGCCCTCGGGTTCACGGACAAAGGCCTGGCTCATGGGCATTTCTCTTGCGGGCATTTGCCGCCATCATAGCCCCGCTGCTGCCCGGAATACCTTTGGAAATCTGTCATGAGCAATGTCCTGCCCTTCAAGAAACCTGCTGCCAAGCCTAAAGGCCTGTGCGAGCACGGCTTTCACAAGTGGAAGATCGTGCAGGAAAAGCAGTTCGACGTGAAACAGGGACGGCTAGTGACGGTGTATAGCTGCGAGCGCTGTGGTGAGAAAAAGGTGAAGGCCATAGGCAAGGATTGATGGCGAGTACACCAAATAAAAAACGGGAGCCTGAGCTCCCGTTTTTTATTTCATCCCGCCGCTTCAGGCGGCCGATTCGCGCCGCGTCGGCACTGCCGACTTCACACCCGCCTTGCCGAAGACATAATTCTCCGCCTTGACCTTGCGTGTCTCCAGCCAGAACTTCCAGGTAGAGAAAGGCCAGAGGGCGAAGTTGCCGCCTTCGGCATTCTTGTACCAGCTCACGCAGCCGGAATTCCACACCGTGTCACGGAAGCCGGACTGCACCATGGCATTGAACTCGTCCTGCACATCCTGCTTCACCTCGATGGTGTCAGCGCTCTTCTGCTTCATGAGCTTGAGACACTCCAGGATGTAATGCACCTGAGCTTCGATCATGAAGATGATGGAATTGTGGCCGAGGCCGGTATTGGGGCCGACTAGCTGGAAGAAATTGGGATAGCCCGCCACCTGCGTGCCGTAATAACCCTTGGAGGTTTCTTTCCAGTCCTGTAGCAGCTCGTGGCCTTCGCGACCGCTGATGGGAAAACCGCGCAGATAATCACGCGGGTCCACCACGAAGCCGGTGCCCATGATGATGCAATCCACCGGACGCTCCACGCCGTCTTTGGTGACGATGCTGTTTTCACGGATTTCCTGGATGCCGTCGGTGACCAGTTCCACATTGGGACGGTTGAAGGCCGGGAAGTATTTATTGGAAATCAGGATGCGCTTGCAGCCTATGGTGTAATCCGGCGTCAGCTTTGCAGCCAGGGCCTTGTCCTTCACCTGATAGCGTATGAAGAGCTTGGCGAATTTCTGCAGCTGCTCGGCAATACCGGCATTGAGTATGGGCAGCAGACGCGATTCATTACTCCAGTACAGGCGCGCACGGTGCAGCTTGCGCAGTATGGGCAGCTTGGCGAAGAGGGATTTTTCCACGCCCAGATAGCCACGCTCGTCACGCGGAATCACCCAGGCCGGCGTGCGCTGGAAGACATAAAGCTGCTTAACATCCGGTGCAATTTCCGGCACGTACTGGATGGCGCTGCCGCCGGTGCCTATGGACACCACATTTTTTCCGCGCAGATCGTAGTCGTGATCCCACTGCGCGGAATGGAAAACCTTGCCTTTGAAGTTATCAAGGCCGCGGATTTTCGGAATGGAGGGCACATGCAAGGGGCCGGTCGCCATCACAAAATGGCGGGCGACAATGGTGTCGCCGTTTTGCGTGCGTATGGTCCAGCGCGCCGTGGTCTCGTCGTAACGGGCTTCATTCACGATCTGATTGAAACGCACGAAGGGACGCAGGCCGTATTTCTCGGTGGTATCCAGGATGTACTGGTGGATTTCCGCAAAGCCGGCGTAACGCTTGCTCCAGTCGGCCTTGCCGGCAAAGGAGAAGGAATACATATGCGACTGCACATCGCAGGCAGCGCCGGGATAGTGATTGAAATACCAGGTGCCACCGACATCGCTGCCCTTTTCCAGGATGACGAAATTGTCGTTACCGGCCTCGCGCAGCTTGATGGCCATGCAGAGGCCACCGAAACCGGCACCGAGGATGGCGACGTCCACCACCTGGGGATTGGAAGCACTGGAAGCTTTGCGTGTCATGTCCTGCCCACCTGTTTCTTGTTATCCGGGCCTGCCCCCGGTTTGACGCAAATCTAAGCCCTGAACGGCCGGACTGATATGTTAGGCTTGCCGGAAAAATTGATAATTCCGGCCAATCCTGAGAGCCGCTGCCTATGTCTACCCGCTCCATCCTTGGTCTGGTCTACACCCTCCGCGGCTTGCGCGAGCTGGGCGAAGACATGGACCCCGTGCTCTCCCGCTTCGGCCTGGACCTGGACCGGCTGGACCCGGGCGCCCGCATAGACCGGGCCCTGGAGCTGCGCATCTATATCGAGCTGGCCCAGCATCTCAAGGATCCGCTGGCCGGCCTCAAGACCGGCACCTTCTTCGGCTTCACCGGCTACGGCCCGCTGACCATGCTGCTGCTGACCTGCAATAACGCCTATGAGGCCTTCCAGACCGGCGTGCGCTACCAGCAGCTCACCTTCCTCTTCAGCCGTCTGGGCTTCGAGCCCGGCCCCAGTGCCAGCACGCTCACGCTGCAGCCCCTGCAAGTACCGGACAAAGCCTTCCGCTTCCGTGTGGACGGCGAAACCTCCGGCACCTACAAGCTGATACGGGATATGCAGGCCAGCTTGAATATGGATGTACGCGCCGAGGCCATTTTCATTCCCTATCCGAAACCACC
>JAVHYE010000079.1:0-6036 GCA_031119295.1 Pedobacter sp. | reverse complement strand
ATTCCCGAGCGCAGCCTGCGCCGCCAGCTCAGCCAGCAAGGCCATTCCTTCCGTGCCCTGCTGGATGAAGTGAAACAGCAGAAAGCCGAGGCCCTGCTGCAGGATCGCCGGCTTTCCGTGGAAGCCATTGCCCAGCAACTGGGCTATGCCGAATCGGCCGCCTTCATACACGCCTTCCAGCGCTGGACCGGCAGTACGCCGGCGGCTTTCCGCAATCGCCAGCACTGAACTCCCCCATCTCGCCCCTCAGCAGTGCAGGCAACTTGTCTGCATGATGGCAATCGCCAGCAGCCTGCCTTGCCACGGTGCAAAAGCCCCCAAGAGCGCGCACAGAAATGCGGCATCGTTCTTGCTAAACAGGCTTCATCAGGACTTGTTTGCTCACGGAAGACGAGCTTTTCACTCACGACCAGGCTGCTTTTTGCAATGACACAACCCTTCCGTCTCCTGCCGCGCGGTTATCTGCGCGAGGACGAGTCCATGAGCATCGGTGTATTGGGCGATCGCGAACTCAAGAGCGTTTACCAGGCCATCATCAGCCCCGCGCTATTACGCACGGTGGGCATGGAGGCAAAGCTGCTGGTGCAACAAGGCGGTCACGTCGAATCCGCAGAAAGCCGCCTGACCAGCATGAATGAAAAGGACATTGCCGATCTCGATCGCCTTGCCCTGGCCGTGCACAGCCGCAACGCACCTGCTGCCGTGTATGGCAATGAATGGCTGTTCCTGCCCATACATCCGCAAACCATACGGCATCAGCTTTTCTCGCCGGAACAAGCCCTGATCGAACTGGCCGCCATGAATGTGAACCCGGAACGTCTGGTGCTGGAAGTGGCCGACAGTGCCAGTCTGGGGGATGCCGAGCTGCAGGATTTTGTCAGCCGCTACCGCGAAGCCGGCTTCCGCATTGCTCTCGATGATTTCGGTGCCGGCGCCTCGAATTTCGATCGTGTTCTGGCCCTGCGCCCGGACATCGTGCGTCTTGATCCCTCTCTCGTGCAAAACGCAGAAAAATCCGCGCGTGCTGCCCGGCTTTTTCCGCATATGGTGTCGCTGCTGCGCGAAGCCGGTTCACTGGTGCTGGTGGACGGCATCCTGAGCGAACGCCAGGCACATATTGCTGTGGATGCCGATGCCGAACTGCTGCAGGGCGACTGGTTTGCCCCCGCCCATGTTTCCCTGCCGGAAACAGCCACGGTCAGTGAAAAAGCCGCACTGCTCATGAGCGCCGGCAAGGCCTCACCGGATCGTGTAGAACTGCGCATGCGCAGCCGCTTCATGGCGGTGTGGAATGCCTTTCGTGATGGCAAGGAACTGGAAGACATCGTGACGGATATTCCCGATGCCGAAGTCACCCGCGTTTATGCCATAGACAGCATGGGCTATCAGATCGGTGATACCGCACTGACACCACATGCCCTGCGCGGTCGTGGCCATCCACTCTCGGATGCACGTGGTGCCTGCTGGGCACGGCGCCAGTATTTCCGCAATGCGGTGGAGCAACCGGGCCGCGTGCAGATTTCCCGGCCTTATCTCTCGCTCACCGAGCAGCGTCTTTGCACCACGTTTTCTTGCGTAGTGATGCGCCCCGGTCTCGGTCAAGTCGTTTTGTGTATGGATGCCCTGATGGCCTGAGTAAAAATCCTGCACAAAAATTCATGCCCGATTCTGTGCATTGGCAAAAATGTTTATCACCGTTATGGTGTCTCCGGCCCCGCTATCGCGGGGCTTTTTTTCGACCCCCGTCTACAGGAGAAACCGGAGCCCGCCATGAATATGTCTGCCCCCGCCATCACGCTCAGCACCCTCGATGTCCAACGCCTGGAGCGGCTGCTGGAAACACCGGAGCTGGCGGGCCTGCCCATGGCAGAGCCCCTGCAGGCAGAAATTGCGCGCGCCCGTTTGTGTCAGCCGGAAAAAATGCCGGCCGATGTAGTCACCATGAATTCCGTGGTGCACTGCCGTGATGAAGCCAGCGGCCAGGAACATCATTTCACCCTGGTCTATCCGCGCGAGGCCGATGCCGCCAGTGGCAAGGTTTCGGTATTGGCGCCGGTGGGCGCGGCCCTCTTGGGCCTGCGTGTAGGGCAAAACATTCGCTGGCAATCACAAGGCAGCACACTGCAATTACAGTTGCTGGCCATCAGCTATCAGCCAGAGCGTGCTGGCGACTACCACCGCTGACAGCCGATAACAAAAAGCCCCGCCAGTGCGGGGCTTTTTCAGGCAAGAAAATTCAGCCGGCGACGCTTACGCTAGCCGGCGGCAATTCCACGCTGGCGCAACAAACCAGATTGCAGCCCGCCTGTTTGGCGCGATACAGCTGGCGATCCGCCTCGTGCATCAGCTCACCCAATGCATTCAGCCCTTCACTGGCAGCCACACCAAAACTTGCCTGCAGGAACAAGGGCACGCTGCCGGCCTTCACGGCCTCGGCACAAAGCTGACGGCGCAGGCGATCAGCAAATTGCCAGCCTTCCACTTCCGTGAGCTCAGGCAGTAGCAACACGAACTCTTCTCCGCCCCAGCGCGCCAGCACATCACCGGGGCGACCGGCCTGTTGCAAAAGCTGGCTGACTGACTGCAGGGCGGCATCACCTACCGCATGACCATAACGCTCATTGACGGCCTTGAACTGGTCCAGATCCAGCATGACCAGCACCAGTGAACGCTCATGCCGATGTGCCACCGGCCACAGGGCTTCGGCTGCTTCGAGAAAAGCGCGGCGATTAAGCAGGCCGGTAAGCGGATCCACGCGCGCCAGCTCTTCCGCCTCACGCCGTGCCTGCTCCTGCTGGCGCACGTGATAAGCCACCGCCAGCGACAGCAGGATGGCTTCGAGGGAAAAACCGATTTCCGCCGCGCGAAATCCTATGGAGGAGTACGGCAGGAAACCCCAGACCGTAAGCGAGGTAATGGCGGCGCCCAGCATGGCGCTGCTGGCACCGGCGAGAAAATAACGCGCTGCGGTGCGGCGCTGGCGTATGGCATGCACACCCAGCAGGACCATGACAAAAGCAAAAGCAGAAAACACGCTGAAGGACAGCAACGCTGCCTCGCGATGCCAGTTCAGCGCAGTCAGTAAAAGAATGCTGACCAGCAGAAGCAGACTGCCAGCCTGCAAGGCGCGATGCAGACGCGGTGAATAGCGCCGCAGCTCAAGAAAGCCGCTGGCAAAACGGAAGCCGGCACAGGGCACCAGCACCATGAGCACCAGCACCACATAATTCTGGAAATACGGCGCCTCTGGCCAGAGCCAGGCATAACCGTGGCCGGTGTAACCCACATTGAGCAGGAAAAAGAGGCTGAGATAGATGGCGTAATCACGATGCGTGCGCAGGCGCATGCCGACATAGAGCAGGCTGTTGTAAGCCACCAGTGCCAGCAGCAAGCCGTACACCAGACCATAGCTGTAGGCCATGCTGCGCTCGGCCCAGGCGTAATCGCGCGGCGCCAGCAGTTGCAGGGAAAGCACCAGGGGATCCGGCGTTTGCGCGCGTATGAAAAGTTCGGTATGTCCCTGCGCAAATTCATGCGCAAACACAAAACCCAGGCCAGGCTCCGGATGCTGCCAGCCGGCATGGGCATCACCGGCCTGCCAGCGCCGCAACAACTGGCCATCGCGCAGCAGATAAACATCGAGGCGATCTATCCAGGTCACGCCCACCACGATCTGGCGCAGCAGTTTTTCCGCCTGTGCATTGTCCAGATCGAGATATAGCCAGACTGGCTGCGGTCCTATGCCGAAAGACGGGACCTCGGCGCTGCGTGCGCTAAAGCGGCCGGCTTTTTGCGCGGCAAGCACCTCTTCCAGACGCAGCTCCTGTCCCTCTTCCTGGAAATACATGGCCTCGCGCCCCAGCGCAGCATGGCTGGCAGGCTCCAGCAGCAAGGCCTGCACGGGGCTGGCCAGCAGCATGAATGGCAAGAGGAACAGCAGACGGAAAAGACGGGGGTGCAACATGGAACATCCGAAGCGGTAAGCGCGTCGGCCAGTTTAACGGGGCGGGAGTTGGCGGCAACAGCCGCCGACGTATTGCAGGGAGAGGATGACGATAAAAAAAGCCCGGTAGGGCCGGGCTTTTTTAGGAGACAAACAAGGCTCAGTGCGCGGCGGCAGCATCCTTGCCGGGCTGGGTCACGAAGCCGATCTTGCTGAGGCCGGCCTGGGCTGCACCGGACATGATTTCGGCAATCAGCTCGTAGCGTGTGTCCTTGTCGGCATGCAGATGCACTTCCGTATCCGGTGCCTTGAGCCCGGTTTCATTCAGGCGCGCCAGCACCTCTTCCTTGGAGAGCGGCTGCTTGTCCCAGTAGAGCTGGCCGGAGCCATCCAGGGACAGATCGATTTTTTCCGAAGGCTTCACCGGCGCTGACGAGGCCGTCGGCAGATTGACCTTGACCGCATGCGACATCAGCGGCGCCGTCACCATGAAAATCACGAGCAGCACCAGCATCACGTCGATGAGCGGGATCATGTTGATCTCCGCCATGGGCGCATTGCTGCCCTGCTGGTTGAATCCGCCAAAAGCCATGATCAGTTCCCCGCGGCTTCGTTATTGCGCAGTGTGGACACGCTGGCCGGCTTGCCGCTGCCGACATTGCCTATGGCCTGCTGGCCGGTGGTGAGGAAGGCAAAGAGATCGTGGGCAAAGGCATCGAGGCGACCGAGCAGCACGCGATTGCTGCGCACGAAGGCGTTGAAACCCAGCACCGCAGGAATGGCCACGGCCAGACCCAGACCCGTCATGATCAGGGCCTCACCCACGGGGCCGGCAATCTGCTCCAGCGAACCCATGCCGCTGGCACCGATGGCGACCAGCGCGTGGTACACGCCCCACACCGTACCGAAAAGACCCACGAAAGGTGCGGTGGCACCGATGGAAGCGAGCACGGTGAGACCGTTTTCCAGACGCGTGGTTTCTTCATCGATCACACGGCGCATGGTGCGGGTGAGGAAGTCGGAAGCACTGCCGGCCTCTTCCAGCTTGGCCGCACCCACTTTGGCGTGATGCGCACGGGCAAACAGGGCGTGGCTGGTGAGATGCGAGAAAGGATTGTCCACGCCATGCGTATTGATTTCATGCTGCACGGCATCCAGCGAAGTGGCATTCCAGAAAAAATCCGTGAAAGCCTCGCTGCGCCTTTTGGTGCGTATCTGCAGAATGGTCTTGGTGATGATGTAGAACCAGGAAATCGCCGACATCGCCAGCAGGATCACAAAAAGGCTTTTACCGATGAAATCGGTCTGCGCGAGAAAATGCGCAATGCCGGTGGCTTCGTTCATGTCAGTTTTCCAGTTTGAAGTTGATGGGGACGATGACCCACTGCGCGATGGCAGCGTCGCCACGCCGGGCCGGAGCAAATTTCCAGTCACGTACGGCGGCCATGGCCGCGCTGTCGAGACGGCTGTAGCCGCTGGAGCTTTCCAGCGCAATCTGCTGCACACGGCCATCACCGCCGACCAGTACACGCAGGCGCGACATGCCCGTTTCTTTCAGGCGACGCGAAGCTTGCGGATAGCTGGGCTGGGGATTGTTGGCATAGGCCGCGCGCACATTGACGGGGACTTCCACCGGAGCCGCCGGGGCGACAGGCGCTGCAGGCTGTGAGGGCGGAGCGGCTTCTTCAGAGACTTTCTGTTCGGGCGCATTTTCCACCGGCTCGGGCGGAATCACCGGCGCTTCCGGTGCGGCCTGCACCTGGCGCTTGGTGGCCAGAATGGGTGGCTGCTCCACCTTGGGCTGGGGCGGAGGTGGTGTGCTTTCTTCCTGGGGAGGCGCAATGAAGACCATCTGCATGGCCCCGGTATCTGGCGCCGGTGGCGACTCGGAAGGCATGAAGAGCCAGCCGATAGCGCTCACATGGGCCAGTACCACAGCCGCTGCCACGCTACCGCGAAGACGGAAGCCGCCGGGCGCCTGCGCGTAGTCCTCAACAGTGGTAGTCAGGGTGGTCATGTGCTGCATCCCTCCGGAACAGGGCGCGGATGATAATGATTTTCATTTGTAGACTCAAGCCTGTCTGTCTGACAAG
>JAVHYE010000078.1:15005-16860 GCA_031119295.1 Pedobacter sp. | reverse complement strand
CTGAAGGATTCGGGCGGCACGCCCAGCAGCCAGTCCACTTCGCAGCGGTACTGCAGCATCACCGAGAGGCGGCCGTAATCACCGGAGCCTGGTGCTGCCACCATGCGCTCCACCACTTCCTTTTGCAGCATGAAGGTCATGTCGGCGATGGCATGCACCTGATCCAGCAGATGGAAAAGGATGGGCGTGGAAATGTTGTAAGGCAGATTGCCGATAACGCGCAGCTCATGCGGCTGGCTGGCCAGCGCGGCAAAATCGAATTTCAGGGCATCGCCCTGATGCACGATGAGCTCGCCTTCATTCATCAGGCGTATGGGCAGGGCAGCGGCCAGGTCACGATCCACTTCAACAACCTGCACGCGCCCCAGCGCTGCAATCAGCTCTCGGGTGATGGCGCCAAGGCCCGGGCCGATTTCCACGACATTCTGGCCACGCTCGGGTGCGAAGGCGCTGACGATCTGGCTGATGATGCGTTCGTCCGTCAGGAAGTTCTGGCCGAAACGTTTGCGTGCGGTATGGCCGTCCACCTGACGATTCTTTTTGCTGCCCGTTTTACTGCTGTGATGCTGACTCATGCGGAATTCCGGCTGTTGATCATGTCCAGGGCGCAGGCGAGGGCGGCCTCAAGGCTGCCGCTATCGGCGCGACCTGTACCAGCCAGATCCAGCGCAGTGCCGTGATCGACTGAGGTGCGAATGAAGGGCAGGCCCAGGGTGATGTTCACGGCATTGCCGAAACCCTTGTATTTCAGCACCGGCAGGCCCTGGTCGTGATACATGGCGAGTACGGCATCAGCCTGCTCGAGATATTTCGGGGTGAAAAGCGTGTCGGCCGGCAAAGGCCCCTGCAGGGTGCAATCGGCATCGTGGAAAGATTGCAGTGCCGGAATGATGACATCGATTTCTTCGCGGCCGAGATGCCCGGCCTCACCCGCATGCGGATTAAGGCCGGCCACCAGAATGCGCGGGTGCGCGATGCCGAATTTTTTGCGCAGGTCCTGCACGAGAATGGCCAACACTTCATGCAGCAGTTTTTGCGTAATCGCAGCCGATACATCTTTCAGCGGCAGATGCGTTGTAGCCAGCGCCACACGCAGGCCGGGACAGGCCAACATCATCACCACACGCGCAACGCCGGCTTTTTCCTGGAAGAATTCGGTATGGCCACTGAAAGCCCCGATGCTTTTATCAATCGTCCGGGCATCATTGATCACGGATTTCTGCACGGGCGCGGTAACGATGGCGGCAAACTCGCCTGTCTGTGCGCCTTGTGCCGCGCGCTCCAGCGTCTGCAGCACATAGGAGGCATTGCCTGCATCCAGTTGTCCGGCATGGACGGCTGTCGCCGTTGTCAGGGGCAGTACCGTGAGCTCGCCAGCCTTGCTGCCAGTCGCCGGAATCGTGGCATCGTAAGTCCGGAGCTGCAGCGGCAACTGCAGTTGGGTTGCCCGCGCCTGCAGCAGTGCGGGATCGGCAATGGCGATGAGCTCGGCCGCATGTGCGCGCTGGGCCAGACTGATGAGCAGGTCCGGGCCTATACCGGCAGGTTCACCTGCGGTAATCGCAATGCGGGGAGGGGTTTGTGGCGGGGTCATGGTGACGAGCTTGCGTGCAAAGTGGCATTGTCGCCAGCAGGCGGGTGGGGTCAAGCTGCACTTGTGGCGGAAAGACGGCTGATAACAAGATCAAACAGGGCAAAAGGAGTGCGGGATGCGTTGGCTGAGAAGCCTTTTACTGCTGGCAGCCATGGCCAGTGTGGCTGTGGCCGGGGAGGATGAGGCCGGCACGGGTGATGGCGGGTTGACCTTCACCCTGAATCGCATGGTGCCGCTGATCATCGGCAATGACGCTCTGGT
>JAVHYE010000078.1:0-14905 GCA_031119295.1 Pedobacter sp. | reverse complement strand
TGACCTTCACCCTGAATCGCATGGTGCCGCTGATCATCGGCAATGACGCTCTGGTAGCGCGGCTGGATATCGTCGAGCACGCCGAGAAGACCATAGACCTGCAGTACTACATCTATCACAACGACCGCGCGGGTCGCCTCTTGGCCCATGCCCTGCTGCGGGCTGCCGATCGCGGCGTCAAGGTGCGTGCCCTCATCGACGATATCCATGGCGATGATGACAAGCTGGTGGATGCAATGAATGCGCATCCCAATATCGAGCTTCGCCATTTCAATCCTTTCCGCCTGCGCAAGCTGCGCATGCTGGAAGTCATGCTGGCCTTCAACCGGGTTGACCGGCGCATGCACAACAAGCAACTCACGGTCGATGGCCGTTTCAGCATTGTTGGCGGGCGTAATATCGGGGATGAATATTTCGGCACCAGTGAAGAATCCGATTTTGCCGATCTTGATGTGCTGGTTTCTGGTCCTGTGGTGCAGGAGCTGGAAAATGTTTTCGAGGAGTACTGGGTCAGTCCACGTACCAAATTAATCAGCAAGAATGCTGAGGAAAAATACGGTGAGCAGCTGGCAGAGCTGCGCAAACAGCTGGCACATCAATTACGGGAAGACGAAGCGCAGATACTGCCACGGCTGGCAGATGCTCCCTATTTCAAGGCGCGCCAGGATGGCTTGCATATGTACGCTGAATGCCCGACCGCCGTGCTGGCCGACAGTCCGGAAGAAAAGGACGAGAAGAATGGTGGTGCAAAAGAGCCTCGTACACATGTAGGGGAAAATCTCATGCGCTATCTGAGTGGTGCCGAGAAGGATGTATTGCTGATTTCAGCCTATTTCGTTCCGGGCAAGACAGGCACGCAGGCTCTGGTGGATTTGCAGAAGCGCGGTGTGAGCGTCGAGGTTCTCACCAATTCACTGGCCTCTACCGATGTGAGTGCCGTGCATGCCGGTTATTCCCGCTACCGCAAGCCGTTGCTGGAAGCCGGGGCCCGGCTCTGGGAAATGAAGCCGGTGCTGGATGTCAGCAAGGCCAAGCACTTTCCCCTGCATGGCTCGTCCCGCGCCAGCCTGCATACCAAGGCTTATGTGTTTGATGAGCGTTATTTCTTTGTGGGTTCTTTCAATCTGGATCCGCGTTCAGCCGTTCTGAATACGGAAATGGGGCTGGTCTTTGATTGTCCGGCGATAGCCAAAAAATTCCGTGCCGGCATGACACAGGCTTTGCCGCTGGCCGCTTACCGTGTCCGTCTTGATGAAAAGGGGGAATTGAGCTGGGAGGATGCAGAGCTGCAGCCCCCCGAGTTTTTCGACAAGGAACCCAAGGCAAGGTTTTGGCGACGCAGCTCGGTCTGGTGGCTGAAGCTGCTGCCCATAGAGGGTGAGCTGTAAATAAAAAATCCGGGCATGCCCGGATTTTTTATTTTGCGTACTGCTGCGCTTGTAAAGCAGCGCTGCTGGCGCAGGGATTTAGGGTGGATAGCGGTCATCATTGTTGCTGCCGATCTGTGTCACGGCCGGAATTTATGAAAGCGACGCAACCCGAGAGAGTGCCGGTGTGCACAGAACAACAATGACGACAGGACTATTGGCTTTTATGCATCGCCTGTTATCGTTTGTCCCTTGATAATACGGCGCGCAGACGCCAGTCTGACGCTACCCACGCACCGGATTCTCCCGGCTGCTGTTTTGATCGCCAAGTAAAGATTCGGTAAAAATGCCCGCCCGCCCTGATGCCCTGCCCCTGTGGTTTACAGGCGCACGACAAAAATATGCCTATGTCTTTGCCGTGCTGGCCATTGCGGTCTGCACGCTGCTTTCCATACGCATGCAGCCCTATTTCCAGCTGCCCAATATCGTCATGGTCTATCTGGCGGTGGTGGCGCTGGTGGCCTTTCTGGCGGGGCGCGGCCCCTCCATCCTGGCCTCGGTACTGGCGGCGCTGGCGTTTGATTTTTTCAATGTGCCGCCGCATTTCCTGCTCACGAATTCCGATGGCCAGTACCTGCTGACCCTCATCATCATGCTCTCCATCAGCATCCTGATCAGCAGCCTGACCTCGCGGCTGCATGACCAGCTGGAGCAATCGCGTCGTCGCGAGCAACACACGCGCATGTTGTATGCACTGACGCGCGAGCTGGCGGCAACACGTGGCGGCGATATGCTGGGCAGTGTAATTGCACGTCATATCGAAGAGGCTTTTGCCACACAGGTGCGATTGCTGGTGCCGGATGGTGAGGGTCTGCGCGCTGTCGCAGGTCATTTGCAGCATTGGGATGAAGCCGCCGCCCTGCATTGCTGGCGGCAGCCGGAGTCGGTGCAGCCGGAAAAAATCCGTGTGCTGGAAGGCGCTGCGGGGGGTGTGGGCCTTCTCATTTTTTCTCCGCCACCCACCGCACAGGATGGTGAGCGCTTGTTGCGCACCATGTTGTCGGCAGCGGCGCTGGCTATAGAGCGTGCGCGTTCGGTGGAGGCCGTGCAGGCCGAGCGTATGAAGGTTGAAACCGAGCGTCTGCGCAACTCCCTGCTGAGTGCGGTCTCGCATGATTTGCGTACCCCGCTCGCTACGATAGTGGGAGCCTCCAGCAGCCTTATCGATGATCAGGCAAGACTGGATACAGAGGCGGTTGCTTCGCTGCATCGCGTGGTCTACCAGTCCTCACTGCGTATGCGCAGTCTGGTGGAAAACATTCTGGACATGGCGCGCCTGGAGTCCGGCCCGGTACAACTGCGGCAGGAGTGGCAGGACATGGAAGAAGTGCTGGGTGCTGCCCTGCAGGAAATCCGTCCGCGCCTGGGCGAGCGGCGTTTGCTGGTATCGGTGCCGCCGGATTTGCCGCTACTGCGCTTTGATTCCGTGCTGATACAGCGTGTGCTCATCAATCTGCTGGAGAACGCCATCAAATACACGCCGGAGCAGGCCAGTATCAGTGTGGCGGCCGCTGTTGAAGAAGGCTGGATGCGTGTCTCGGTGTCGGATGACGGACCGGGTCTGCCCGTGGAGGAGCGCGAGCGGGTGTTTGAAAAATTCTATCGCGGACATGCCTTGCCTGCAGTAGGTGCCGGCTTGGGTCTGGCTATCTGTCGCTCCATTGTCGAAGCCCATGGCGGTCGCATCAGTGCCGGTGTGGCAGCGCAAGGTGGCGCCAGTTTTGTTTTTTATTTGCGTTTGGAGGCGCAGCCGACGCTGGCTGGCGCCGGGAGTGAAAATACATGACTTCTACATTGCTGGTGGTGGAAGACGAGGCGGATCTGCGCGAGTTCCTGTGTACCACCTTGCATGCCCATGGTTATGAGGTGCATGCAGCGGCCAGCTGCGCTGAAGCACGGCAACAGTTCGAGCAGAGCCAGCCGGATCTGGTGCTGCTGGATCTGGGCTTGCCGGATGGGGATGGCCGCGAGTTGCTGGTGGAGTTCCGGCAGGAGGCCGGGAATATGCCGGTGCTGGTGTTGTCAGCACGCGATCAGGAAGAGGAAAAAATCGCGGCACTGGATGAAGGTGCTGAGGATTATCTGACCAAGCCTTTCAGTACAGGAGAATTGCTGGCGCGCCTGCGTGTGCTGCTGCGTCGTGGTCAGCAAGGCCGGCCGCAGGAATATGCCCTGGGTGGTTTGTTCATTGATGTTGATCATCATGCCGTGACCCTGGATGGCCGGGCTGTACATCTGACGCCAATCGAGTTTGATTTGCTGGCGGCCCTTGCCCGTGGTGAAGGCCGGGTGATGACGCATGCCAGTCTGATGCTGCAGGTCTGGGGCAAACAGATGCAGGAGAACACACATTATCTGCGCATCTATATGCGGCAGTTGCGCAGCAAGCTGGAAGCGGACCCGACGCAGCCACGCTATCTCAAGACCGTGCCGGGGGTGGGCTATTGCCTGGCCATGGAGCGCTGACAGGTTCCGGAAATGAAAAAGACCGGCCTGAGCCGGTCTTTTTCATGGGGCAGACTTACTTGCTGTTATTACGGAATTCCACAAAGGCATCGTTGCGCAGCTCGCGCAGCCAGCTCGCCAGTTCTTCGTCATAGGAGCGGGAGTAGAGGGCCTGACGCGCCATGCCGGCACGATACTGCTCGGTGACATCATGCTCGCGGGTGCCGGTGACCTGCAGGATGTGCCAGCCGAAGGAAGACTGGAAAACTTCCGACACGGTATTGGGAGCAATGCTCTGCATGCGCTTGTCGAATTCCGGCACCATTTCGCCGGCGGCCACCCAGCCCAGCGAACCACCCTGACGGGCCGAGCCCGGATCATCGGAATTGATGCGGGCCGCATCTGCGAATTTCACGCTGCCGCTAACCACCTTGGCGCGTATGTCTTCCAGTTTCTGTTTGGCATCCTCGCTGGAAAGGATTTCCGTGGGCTTGATGAGGATGTGCTCCACCTGCCACTGCTGCACGCGCATCACATCGCCGCCGCGCTTGGCCAGCAGCTTGATGATGTGGAATCCGCCGGGGGTGCGCAGGGGGCCGGCGACTTCACCGGCTTTCATTTTTTCCGCCTGCTCGGCAAACAGCGTGGGCAGCTGCGCTGCCTTGCGCCAACCCAGATCGCCACCTTTCAGGGCGGTTTCCGCATTCGAGTAAGTGGCGGCGACTTGCGCGAAATCCTTGCCAGCAGCGAGGGCGGCCAGTGCTTCTTTGGCTTTGGCTTCGCCGGCGGCGATGTCCTTGGGCGAGGCTTCTTCCGGCAGGCCGATCAGGATATGGCCGAGACGGTATTCACTGGCGAGCTCGGCCTGGCCGCTCGGCGACTTCAGGAAATTCTGCACATCCTGTTCGGTAATGCGTATACGGTCCTGCAGGCGGCGCTGGCGCAGCTTGTTGATCATGAGCTCGCGCTTCACCTGCTCGCGCACTTCGGCATAGCTGGCGCCCGGCGTGGCATCCAGTTTCTGCTGGAAGGCCTGCAGGCTGAGGTTGCTCTGCTTGGCGATTTCCGTGAGCGAGGCATTGAGTTCGCCATCGTCTATGCGTATGCCGGCGCGGGTGGCCATATTGAGCTGCAGGGTTTCCAGGATGAGCTGTTCGGTAACCTGCTTGCGCAGTACATCATCCGGCGGCAGCGGGCTTTTGCGCTGCGCGAACTGGAATTCCACATCGGCAATACGTTTGTCGATTTCACTCTGCAGGATGGCGGAGTCATCCACCACCACGGCAATCCGGTCCAGCGGCGTGACCGCCGCAGTGGCCAGCGGTGCTAGCACGAGCAGGCATAGCAGGGTGATCAGGGCGCGCATCAGGGAAGCTCCTTCCTGGAGCTTTGGTGCTCCATGATCTGGTTGTAACCGAAGACATTATTGTTGAGCAGGCTTTTCACGCCGCTGGACAGGCCGGCCAGGCCCTTGAGCTCGACTTCGATGAAAAAGGCGCGGCGCTGGCGTTGCGCACCGGGGCTGATATCGTCCGGGTCGGCCAGGAACTGGCGCTCATAAAGACGCAGCTTCCAGCAGCAGGCTTCATATTGCATGCCGAAGAGCAGGTCCTGGCTTTCTTTTGTGCGCAGATCGTATTGCGCGAGGGCAATCACCTGCCAACTGATGCCTATGGGCTGCAGGATGGAGCCGCTGACCTGGCGCAGGGCTTCCTGGCCTATGGTCGGATCTTCGCGGCGGAAGTTGTAGCCGAGATTGGCAAGACGATCGCGCGATTCCGGCAGGTAGTTGAGATTCACACTGAACTGCGTGGCGTGCTCGAGCCGGGAAGTCCACTGCGCATCGGCGGAGCCACTCCAGCCACGGCCTATGGGCGCGGCCAGCTGGGCGGCGAGACCGGAGCTGGCATCGGTAGCGATGGGCGCCGTCGGGTCCAGTCTCACTTTGCGATCACGGAAATAGGTGATCTGGCCGGCGGAGGCGCGTATCACTTCCTCGCCGGACTCATGATCGATGAGGCGCGAGGTCAGGCCCAGGGACAGCTGGTTGGCATCGTCGATGCGGTCGCCACCGGAAAAGCGGCTGTCACGGAAAAGCTGCTGATAGGAAAAGGTGGTGTTGGCGGTGTCGAAGTTGGGCAGGGTGCTCTGGTCTTCATAGGGCGCATAGAGATAGAAGGCTCGTGGCTCCAGCGTTTGGGTGTAGTGGCCCTGCTCGCTTTCAAACACGAGGCCGCCATCCAGACTGAAACTGGGCACCACCAGCTGCTCACTCTCGCTGCCTGGCGCTACACCATCGCCTTCCAGCTGATAAACCAGACTGCGTGCTTTCAGTGTGGGCACAAGCCGTCCCCAGGGCGCTTCCATGACATAGGCGATGGAAGGATCAAGACGATAGCGCCCGCCATTCACTTCCGGGCCGGAGCCATCATCCACCTTGCGTTCGAAATAGGTGAGCTCGGTGGTCACGGCCGGTTGCCAGCCGCGCGCCACTGGATTGTTGCCTACCAGCAAGAGCTGGGGCAGACGTGCATAAGGCTTTTCATCGTCCAGGATGGCAGGGTCTATGGTCTGGTAGCCCTGCACGCGCGTGGTCAGGCTCCAGAAGTTGCCGGGGGTATAGAAAAGTTCGCCGGTGCGTTCCTGGAAAGCGGTATTGGTGATGCTGAGGTCGGTGCCCAGATCGATGAAATAGGCATTGTCCGAAACATAGTTGACGTTGGTTTTGAGCTGCAGGTCCGGCATGACCTCGCCGTCCTGCTTCCAGGACAGGCTCTTGCGGTCGCGGCCGCCATAAAGGCTGTCGGAGGGCAGGTAGCCGCCCTCGATCTTGCCTTCACCCAGGGCCGGCAGCAGATAGCGGAACTCGCCTTCGAACATGGTGCCGCGTCGTGTCATCACGCGTGGCGTGATGGTGGCATCGTAATTGGGCGCGATATTCCAGTAGATGGGCAGGGCGAAATCAAAGCCGCCGTCGTTGGTGTTACCGAAACGCGGAATCAGGATGCCGCTCTGGCGCCGGTCATCAATCGGGAAATTGAAGTAGGGCACATAGAGCACCGGCGTTTCATTGATATTCAGGATGGCACTGCGCACCGTGCCACGGCCGGTTTCCTGATCCAGCTTGATGTCCTTGGCCTCGAAGCTCCAGGTGCGCTTGCCCGGCGGGCAGGTGGAAATCTCGCCGCGGGCAATCTTGATCACGCCTTTTTCGTTGCGCTCGATCTGGTCGGCACGGCCATGGGCATTGATGGCGCTGGAGACGAACTCGGTGCGCTCGACCCGGGCCTTCTGGGTGTCGAATTCATAGTCGGCCTGGTCGCCGGTCATGACGAGGCCGGGCTCGGCAATCAGGATATTGCCGCTGAAGCGGCCCTGACCCTGGTTCTGGCTGAGTTCGGCCTGGTCGGCATCGATGCGGCGACCGGACTGGCGGATGCTGACACTGCCACGCAGGGTGGAAACGCCATTGGCGTCGTAGTGCACATCATCAGCCTGGGCTTCCACATTGCTGTCTTCCGGGCGGCCTATCACTGCCTTGGGCGGGATGGGCGTCACCCAGGCACCGGGGCAGGTGGCATCGATCTCGGGGCGGTCGGCAGCCGGCAGCGCCTCGATTTCGGCGCGGGTAGCCCAGCCCATGGGCGGCCTGGTGGCGTCGGCCGTATCCGCGGTGGCGGCAAGGCAGCTGGGGGCAAAAAGCGCCAGCCAGAGCAGGGCGTGCGGATGACGGGGCATGGGCAATGAACAGAAAGTGGCCAAAAGCAGGCTGGTAGAGACGCGAAGTTGCCGGATAATAGGCAACTTGTTTTGGCCGGGCCACAGGATTTTGTAAGAGCCTGTTGATGATCCGGCCTGGGGCTTAGTGGAGTTGCTGATGAGTGTTGCAGATGAGCGTGCGCTGGCATTGCAGGCCTGGGCAGTGGACTGGCTGGGTCGTGAGCGTCCTGATCTTGTGCCGGCGGGGGATCTCAGCACGGTTTCCGGTGATGCCAGCTTCCGTCGCTACTTTCGACTGCCTTTGGCTGAAGGCTCTCGCCTCCCCATAAGCAGAGGATCGCTGATTGCTGTCGATGCCCCGCCCGAAAAGGAAAATTCCCGTCCCTTCGTGGCCATCGCCCGCGCCCTGCGCGCCCATGGTGTGCATGTGCCGGAAGTGATTGCGGCTGATTTCGGCCTCGGCTTCATGCTGCTGGAAGATTTTGGTGACAGCCTGCTGCGTCCCGCTCTCACCGAGAGTACGGTGGATGCACTCTATACCCGCTCCATGCAGACGCTGTTGCATGTGCTGGCTTGCGAGGCTGTACCGGGCTATGAATTGCCCTTGTATGACCGCAAGCGCCTGATTGATGAAATGGGTCTGCTGCGCGACTGGTTCATTCCCCGCTATCTCGGCATGAGCCTGAACACCGAGCAGCAGGCTGTGCTGGAAAATGCCTTCGTGACGATTGCCGATGCCGTCACGAAGCAGCCGCAGGTGTTTGTGCATCGCGACTACCATTCGCGCAATCTCATGTTGCTGGCGGATGGTGAAATCGGCGTCATTGATTTCCAGGACGCCGTTTCCGGCCCCATTACCTACGATCTGGCTTCTTTGCTGCGCGATGCCTATGTGGTGTGGCCGCAGGCTCAGGTGGAGGCATGGGTGAAGCAGTTTGCGGCCCTGCTGCGTGAAGAGGGCCGACTCTCTGCCGCCGACGAAGCCGCATTCCCGCGCTGGTTCGACTGGATGGGCGCGCAGCGTCATCTCAAGGTGGTGGGGATTTTTGCGCGGCTTTCCATTCGTGATGGCAAGCATGGCTATCTCAACGACATTCCCGTCGTCTTCAATTACCTGCTTGCGGAAATACAGCCCTATCCCGAGCTGCATGCCTTGTTCGAGTTGCTGCGCACCGTGATATTGCCGGCTTACTTGGAAAAACAGCCGGCAGCGCGTGTTGTACTCGGGCATTGGGTGGCGTAATGAAAGCCATGATTCTTGCGGCTGGTCTGGGTACGCGTATGCGTCCGCTGACTGACCATACTCCCAAGCCTTTGCTGGAAGTCGGTGGCAAACCGCTGATTGTCTGGCATATCGAAAATCTGGCGCGCGCCGGTTTTACCGAGCTGGTCATCAATACGGCGTGGCTGGGTGAAAAGCTGGAAGCCGCACTGGGCGACGGCCAGCAATTCGGTGTGCATATCCATTGGTCACACGAAGGTGAACCACTGGAAACGGCAGGAGGCCTGGTCAAGGCGCTGCCTTTGCTGGGAGATGAACCCTTTCTCGTGGTGAATGGTGATATCTGGCTGCGCTACGACTTTGCCATGTTGCGGACGACCTTTGCGCATACGCAGAAGCTGGCGCATCTCGTGCTGGTGGGTAATCCCGAGCACAATACCAAGGGTGATTTCAGTCTGGATGGCCGTGTATTTGCGGGTGTGGAGTGCACGGTGCGCAATGAGGGCGAGCCACGTTTCACCTTCTCTGGCCTCTCTGTACTGCATCCGCAACTTTTTGCCGGACTGGAAAACGGCAAACGGGCTCTGGCGCCGCTTTTACGCGCTGCCATCAGCGAAGAAAAAGTGACGGGCGAATATTTCGCTGGCCCCTGGGTGGATGTGGGTACGCCGCAACGTCTGGCCGAGCTGGATGTTCAGATACGCGCCGGCACTATTTGAAAAGCTGCGACTTAAAGAATTCCTGACAGGAAACAAAAGAAATGACTGATTACCTGATTGCCCCTTCCATCCTTTCTGCCGATTTCGCCCGCCTTGGGGCGGATGTGGACAAGGTACTGGCCGCCGGTGCCGATATCGTGCACTTCGATGTGATGGACAATCACTATGTGCCCAATCTCACCATAGGCCCCATGGTCTGCAAGGCCCTGCGTAAATATGGCGTGACCGCACCTATCGATGTGCATCTCATGGTGAAGCCGGTGGATCGTATCATCGGTGACTTCATCGAGGCTGGCGCCACTTACATCACTTTCCATCCGGAAGCCTCCGAACATATTGACCGGTCACTGGCTCTCATCAAGTCCGCGGGTTGCAAGGCGGGTCTGGTGTTCAATCCGGCCACGCCCCTGCATCACATCGATCACGTCATGGACAAGCTGGACATGGTTTTGCTCATGAGCGTGAACCCGGGCTTCGGCGGTCAGGCCTTTATCCCGCACACGCTGGAAAAGCTGCGTGAAGCGCGCGCGAAAATCGACAAGTCCGGCTTGCCCATACGTCTGGAAATCGACGGCGGTGTAGGTGTGAAAAATATCCGTGAAATCGCACAAGCAGGTGCCGACACCTTTGTTGCCGGTTCGGCCATTTTCAATGCGCCGGATTACGCTGAAGTCATCAAGCAGATGCGCGCCGAGCTGGCGCAGGTGAGACGCTGATGACGCTGTTCGCCTCGCTGGGCCTTGCGCCCAAACTCGTGATGTTTGATCTGGACGGCACCTTGGTGGATTCGGTGGCGGACATTTCGCTATCGCTGAATCGTGGTCTTGCCGATCTCGGCCTGCAGGAAGTCAGTGTCGAGCAGGTAAAGGTCTGGGTGGGGCGTGGCGCTTCACGGCTGGTGTACTGCGTGCTGGAGCATCAGCGCCAGTCGCCGGATCTGCATGATGAGTTGCTGGCCCGTTTCATGGCCCGTTATCAGGAGTCGGTCTGTGAGGTGAGCACGGTTTATCCCGGCGGCCGTGAACTGCTCCTGGCCTGCAAGGCGGCCGGCATCCGGCTGGCCTGTGTCACTAACAAACCCTATGCCCCGGCCAAGGCCCTGCTTGAGGCGCTGGATATCCTCCAGCCTTTCGATCTGTTGCTGGGTGGCGACTCCCTGCCGCACAAGAAGCCACACCCGCTGCCCCTGCAGCACTCCCTGCAGCATTTCGGCATCAAGACCGGTGAGGCCCTGATGGTGGGGGATTCGCGCAATGATGTGGAGGCGGCCAAGGCCGCTGGTGTGAAGGTGGTGGCTGTGCCCTGGGGCTATAACCATGGCGAGCCCATCATGGCGGCGCAGCCGGACTGGCTGGTTGATTCACTTACCGAGCTGCTTTAACCTGCTGGCTCTCTTTTCCTCTCTCAACGGGCTTCTCAACGTGATGCTACTGGCTCAGGACAAGCGTTGGCGCGACTGGCGATGGTGATTGCACCACCCCGGCCGTTTTCCATGCCCGTTTTCTGAGTTTTCGAGTAGCTATCATGTCTCCCGAGCAAATCGCTGTCCTGGCCTCCCAGGGCTATAACCGCGTGCCTGTCGCACGTGTCGTCCTTGCTGATCTCGACACCCCCCTGTCTGTCTATCTCAAGCTGGCCGACTCCGCCTTCAGCTATCTCTTCGAGTCCGTGCAGGGCGGTGAGCGCTGGGGCCGTTATTCCATCATCGGCCTGCCGGCGCGTACCGTACTGACCGTGCGCGGACACAGCATCGTGCTGACGCGTGATGGTGTGGAAATCGAGCGCCATGAAGCAGCCGACCCGCTGGCCTTTGTCGAGGATTTCCAGCGTCGCTTTAACGTTGCCCCGCATCCCGAGCTGCCCAAGTTCACAGGCGGCCTCGTCGGCTTTTTCGGCTACGACTGTGTGCGCTATGTGGAAAAGAAACTCAGTGCCTGTGCCAAGCCTGATCCCATAGGCGCGCCCGACATACAGCTCATGGTCTCCGAGGATGTCGTGGTTTTCGACAATCTCAAGGGCGAGCTTTTCCTGATCACGCATATTGATCCGGCTGAGCATGGTGCGCGTGAGCAGGCGGAAAAGCGTCTGGATGCGCTGGTGCAGCGTCTGCGTGAGTCGCTGGATACATCGGCCATGCACGACAGCGTCAGCAAGACGGTGACGGAAGCGGATTTTGCCTCCAGCTTTGGTCAGGATGCTTTCAAGCGTGGCGTAGATCACATCAAGGAGTATGTGCTGGCTGGCGACATCATGCAGGTGGTGCCCTCACAGCGCATGAGCGCGCCGTTTACGGCCTCACCCATGTTGCTGTATCGCGCCCTGCGTCATCTCAATCCTTCGCCGTATATGTATTACATGCAGACCGACGAGCTCACGATTGTGGGTTCCTCGCCGGAAATCCTGGCGCGTATGGAAGATGGACTCGTTACCGTGCGTCCCATTGCCGGTACGCGCAAGCGTGGTACTACGCCGGAAGCGGATGAGGCATTGAAAGCCGAGTTGCTGGCCGACCCCAAGGAAGTGGCCGAGCATCTCATGCTGATTGATCTGGGGCGCAACGATGTTGGTCGTGTGGCGAAAACCGGTCAGGTACGTGTGACGGAAAAAATGGTGGTGGAGCGTTACTCGCATGTGATGCACATCGTTTCCAATGTGGAAGCCAGCCTCAAGCCCGAGGTGTCGGCCATGGATGTGCTGCGTGCCACGCTGCCAGCCGGCACGCTGTCCGGTGCTCCCAAAGTGCGCGCCATGCAGATCATCGACGAGCTGGAACCGGTGAAGCGCGGTATTTATGGCGGCGCTGTCGGCTATCTGGGCTGGAACGGCAATATGGATACGGCCATCGCCATACGCACGGCCGTGATCAAGGATGGTGTGATGCATGTGCAGGCGGGGGCCGGCATAGTCGCCGACTCCGTGCCCGAATCGGAATGGCAGGAAACCCTGAGCAAATCGCGCGCCCTCATGCGCGCGGCCGAGGTCGCCACTGCCATCAAATCCGGGGAGTCACAGTCATGATCCTGATGATCGACAACTACGACAGCTTTACCTACAACATCGTGCAATACCTTGGCGAACTGGGTCAGGACGTGAAGGTGGTGCGCAATGATGAAATCACCATTGAAGATATCGAAAAGCTGGCGCCGGAAAAGATAGTGATATCGCCCGGCCCCTGCTCGCCCAATGAGGCCGGTATTTCCATGGCAGCCATTGAGCATTTTGCCGGCAAGATTCCGGTGCTGGGTGTCTGTCTCGGGCATCAGTCCATAGGCCAGGTTTTTGGCGGCAAAGTGGTGCGTGCGCGTCAGGTCATGCATGGCAAGACCTCGCCGATTCATCACAATAATGTCGGAGTTTTCTCGGATTTGAATAATCCGCTGACGGCTACGCGTTACCACTCGCTGATTATCGAGAAGGAAAGCTTGCCGGATTGTCTGGAAATCACAGCTTGGACACAGCTGCCCGATGGTTCCGTGGACGAAATCATGGGTGTGCGCCACAAGACCCTGAAAGTGGAAGGCGTGCAATTCCACCCGGAATCCATACTCACCGAGCAGGGCCATGAGCTCTTGAAGAACTTCCTGGAGGGAAAGTGATGGATATCAAGACCGCGCTCGCGCGCATCGTCGACCGTATCGATCTCTCCCTGCCGGAAATGCAGGACGTGATGCGCAGCATCATGACCGGCGCGGCCACCGATGCACAGATTGCAGCTTTTGTGATGGGCCTGCGCATGAAGGGCGAGTCGCTGGACGAGATTGAAGGCGCTGTGCGCATCATGCGCGAGCTGATGACGCCGGTGCAGCTGGGTGAGCTTCCCCATGTGGTGGATATCGTCGGCACCGGTGGTGATGGCGCCAATATGTTCAATGTCTCCACGGCTTCGGCCATGGTGATTGCGGCGGCCGGTGCCCATGTGGCCAAGCATGGCGGTCGTGCGGTTTCCTCCAGCAGTGGCAGCGCCGACCTGCTCACCGAGGCTGGCCTTAATCTTTCCATTACGCCCGAGCAGACTGCACGTTGCATACACGAAGTCGGCGTGGGCTTCATGTTTGCGGTGAATCATCACTCGGCCATGAAGCATGCCATCACGGCACGCAAGGATGTGGGTCTGCGCACGCTCTTCAATATCCTGGGGCCGCTGACCAATCCGGCTGGCGTGAAGCGCCATGTAATCGGTGTTTTCAATGGCCAGCTCTGCCGTCCGCTGGCGGAAGTGCTGCAGCGTCTGGGCAGTGAGCATGCGCTGATTGTGCATGCCAAGGACGGGCTGGATGAATTCAGTCTGGCCACCAGCACACAGGTGGCGGAGCTGAAGAATGGCGTCATCACCGAATACACGCTGACGCCGGAAGACGTGGGTCTCAAGAGCCAGAGCCTGATTGGTCTCACGGTATCCAGTTCCGCCGAATCACTGGCCTTGATACGCGATGCCTTGGGCAAGCGTCAGGGCGAGTATGCGGAAAAGGCGGCCGATGTGATTGCCCTCAATGCCGGTGCCGGCATTTATGTGGCGGGTCTGGCACGCGATATCAAGCAGGGTGTGGCATTGGCGCATGATCTCATCAGCACCGGTCAGGCCCTGGAGAAGTTCGACAATCTGCGTGATTTCACGCGCGCCTTGGGCGAGGTGAAATGATGGCGGCTCCTACCATCCTGCAGAAAATCCTGGATCGAAAAGTCGAGGAAGTTGCAGCGGCGCGCAAATACAAAAGCCTGCGCGATCAGGAAGAGGCAGCGCGTCATGCCGATCCGGTTCGCGGCTTCCAGCAGTCCATAGAAAAGAAGATTGCGGCTGGCCAAGCTGGCGTGATTGCCGAGATCAAGAAGGCCTCGCCCAGCCAGGGCGTGATACGTCCGGATTTCCGTCCGGCCGATATTGCCCGTTCCTATGAGAAAGCCGGGGCGGCTTGCCTGTCCGTGCTCACCGATGTGGATTTCTTTCAGGGCAGTAATGACTACCTGCAGGCAGCACGTGCAGCTTGTGCGCTACCCGTCATCCGCAAGGACTTCCTGATTGATCCCTATCAGGTGGTGGAGGCCCGCGCCATCCATGCCGACTGTATCCTGCTCATCGTGGCGGCGCTGTCCGATGCGCAGCTGAACGAGCTCAATGCCTGTGCGCGCGAGTTCGGTCTGGATGTGCTGGTAGAAGTGCATGATGGCGAAGAGCTGGAGCGTGCCTTGCATTTGCCGGGCGCTCTGTTAGGCATCAATAACCGCAATCTCAAGACCTTTGAAGTCAGTCTGCGCAATACCCTGGACCTGCTGCCGCGTATTCCTGCGGGCCGTCGCGTGGTCACGGAAAGCGGCATACACAAGCCGGACGATGTGGCCCTGATGCGCGATCACGAGGTGCATGCCTTCCTCGT
>JAVHYE010000001.1 GCA_031119295.1 Pedobacter sp. | reverse complement strand
GTCCTGCTCAGCAATGAGGCTGCCCAGCAGCTTCTGGGCTTTGCCAATCCCATCTCCATTTTCAGCCGCATGGAAGATGTTTCCCTTCTGCTGGATGCTGCCTGCTTCGCCTGGCAACAAAATCCTCAGATACGTCCCATCGTGTTCCGCAATACGCCACAAGGCCCTGAAATCAGCGCCAGCTTTGCTGCCTTGAACCGTCATGAAAACAATGGCGCCATCCTGCTCTTTCTGGAGGACACAACCCAGCTCAATCAACAGGCACAGCAGATGAAGCTGGCCTCACTGGGTCGACTCACCGCCAGCATTGCCCACGAAATCCGCAATCCGCTAGGCGCGATCAGTCATGCCACCCAATTACTGGCCGAGTCTGATGTGATTGCCGGACCTGACCGCCGCCTGCTGGAGATCATCGAGCAACATTGCCGTCGCATGAATGGCGTCGTGGAAAACGTGCTTTCTGTTTCTCGTCGCCAGCCTTCGCTGGCTCAGCGCTTTGCCTTGCAGGAATGGCTGCTGGAGTTCCGCGAGGAGTATCTACACCAGCCCGAGCCTGCTGAAATCGGCATACGACTGAAAGACAAGGAAATGGTGATACGTTTCGATCCGCGACAGCTACACCAGGTTGTACACAATCTGGTCATGAATGGCTTGCGCTACAGCCTGCAGCACTCCGGCAAGCCACGCGTCCTGATCGAGGGAGGATGGCTGGAGCTGAACCGACAGCCTTATCTGGATATCATCGACTTCGGTCCCGGGATCAAGGCAGAGCAGCAGGCCCATCTGTTCGAGCCTTTTTTCACGACCGAAGCAACCGGAACCGGGCTGGGCCTGTATCTGTCCCGGGAAATCTGTGAAGCCAACCAGGCGCGACTGGACTATATTGCGCGCGAACATGGCGCCTGTTTCCGTATCACCTTTGCCCACCCCGACCGATTAAGCTGAGAAGAGACGAGCCGGATATGACCAATCCCCTGGCCCTTATCGTTGACGACGAACCCGATATCCGCGAACTGCTGGAAATTACCTTGGCGCGCATGCAGATTGATGCCCGCAGTGCTGACTGCCTGGAGGCAGCCACAGCCTGGCTGCGCAAGGAAAACTTCCAGCTTTGCCTGACAGATATGAACCTGCCCGATGGCAGCGGCATCACGCTGGTGCAGACGATACAAAAGGAATATCCCAATCTGCCTGTGGCCGTGATCACAGCTTATGGCAGTACGGAAGCAGCCGTTGCCTCCCTGAAAGCTGGCGCCTTTGACTTCGTCTCCAAACCGGTAGAGCTGGCGCGCCTACGCGACATGGTCAATACCGCACTGCGCCTCAAACCTGATACGAATGACTTCCCTGAAGACAGTCGCCTACTGGGACGTTCGCCTTCCGTACAAGAACTCAAGCAAAAAATCAGCAAGCTCTCACGCAGCCAGGCACCTGTCTATATCAGTGGTGAATCCGGTACCGGCAAAGAATTGGTCGCACGCTTAATACATGAACTGGGTCCACGCGGAGACAAACCCTTCGTTCCGGTGAACTGCGGAGCCATTCCCAGCGAACTTATGGAAAGTGAGTTCTTCGGTCATAAGAAGGGCAGCTTTACGGGAGCCACTGAAGACAAACAAGGCCTGTTTCAGGCAGCAAATGAAGGCACACTCTTTCTGGATGAGGTTGCCGATCTCCCTTTACCCATGCAGGTGAAATTGCTGCGCGCCATCCAAGAAAAAAGTGTCCGCCCCGTTGGTAGTCCAAAAGAAATTCCTGTCAATGTGCGCATTGTCAGCGCCACCCACAAAGACCTCGCTGCCGAAGTTGCTGCCGGTCGCTTCCGTCAGGATCTGTTCTATCGCATCAATGTCATACAGCTGAAAGTGCCACCGCTGCGTGAGCGTGGCGACGATATCCTTTATCTGGCACAAACCTTCCTCAAGCGCCTGAGCCGTGATTGGGGATTGGAGGAGCCGGAGCTCAACACCACCGCCCGTAATGCGCTTCGCAACTACAGTTTCCCGGGCAATGTACGCGAACTACAAAACATTCTGGAGCGCGCGCTCACGCTTTGCGACCACGGCAGCATACAGCCCGAGCATCTGCAATTACCGGACAACCTTGCACACGGCGAACGGCGTAATCCCGCCCCTTCAGCATCCGCACTGGCAGAAAATCATGGCGGCTCGCTGGAGGATTATCTCTTTGAAATCGAGAAGGGGGCCATCCTAAAAGCACTGGAAGAAACACGCTGGAATCGAACCATGGCCGCCAAAAAACTGGGCATGACCTTTCGCTCCTTGCGTTATCGCCTGAAAAAAATGGGCCTGGACGACGGCGCAGAAGATGATGAGAAATGATTCAGTGCACAGGCAATGCTGAGGGCAACTGATAAGGTCTTGCATCCAGCTGGGTCGCCCGTCCCAGCAATTGATCCACAAGCAATTGTGCAGATGCCGGCGCTAGTACAAGCCCATTGCGGAAATGACCGGCATTGACCCAGAGATTGTCGCGGTCCGGCACCCGACCGATAAAAGGAATGCCATTGGGAGCAGCAGGCCGCAGGCCTGCCCAATGCGCTAAAGGCTCCAACCCAGCCAGAGCGGGCCACAAACGCTCTGCTGATACAATCAGACTGGAGCGAGCATTTGACGTTGTCGACTTGTCAAAACCTGTCTCCTCAAGCGTAGAGCCGCACAAGATGTGCCCGTCTCGTCGCGGAATCACATAACGCCCCGCAGCCATCACCATGCAGGGCAGAGCCCCGGGCTCAAGGCGATAAAGAAGCATCTGACCACGTACTGGTCGTACCGCTAATGGAGCAGTATGCGCTTGTGCAGAAATTTCATTGCTCCAAGCCCCACCACAAATCACAAAGACATCCGCCTCATACTCGCATCCGTCTGCCGCAACAGCAGCCAGAACTCGCCCCCCCGAGTATTGCCAACTACGAACATTTGCCTGCTCGTAGATCATTACCCCCTCGAGCACCAGCGCACGACGCAAGGCCTTGAGCAAGCGCGGGTTACGGATATTGGCAATGGCAGGCATCCACAAGCCCTCCTGCCAACCTGCAGCAAGCCCAGGCATGCGAGACCGCAAAGCATTGCCCCCCCAACGCTGTATCTCCTGCTCTTGAATCAGTGCCCAAGACTCGGCATCACGTGCATCATCCGCATCCAGCATCAACAAGCCAGAAACAGTCAGCTCAGGATCAATCTCCGTTTCAGCGATCAGCTCTTCGGCTAGCAATGGATAAGCTTTTTGCGCAACAGAGGCCAATGCCGTGACAGGAGTCGAGTAGCGCCAAGGATAGAGCGGGGAAACAATACCCCCCCCCGCCCATGAAGCTTCATGACCTATCTGTCCTCTTTCGAGCAACACGACCTCACAGCCCGCCTTTGCAAGCAAGCGCGCAGTCATCAAGCCCATCACACCACCGCCAATAATCACTACTTTCATCGGCCGATTTCCCACACTCCAAGCCAATAATCTCCAATGTCAGAACTCGCTAGCGATTATGGATACTCACCAACCGCACCTTGCAAATTGATTTGCCATGCGCCAACACTGTAATCTTAAAGGCCAAACACTGTTTGAGCTGACCATAACCCTCAGCATTCTTTCGATATTACTTGGGGCAAGTATCAGTAGTGTTAATACGCTAATAAAAAGAGAAAGAGGAAAAGCTGCCATCAATCGCATGGTTATGGCAACACAAGAAATAAGACGACTAGCATTAAGCCACCGAAGTGCTGCAACATTATGCCCAGTTACGAATGGCAAAGCATGCGAAGGGAAATGGGAGGGGCAATTGATCACTTTTGTAGGCAGGTCAAATAGTGGAGCAGCCATCATCAGCACATATGCCCCTCTGGAGCAAGGGAGCATTGAATGGCGATCATTCCGACAAGACAATTTTCTGGAAATGCAAAGTAATGGCCTTACTCTTGCCCAGAATGGAACCTTTGTTTATTGCCCTGATGACAATGATCAACATTTTGCCCACGCCCTAATCATTAACAAATCAGGGCGTGCGCGGCTTGCGGAAGACTTGGACGGAGATGGAATCAGAGACCTGCGCAAAGGCGAGCCAATAGAATGTCGCTAACACTAATCCCATGCTTGGCCACTATCTCCTGGCGTACAGGTAGTATCACTAGACTTGTTCCAGCAACGCTCGCCATTTTGATTAATACCCAATGCGCCATTACCAACTTGTCGGGAGCCCGACTTAGGAGTTGCATAAATAATATAAGTCTGCGCAGCTGTGTTTGTTGCTCCAGTAGAAAAGGCAAGATTATAAGGAGCCGAACTTGGGTTTTTGAGAACTCCAGATGACCCAAGCAAAGTAGCCCCTGAATACGTGAAATTCTGACTACGATATGCAGCCATAGCAGCTGCTGCTGACTGCAAATCCCCCTGCACCGAGGCTCTGTTCGCATTTACCACATTTCGCTGGTACCTCGGAGCCGCAATTGCAGCCAAAATAGCTATCACAGCAACCACAATCATCAACTCAATCAAATTGAAGCCTACTTGCTTTTTCATGATGATTCCATCTCTCTTCTGCACACCAAAAAACTTGGGGCCGGCGTAGCCGACCCCAAGGAGCTGTTAATTTGCATTGGGATTATCAAACCAACGCGTGCGCTTGTATACGCCAAGACCTGGCGGCAGCTTTCCTGCCGTATCAGTTTTTGTCCCGGTAATTCGCTTCAGCTCATCACCACGAATCAACCCAACATCACTACCCGATATGCCATTAACTACGCTATCCACATAACGAGACTCAGTGACAGTTCCATTAGCATTAGTCACCTTCCGGGCTGAAGCATCAAACAGATTAACAATCCAAGCTGATGTGCTACCTACAACAGGCGAACATGAGGCAGATACAACATCCGGACGGAAAGAGTTGAAGTAAACCTCATATACCAGAGAAGTTTTCCCCGTAGAACTATCCGTCACCTGTCGGCTAAATATGAAAGGCGACGAGAGAACTTTTTCGCCAGTTCGCGGAATATTGATATACCAACCCGCCTTGGTGTTATCTGTTGTAGCACTCGATGTTAGATCACTCAAATTCACATGCTTGGAGGCAGGGCTTGTAGTGACAGCATCAATTTTCCCAGCCTCAAAATCCTTGATTACATACATGCGATCCTGAGTATCTTTATTACTCTTCGGAAAATTGCGATCACCAGAGCCTATTGCAACAGCAGCATAGATGTTATTGACGCCATTTTTATCAAGCCCCTTTACAAAAGCAACAGCCGGCGTCTCATAGAAACGACGATCATTAACCTTGCCGGTACTGCCATCACTTACACCAAGCTGTGCAAGCAGAGAGACCCCCTTGACGATCTTTGGAGCGCTCTTGGCATTATCGATATCAACTCGGAAGAGCTGTCCGCCCATATCACCGAAATAAATATGATCCGCCAAAGTATCACCATCCTTATCAACAACACGCGGAGCACCGGGCACAGAATACTTCATATTCGCAGTAGCGATTTTGGCAAGAATTGCTCCATCTGAAGCGCCAACTATATAAACAGCTGCTCCCTTGTCAGCACCCGCAGAGATCGTTGAAGACCCTGCTTCATATAGATCATTATCCATACCACCACCAAGAATAAAGACTTCCTTCACGTTGTGGCTGGCATCGCGAATGCGCGCAAAAACCGGTTGAGCCCATGTATTGCCGCCACTCAACTGAGCTCCGGTCAGCATCCATTTCAGAGAGGGAGCACCACTAGGAGATGCGGGCAACTCAACTGCGTAGTAGTTAGTGCCCCCTTGACGCATCCCACCAACCAAGAGTCGTGTTCCGCTTTGCAGGGTTACTGGCGTCCACGATCCATCTAAACCATAAATCGGGGCCTCGCCAGGACTCATACTTGGATTATCACGCAGGGTACCAATATTGCCCTGCAAAGCACTGGGTAGATATGCCCAATTATGCGACCCATCAGCATTATTAATGCTGTGCAAAAGACCATCGTTGGTGCTGACAAAAACTACGAAGCTTTCATCACTCGATCCATAAGAAACCAAAGTTGGTTGAGGATGGATAGGAGCACCCATGGCTTGGCGGAACCCTGTCGGCCCTTGGCCATTTTCGCTGTCTACATCATAGCCCATGATCCATTTGACATTATCCGACGCCACCGTACCTGTTCCCATCGCAGTAGGTGGGGATAGAGGATTAAGCAAACTCAAAGCGCCCGCAGATCCGCTATCTGTATAGACCTTCAAAGCCTGCTTTTGCTGATTTGCAGCACCGCCTTCTGTAGCTTCATTTCCATCTACAAGGGTGGCATCCCACCAACTACGTGCTGTAGGTGCGAAATACTTTGTACCTTGCTCACCATCATCGATGGCATTAGAGCCCGTTATGTAGCTCACAATCTTGCCAGTATTGTCGTCATACCTGTAACGCTTGAGATTTCCAGGCCAGCGCTTCTGCGTTTTAGGCTTGAAGACACCAAAGTACAGCTGATCAAGATGTTGCGAGCGATTCAACTGACTCACAGCAACACCAGGTGCCGCCATAGTTCCGTTACTATCAGATATGCGCGCAAAAATAGCCTGGAAGCTCGCCGCAAGAGCATCTCCATCTGTCGCAAAGAAGAACTCACCCTGACCCGCTGCAGCCGTTTCGTCCAGGCCATCGTATGCAGTCTGGCTAAAGGACGAATTATTTTTATCCGCCACCGGCCCAAATCCAATCGTATATGTCTTTATGCCAAAGCCATTACGCCCAGTTTCAGCCAGATAACGGGCAGTTTTCTTCATACATGCAAATGGGCTATTGCATGTGCCGGCACCCAAAGAGGGATTATCATCATCAGCCGTAGGAGCACCGTCAGTCAATACAATGATATTGCTGGACTGGCATGAAGCCTCTCCCACAGGGGACTGGTATAAATTCGCTGAATTCATCGCAGGTGCTGAGTTCGGATACTTCAAATAGCTGCCAACTGTAGGATCATATGCTCGACCATACAGCGCACTCTGCCCCATCATGTAAAGCGCCGTCTCATAGTAGCTCTCATTCAGCGGCGTATTACTCGGGAAGTCCAAACCATTAACCGTATCAATCAGCACTTGACGAGCAGTAGATATACCGTCATTAGCGTTCGTCGACTTATAAATCACTACCAAGGTCGGCCGACGAGAGGCAGAGGTTGTATCTGCCATATAAATCTGGGAGCCCCCTCCCGTCAGCATCAGGCCTAGCGCACCACCAGAAACCCAACCCGAGCGATTAACAACTGCCTGCACAACACTTTTCAAATTAACACTATTACTAGCAACACCACTCGACCATGACGCTGGTGTCCAGGTGGCTGAAGCTGTCGTCAGTGCCATATTACTCAGCTTGCTAGCATTGTTTACAAACACAGCCTGATCGTTGGTGTCCATTGCCTTAACTGTAAGTGCTGACGCCGTACTATTTGCAGGGGTTAGCGTTAATACCGCCTCGACAATTTCAGCCCCTTGCGGTATTGCAAAACCCTCAAACCGCATACCTACACGATTGCTTGAGCCTAACGTTACCTTTTCCTCATTCAGAACATTATTATTGGTACCTGTTTGAGATGCATCATTGGCACTGCCAGACACTGAATACGAGCGTCGTAACTGCACACAACTACCACTGGTAGGAGCAGTATAATTGACAACAAGACGTGGAGCTTTTGCTGGATCTCCGTCATAGCTGTAAATCGTTCTTGCACCAGTATTATCCAATGCACGAACACGAAATCCGACAGCATTATTTCCGGTTACATCCGTGGAACCACAGTATCCAGAATAATTCACATGAGATTGCAAAAGCTGCTTGACATCAAGCTGATAGCTCTGATCTTTTGTCCATGCGCTCGGATTAATCGTTGTTCCTTCCGAGCCCCAGCGCGAGCTATACAAATGATTAGTTGTATTTAGTGGCAATGAATTTGAATAGGTAGCATCAAGCGCGTCAGTCGCAAGTGCAAAGGACGCAGCAGGCCCTTGGGTCGAACTATCAACAGCTGCAGTTACCTGTAAATAAGCGCTATTAATCGTTGCATTCTTGGGAATATCCACCCCAGAAAAACGCACGCCTACTGTATTGCTAGTACCAGCAGCTATATAACTAAGCACTAACTTCGGCGCATAAGCAGGCGTATCATGGAATCCATAAATACGACGTATTTTTGGGGCATCAGTGGTTATCGTGCTAGTTTGCGTACATTGCCCAAACCAGTTTGTTTTTGTGCACTGCACAGTAGTTACAACACCACCATCTCCAGAGTTGCCCTCCACCCGAAAAACCAATGCTCTCTTTGTAGCATCAGTTGCATCCCAAGTACTCGTTGCTGAAACACGCGTTTGAACCAGGCTCGTAACATCAATTGACATTATGTCGCCATCCGAAGTGAACTCCTCATTAGCAAGGCTAGCGTTGACCTTTGTGGTCTCATAGGCACGGCCAGAACCATTAACCAGATCCGCGGATCCGGCAGTCGCAGAGAAAGTCTTAGCTGCGGTCGTCGAGCCCGTATTTTGAATGGCCACCTTGAAACTCAATGGCACATCACTATCAGTCGTTCCCGTCCAACCGGAAGGCGCCGCTGTTGTTTCACCCGCATGGGTCAAAATAAGTTTGGCACTGCCGATAGTAGCCCCAGGAGGAATGGGAATATTGGTAAACCTCAAGCCAAGATTGGATTGGCAAAATGTGGTACCGACTTTGGTAGGATGATTTCCAATATAGAGCCCCTTAATAGAGGAGGCACTTCCAACATAAGGGAGTGGCGCTGTAGCCGTGTTGCACTGCACAGAACCATCCGAAGCAGCAGTCATAACAACAGATGTATCAATACCACCAACAGTTAACGTTGTACCATTTGTCACCATCGTACTACCAGCAGCGCCAGTCTGCTGAACATCATCCGTAGCAGGGTTCTTTATCTGGAAGCTCCGACTTTGTGAACCATCAGAGTTGGATCCTGCCGGCGCATCCAGAATAGTCAGCGGATAAATTATGCGCCCGCCTTGCGCATCTTCATTATAGCGTGCCAAGCCTACGCGAATATTTCCTGGCAAAGTTGAAAGTATCTTTTCTACTGCCTTCTTCAGATGTGTATAACGTGCATTATTTGTATCACTAGCTGTTTTGTCATTAGTCATATTCCACTTCATACTGCCTGACGTATCAATCAGCATCAATACATTCGGATTACCCGCAGCAGAACTAGTTCCTCCCATATATATCTCGGAGTCATCCGCATAAACGGGAGAAGTAGCAGAGAACATATAGAAGAATGCCAGCATGGCATAACTTGTTTTTTTGAAGCTGCGCATGGCTGCCTCCGGCTTATTACATGGAAAAGACAAGGGTGTCTTGAGTGTGAGAAACTTTTATATCAAGCGCATCAACAGTCGCTGTTGAGGTAAATCGGACAAATGTTGGCGTAACCGAATCAGTGCCGAACGCTCCAGCCTCCGCCCGCGCCTCCAGTATGCGCTGTCGAGCAGCAGGGGAAGCATCCACAGGCACAGAAATATCAACACTTACTGTTGTAATGCCCTTATCATCAGACGGGTAAGGAGCACTAGCCACAGGACTCATCGCCGTATATTTCACGCCATTCGCTTTGGCCGCCGCCTGAGCATCAACTATGGCCTTGTTAATTCCGGTTTCTGCAGCGTCAAAAACAATATCAGCACCTTGAGAGCTAGCAGCAATCATATTTTGGCTTGTCATCATCCTCATGGCACTTATGCCGAGCAATGACAACAACAGTAAAATGACCAAACATACGAACAAAGCAATACCAGATTGATTTTTCATGGTTGCACCAAGGATCATTAGAGAGTCCCCTTAACAGCATTGCGCATTACAGCCATTCCACTGAAGTAGCGATGAATGGGAAACGAGCCGTTAACCTTTACAGCAGCAAGAGCCGTATCGGTAACCGTGGTATCAAGCACCACAATCGAATCTTTTGGGGCAACAAGGCCCTGCACCGAGGCCTCAGAGCGCATCAGCAAGCCAACCCTGATGGACGCCACGTTTACTAAGGTCGCCGCACCGGCTGTGACATACTTCTCAGCTGAAATGAAACCGTTTCCGACAGATGCGGCATCCGCAACCCCATATTGCACTTGAAAACTTTCAACTCCTCGCACCAGAGCGGTTCCAGCACCACCACTTCCCGAACAAAAAAGTGCAGGAATTGCAGGATTAGTATCCATTTTTACGAAGTATCTATTTGTAACTATACTTCCCGGAGCAACTGTATTTCCTTCGCAGTCACTCATTGCACCAATTTCATCAGGAACCGTGTATTTGATTGTCACTTCATCACTATTTGTCAAAAGACCGGTGTTAGTTGCTACCGTTGCAGAACCATTGGCGCCGACGACTGCATCAACATTGCTGTAGTCCATGCCTGCCCGGCGCAAATCAGCAAGCAGAATCTCTAGCCCCAGCCGCCCTGACTCTTGCGTCCTGGAAATATTGTCCTGCAGGCGAAATGCTTGGGTATTAGCCAAGAATATTTGTGTCGCACCGGCAACAAGCAACAATCCCAATATCACAGAGATCATAAGCTCAATCAGGCTTAACCCGGACTGCCTGAAACGTGAGGTAGACATGATCATGTTCCCTGCACCACTACACATTCATTAATGTTATTATCATTGGCCGCGGCACAATCTGAGGCAGTGGTACTACCCCAAGCCACATAGGCGCAGACCTTAGCGCCACATGTCGCAACAATGGCACTGCCACTAGGCAGATTACTTCCTGCAGCCACCATTCGCCGAATCTCTCCAATATCGTACAAAGCCATCGCCGGTCCCGCGCAAGTACTATTGAAGCAATTCTGAGTAGGAATCCCCCCAGTCCAGTTACTTGCAGCGGTGTATACCGCCACACTCGGATTAGCTGCCGCATTGCTTTGCATGCCAGCCACCATGCCATTCATGCGCATGCGATCGATAATTTCCTGAGCAATACTGGTTGCTTGCACTCGCTGATAGGTATCCTCCGTGGCCAACAATGCACGTGACTGCAAGCCCGCATAACCAAGGAGACCTACCGAGGTAATCAATAATGCAATCAAAATTTCGAGCAAGGAGACACCGGATTGGATCCGCTTTCCTAGCAAGAATAAGTGCTTATTCCCGATTTTTTCTTTCATTGCTATGACCCACATGAAGCCGGATTGGTGACTGCCTGGTTACTAACGCGCCCTGAGCGTGAGATCGAAATTGCCCGACCGTTTTCAGAGGTTGAAATACCGTCTGCAACACAAATGATCATAGCCGCCTGAGTAAGCGCAGTAGTCGCATCGGTTAGCATCAATTGCCCAAAGTTATTAAATGCAAAGCCATTAAGTGCAGTCCCGGTCATTGTCCCGGCAGAATCAACAGAACCCCCGTTAACCTGAAGACGGACATCCGTGTTGCTCCCCATACGCTGCACTCGAGTGACCTGAACGGCAGCAGCCAGAGTCGCACCGCGAAGAATCCGCCATCCACCATTCCAATCGGCACCAACTGCAACATCTGTCGTCCCGGTGCCCGCTCCCTGAATGACAAAAACAGTTGTGCGTTTGGAAATCGCCAAGCTACGTGCCTGGCTCAGCGTGGCCGCCATATCGCCGGACATGGCTGATATCTGACTATTAAGGCGTAGGGTCTTGAAGGAAGGAACAGCAACAGCAGCAAGAACACCAACGATCATGATGACCGTGATGAGCTCAACCACCGTAAAACCGCAATTCTTGCGCACTGACATATCCCGTCCAAAAGTGACAAAAGAGAAACCCTTCTCGGATGTGTGAACCTTAGTGAGAGCCGTTGTCAGTCACAACGGTCAACAGGATGGCCGGCGAAAAGAGGGAGACCAGTGGAAACGGGTGTTCACAAGGCGTGAAGCGGTTCAAATTTCAGTGACTTAGCGCGATTGCGAGACGGACGGACGCCCATGGCGATGGGCGATTTTCCGGCGCCGATGACACCGGAAACAGGCCCTTTGGTCACTAAATTGTCAGACAGAACGGGTGGGAATGCGCAATTCCTTGGGCATGGAGAAGACCATGTGCTCAGGACGTCCGTCCAACTCCTCAGGAATGTCACCTCCCCACTCACGCAGGCGGTCAATCACCTGCTTGATGAGCACTTCGGGGGCAGAGGCGCCAGCCGTGAGCCCTATCACCTTGACCCCGTCCAGCCAGCTGCGTTCGATCTGGTCGGCGTTGTCGATGAGATAGGCTCGGGTACCCATGCGCTCGGACAGCTCGCGCAGGCGGTTGGAATTGGAAGAGTTGGGCGAGCCCACCACCAGCACGATGTCAGCATCGCCGGCCAGTTGCTTCACGGCATCCTGGCGGTTCTGGGTGGCGTAGCAGATATCGTCGTTGCGCGGACCGTGTATGGCCGGAAAGCGGGCCTTGAGGGCAGTGATCACCTTGGCGGTGTCGTCCACGGACAGGGTGGTCTGGGTGACAAAGGCCAGCTTCTGGGGATTGCGCACATTGAGGGCGGCCACATCGGCCTCGTCCTCGACCAGATAGATGTCACCGCCCTGGCTGCGGTCGTACTGGCCCATGGTGCCTTCGACTTCGGGATGACCTTCATGACCGATGAGGATGGCCTCGGTTCCGGTCTTGGCGTAGCGGGTGACTTCCATATGCACCTTGGTCACCAGGGGGCAGGTGGCATCAAATACCTTGAGGCCACGCCGCGCCGCCTCGGCCTGTACAGCCTTGGACACGCCATGGGCAGAGAAAATCACGACACCGTCGTCCGGCACCTGATGCAGCTCCTCCACAAAGACCGCGCCACGATTGCGCAGATCATCCACCACGAACTTGTTGTGCACGACTTCGTGACGCACATAGATAGGAGGACCAAAAACCTCCAGGGCGCGATTGACGATCTCGATGGCACGATCCACACCGGCACAGAAGCCACGGGGGTTGGCGAGTTTGATCTGCATGTGCTTGCCCTCCATCAAGAGCGCCTCACTTGGCCGGCTTGGCCAGACTGACCGGGCTTGCGGCAGCATCCATGACACGGATGATATCGACCTCGAACACGAGATCGCGGCCTGCCAGAGGATGATTGAAGTCCACGGTCACGGTTTCGTCAGCAATTTCCTTGACCACGCCCGGCAGTTCGCCGGACTTGTCGGCAAAGGAAATCATCATGCCGGGCACAAGATCCATGCCGCTGAACTGCACACGGGTGAAAACCTGCTGGTTATCCGGATTCCAGTCGCCAAAACCACGCTTGGCATCAATGAAAACGGAGCGGCGATCACCGGCCTGCAGACCGAAGATGGCCTTTTCGAAACCGGGCAGCAAGCTGCCATCACCCACGGTGAACTCGGCTGGCTGCTCACGTTCGCGCGTAGTGTCCACTACGGTGCCATCTGCCAGGGCTACGGAAAAATGCAGGGTGACTTTCTTGCCCTCGCCTATGCGCTCGGACTGACCGTCAAGAATATGCTCAGACATTGGCGGCCTCACGCTGCTTTTCCCGCGCCTTCTCGAAGAACAGCGAATCAATGATCAGCATGATGGCGCCCACTGTGATGCCACTATCAGCAATATTGAAGGCCGGGAAATGCCAGCTGCCGTAATGCACATGGATAAAGTCCACGACGTAACCCAGGGTCACGCGATCATAAAGATTGCCCAGCGCACCACCCAGCACCAGCACCAGAGCACAAGCCAGAAAGCGCGCGCCCTTTTCCGGCAATTTGGTCAACCAGAACACGATGCCCACGCTCACTACCAAAGCGATACCGCCAAAAAACCAGCGCTGCCAACCGCCGGCGTCATGCAGGAAGCTGAAAGCCGCACCGTAATTGTGGGCCAGCGTCCAGCTGAAAAAAGGCAGCACATCAATCGACTGCCCCAAAAACATATTCGCGCTGACAAAAGCCTTGCTGGACAAGTCCAGAACTATGACCAGCACAGCCAGCCACAGCCATTGCAGATTTTTACGAGCAACTTGATTCACTTTCATTTTCCGAACATCAGGCGAAGTGACGCACTTCGCCACGGCCTTCCGGCAGGTTGTCCACGCAACGGGCACAGATATCCGCATGCGCAGGATTGGCGCCCACATCGGCACGGTAATGCCAGCAACGCGCACACTTCTGATGTGCCGATGGCGAGACTTTCACACGCAAACCTTCAACTTCAGTAGCCACACCCTGCTCGCCAAGCGGAGAAAGACGAGCAGCCGAGGTAATCAGCACAAAGCGCAATTCATCGCCCATGGCTGCCAGCGTCTTCTGCTTTTCCGGTGAGACGAACAAGTCCACTTCAGCAGACAAACCCGCACCCACTTCCTTGCGATTACGTGCCTCTTCAATTTCTTTATTCACAGCAGTTTTCACCGCTGCCACTTCATCCCAGTAGGCTCGTGTCAGCGTGATATCACTGCTGCCTTCCGGCAAGGTGACCAAACCTTCATACCAACCTTCCAGGAAAACGGATTCGGAACGCTGGCCCGGCAGCACGGCCCAGATTTCCTCGGCGGTAAAGCTGAGTATGGGCGCCATCCAGCGCGTGAAGGCTTCGGCGATATGGAAAAGAGCGGTCTGTGCCGAACGACGCGCCAGTGAATCCACCTGCGTGGTGTACTGGCGGTCTTTGATGATGTCCAGATAGAAACCACCCAGTTCCAGCACACAGAAATTGTGCAGCTTGTGGTAAATCAGATGGAACTGGAAAGAATCAAAAGCAGCGCGGATTTCCTGCTGCAAAAGCGCAGCGCGATCCACCACCCAGCGATCCAGAGCCAACATGTCTTCTGTTTTCACCAGATGCTTTTCAGGCTCAAAACCATTCAAATTGGAGAGCAAGAAACGCAAGGTATTACGGATACGGCGATAGGAATCCGACATGCGATTGAGGATTTCCTCGCTCACCGCAATCTCGCCACGATAATCCGTGGACGACACCCAGAGACGGATGATGTCGGCGCCCAAAGTCTGCATCACTTTCTGCGGATCAATCACATTGCCCACGGACTTGGACATCTTGCGGCCCTGCCCGTCCACGGTGAAGCCGTGCGTGAGTACGCCGCGATACGGCGCCTGGCCCTTGGCCGCCAAGGACGCCAGCAGCGAAGACTGGAACCAGCCGCGATGCTGGTCCGAACCTTCCAGATAAAGATCCGCCGGGAAGCTCAGCTCCGGGCGCTTTTCCAGCACATAGTCGTTCGTGACACCGGAGTCGAACCATACATCCAGGGTGTCCTGCACTTTTTCATACTGCTCGGCCTCATCGCCCAGCAGTTCGCGCGCTTCCAGATCAAACCAGGCATCGATACCGGTTTTTTCCACACGCAAAGCAACTTGCTCGATCAGCTCCAGCGTACGCGGATGCAGCTCACCAGTAGCCTTGCTCACAAAAAGCGCAATCGGCACACCCCAGGTGCGCTGACGCGAAATACACCAGTCCGGGCGACCCGACACCATGTTTTCAATACGGGCCTGACCCCAATCCGGCGTCCAGCTCACTTCCGGAATCGCCTTCATGGCGTCGTCGCGCAAACCCTTGGTTTCCATGCCGATAAACCACTGCGGCGTTGCGCGGAAAACGATTGGCGTTTTGTGGCGCCAGCAATGCGGATAGCTGTGGCGGATTTTCTTGTACGCCAGCAGCAGATTGCGATTGGCGCGCGAGCGCTCTTTCAGCGCCGTGAAAATGGTGTCCGTGGCCTTATGGATGTGCTGGCCATGGCCCGAGGCAAAGGTTTCTGCCGTGTGATAAACACCGCCGCCATCAACGGGCGTAGTGAATTCCGGATCAAACCACTCTGGTGCAGCCGCAGCGCCTTTTTGCGACACACCCTTCCAGACATTGAAGTCATCCACGCCATGCGCTGGCGCCGTGTGCACAAGACCGGTACCGGAGTCAGCGGTGACATGCACGCCACCCAGTACGATGACATCTCGCGGTTTGCCACCAGTATTGGCAAAGGGATGCTGCACATAAGGCTCAGCGATGATGTTTGTCACTTCGCCCACGGGCTGGCCCTGCTCCGGCAACACCACCACGGTATTACAAAGCGCCTCACCTTTCGTAGTAGCGAGCACCTTGCCAGTCATCTCGAAGCGCTCCAGTGCGCCCTCTACCAAAGCCTCGGCCAGCACCAGGAATTGCACTTCGCCTTCGGCATTTTCCGCACGCACCAGCGCATAGGGCAGCTCCGGGTGAACAGAAATAGCGTGGTTGGCAGGCAAGGTCCAGGGCGTGGTGGTCCAGATGACGAGGAAAGCCGGTGCGTCGATCTGAGCCACATCCAGAGCAAAAGCCTTGGCCAGAATATCGGCACGCGTTACCGGAAAGGCGACATCAATGGCATCGGAATTCTTGTCTTCGTATTCAACTTCGGCTTCGGCCAGTGCCGAGCCGCAATCCAGACACCAGTTCACCGGCTTGTAGCCTTTGTAGAGGTGGCCGTTGGCTGCAATCTTGCCCAGCGTGCGGATGTTGCCGGCCTCTTGCGCGAACTCCATGGTGAGATAGGGATTTTCCCAGTCACCCAGAATGCCGAGACGTTTGAAGGCATCACGCTGGCGATCAATCTGCGTCAGGGCATAATCGCGGCAGTGCTGGCGGAATTCCTTGGCCGTTACTTTATGACCGGGCTTGCCGACCTTCTTTTCGACATTGAGCTCGATGGGCAGGCCATGGCAGTCCCAGCCCGGCACATAGGGCGCATCAAAACCGGACAGGGTTTTGGACTTGACGATGATGTCCTTGAGTATCTTGTTAACAGCATGGCCGATATGGATATCGCCATTCGCATAGGGCGGGCCGTCATGCAGGATGTATTTGGGCGCACCGCGACGGGCTTCGCGAATTTTCTCATAGAGCTTTTTTTCCTGCCAGACAGCAACCATGGCGGGCTCGCGCGTGGCGAGGCTGGCCTTCATGGCAAAACCGGTTTCAGGCAAATTCAGTGTCGGCTTGTAATCAGCAGCTTTTTGATCGGTGCTCATGGTTTCGCTTTTCACTCGGGCATCTCACGGATGCCATCTCATCAAAATCATCAAGTCGTTTCAGACGCCGAAATAAGCCCGGGCATCCGCAATATCTTTTGCCATCGCCACTTTCAGCGCATCCAGCGAATCGAACTTCAGCTCTTCGCGCAGCTTGTGGTGGAAGGTCACATGTATGCGACGGCCATAAATCTCGCCGCTGAAATCCAGCAGATAGGTTTCTATGCGCTCGTCCTTGCCATTTACCGTGGGACGGCGCCCGACACTGGTCACGCCATATACCGTTTCTTCTGCCGCACCTTCTACTGTCACGGTGTAAATGCCGGAAAGCGGCGAATGCAGACGGCGCGGCGGGATGTTCGCAGTGGGTACACCCAGCGTACGGCCCAGCTTGTCGCCATGCACTACATGGCCGCTCACACCATAGGGACGACCCAGCAGGTTTTCCGCCAGTTTGAAATCACCGGCCTTGATGGCGGCGCGTATGCGCGTGCTGCTGACACGGCCGCCCTGCACCACCACCGTCGTGGTGTTTTTCACCTCGAAACCGAACTCCCGGCCCGAGGCCTGCAGCATGGCGAAATCGCCACCACGATCGCAGCCGAAACGGAAATCGTCGCCTATCACCAGATGCCGGCAGCCCAGGCCTTGCACCAGCAAATGCTCGACAAACTGGCGCGCGGTGAGGCCACGGAATTTTTCATCAAAACGCACACAGAGCACGCGCGAGACACCGGTGGCGGCCAGCGCATCAATCTTGTCGCGCCAGTTCATGAGCCGGGCCGGTGCCTGTCCACCCTGGAAGAATTCCTGGGGCTGCGGCTCGAAGACCATGACCGTATCCGGCAAACCCAAAGCCTGCCCCGCCTCTTTCAGACCGGCGAGTATGACCTGATGGCCGCGGTGCACCCCGTCGAAATTGCCTATGGTCACCACGGAACCGAGGTGACGGGGGCGCAGGTTATGGATGCCGCGTATCAGTTCCATCAGGAGCGTAGGGGCTGCAGGTCGGATGAATCGAGCCGCGCAGTATAAAGAAAGAAGCCCGGCCCGTCTTCGCCCGGGCCGGGCTCACTGCATATCAATGATGGCGTATCTCGCGCAGGCGGAAGCCCACGGCAAAGAGGGCGGCGAAATAGGCCAGGGCACCGGCAGCACAAATACCCAGGATGTAGGCCACCTTGATCCAGTTGCCATGGCCGGCCGCAGTCCACCAGCCCAGGGCCGGCGTGATGGCCAGCAGGACCGCCGCCATCACGGCATTGGCCAGCAGGTAGCGCAGCAAGACCGGCGTCCAGTGCTTCTCGATACGGTAGACACCTTTCTTATGCAGGCCCCAGTAAAGCAGGCCGGCATTGAGGAAGGCCGAAAGCGTGCTGGCCAGCGACAGGCCGACATGGGCCATGTCGAAACCCAGCACCAGAATGAGGTTGAAGACCATATTCGCCACCATGGCGATGATGCCTATCTTCACCGGCGTGCGGGTGTCCTGACGCGAGAAATAGCCTGGCGCAAACACCTTGATGAGCATGAAGGCCAGAATGCCACCGGAGAGCGCCTGCAGGGCTGCAGACGACATGGCCACATCATGCGCCGTGAACTTGCCGTGATGGAAAAGCGCGGCAATCAAGGGGCCGGAAAGAATGCCCATGGCGATAGAGGACGGCAGACCAACCAGCACGATGACACGCAGTGCCCAATCCAGCATGGCGCGGAATTCGGCATCAGACTTCTGCGCATGCTTGGCGGAGAGCGAAGGCAGGATGACGGTGGCCACGGCAATGCCGATAAGACCCAGCGGCAGCTCGGTCAGGCGCTCGGCCGTGTACAGCCAGGACACCGAGCCCGTCACCAGAAAGGAGGCCAGGATGGTGTCCAGCAGCAGATTGATCTGGCTGACCGACACACCAAACATGGCGGGCACCATCAGCGTCAGGATGCGTTTCACATCCGGGTCTTTGAAGCCGGGCTTGAAGCTCGGCAGCATGCGGATTTCTTTCAGGTAGGGCACCTGGAAAGCCAGCTGCACAAAACCGGAAAGCAGCACGCCCCAGGCCAGCGCCATCACCGGCTGCGCCATCAGCGGCGACACCCAGACGGCAAAACCTATCATCACGAGATTCATCAGCACCGGCGTAAAAGCGGCCGAGCCGAACCTGCCATAACTGTTGAGAATGCCGCCGGCAAAAGCCGTGAGCGAAATCAGCAGCAGATAAGGAAAGGTGATGCGCAGCATGTCGGCGGCAAGATCGAACTTGACCTCGTCACCACGAAAGCCCGGTGCAAACAGCAGGATGATCAGGGGCGAGGCCACCATGGCCAGCACCGTGATGCCGCCCAGCACGATAGACAGCGTGCCCGCCACCTTGTCCACCAGCTCCTTGACCGCACCATCCCCTTTTTGCGTTTTGACCTCGGTGAGCACCGGCACAAAGGCCTGGGCAAAAGCCCCCTCGGCAAACAGGCGACGCAGGAAATTGGGAATCTTGAACGCCACCAGAAAGGCGTCCATGAAACGGTCGGCACCAAAGAGATTGAGGTAGACCATGTCGCGCACGAGACCGGCAATGCGCGACAGCATGGTCATGGCACTGACCACCAGCGTGGACCGCCACAGCCCACCACCACCTTTTTTATTCGGTGCGCCGGGAGTCACAGGCGCTTGTCCTGAATCGACGGGCGGAACAGGTGTGGCGGACACAGACATGAAAACCCCGGAAGTGCAGCAGACAGCGGCAAATGCAAAGCGGCGATGGTAGCGGAGGCGGCAGGCCCGCGAAACGGGGCAAGCATGAGTCACCACAAAGCCGCACATGCCCTTACAATGCCGGCCCATGCGCCTAGACAAGTTTGTTGCCAGCAATACCGCCCATTCCCGCAGCGAAGTCCGCCAACTGCTGCGCGCCAATCGCCTCACCGTGAATGGCGCGGCCGTGCGCGATGCCGGCCTCATCCTGCGTGAGGGCGATGAAGTACGCCTGGACGATGGCCTGATCAGTGCCCGTGGCCCGCGCTATTTCATGCTGCACAAACCCGCCGGCGTGGTCTGTGTCACCGAAGATGGCGGCCATCGCACCGTGCTGGACCTGCTGGCCGGTGAAATTCGCGAGGGCCTGCATGTGGCTGGCCGCCTGGATATAGACACCACCGGCCTCGTACTCATCACCGATGATGGCCAGTGGTCCCACCGCATCAAGGCTCCCGGCCGCCATGAGAAGCGCTATCGCGTGCACACCGCCCGCCCCATCGCCGCCGAGGCCATAGAGCAATTTGCCCGGGGCCTCCTGCTGCGCGGCGAAGAAGACCAGCCCACCCGCCCGGCCCGGCTGCAAATACTGGGAGAAAAGGAGGCCCTGCTCTGGCTGCAGGAGGGACGCTACCATCAGGTGAAGCGCATGTTTGCCGCCTTGGGCAACCATGTGGAGGCCCTGCACCGCGAGGCTGTGGCCGGCATAGAGCTGGATCCGGGCCTGGCGGAAGGCAGCTGGCGCGCCCTGAGCCCGACCGAGGTCGCCTGCGGTAAACCATAAGCGGCCGCAAAGGCGCTCCTGCAAAGCGGTTGACTTCCCCTTCCCTCATCGGCAGAATTGCGCGCCTGTTTCGGGAACCGCCCGAAAACCCATTTTCATGCACTAATTTCAGGAGAGCCCCACTGTGGCCAACTCTGCACAAGCCAAGAAGCGTGCTCGCCAGAACGACAAGGTGCGCGCGCACAACGCCAGCCTGCGCTCCATGGTTCGCACCTATATCAAGAAGGTTGTGAATGCCATTGCCACCGGCAACAAGGCTGATGCCGCCGCTGCTTACACCAGCGCCGTTCCCGTCATCGACCGTATGGCCGATAAAGGCATCATCCACAAGAACAAGGCCGCTCGTCACAAGAGCCGTCTGAACGCCCAGATCAAGGCTCTTGCCTGATCGACCTCTCAGGGTCTGCGTTTTTTGCTGCTTCCTTCGGGAATCAGTGAAATAAAAAAACCGGCATTAGCCGGTTTTTTTATGCCCGTGATTTGCCACCTAGCGATGCTCATGCTCGACAGCTTCATCCTGCACCGGCACAGCCACCTTCTGTTTCGAGAATGAAGGCAGATACACCATCACTACCCCGCCCAGAATGATGCCCATGGCAAGCAATTCCAGCGCATCCACTTTTTCTCCACCCAGCCAGACGCCCAGTGCTACCGCCACCAGCGGATTCACATAGGCATAACTCGTGGCCAGCGCCGGCCGCACCGTTTCCAGCAAATAGACGTAAGCAGAAAAGCCGAGAATGGCACCTATGAAAATCAGATAGGCCAGCGACCACAGGGCTTTTTCCGTGGGCATGGCCGTCATGCTTTCTCCACGCAGCAAGGCCACGGCCAACAAGACCGCACCGCCCAGCAACATCTGCAAGGCACTCGCCATGAAACCGGACGGCAGTTGCAGATGCTTGCCCCAGATGGAGCCGAAGGACCAGGACAAGGCCGCCAGCACCAGCAAACCTGCCGCTATGGGGCTGGCTGATAATTCACGCCCGAAATTCAGCATGATGAGACCGACGAGGCCCACGGCGATGCCCAGCCACTCACGGCGACTGGCGTGCTGCCCCCAGAAGCCGGCAAAAACAAGCGCAAACAGCGGCGTCACGCCCACCACCAGCGCCGACATGCCGGAACTCACACCGCGCTCCATGGCCAGCCCCACCATGCCGTTGCCGCCCAGCAAAAGCAGCGCGCCCACGATCAGGGAATCGCGCCACTGTCGTGCCGTAGGCCAGACGTGGCCACGCAATTTGAGAAAGGCAAAAAGAAAAAATCCGGCCAAGACATAGCGTATGCCGGCCATGAGCAGGGGCGGCATGGACTCGATGGCAAAACGCATGGCGAGATAGGTTGAACCCCAGATGAGATACACACCAAGCAGGGCAAGGATGACCGCAGGACGCAGCTTCACAACATCATTCCGTCAGGTTCAGGGGCTGCAGCCCCATACTATCCCAAGAGTACCGTAGCGCGGCCAGGATTCACCCTGGGTCTTGAACGTGCGTGTACTCAAATTAAGCCCGAGCTGCAGCGCCAGACAGGAAAAACCATAGCCCATCACCAACTGCCCCGAACCCACTACATATTCCTTGTCCACCGAAGGGCCATCCTCGAAGGTATTGCCGTCCAGGAAAAGATTGCGCCCCACGGCCATGCCCTGCACGCTGCCCAGCGCATAAAAACCCAGCGGCTGGCTCTGCGAAAGCCAGGGATAACGCCCGAGAAAATTCGGCCGCAGACTGAAAGCCGCGCGCGTATTTTTGGCAAACAAGGCATTTACGCCGGCCGTGGTGGAAATCATGAGATTGCCGAAAGCAAAGCCGAAATTATTGAAAATCTTGATGCTGTGGCCATCCACGGAAAAATCCGTCATCACACGCTGCCGGTCGTAAACCAGATTGAGAACCGGCTCGTTTGCCAGCTGATGATCCCAACCCTGCGGGTACTCGCTGCCGGTGACACGGTGCGCAATATCCTGTGTGCGCTCTGCGAGGGACAGCGGCCCCACCACGCCCAGCATCAAGCCCATGGATTCGGCATAGCCGTCTTCCTGCACATGAAAGCCACAACTGCCATAAAGCAGGCCGGCATAAGGCTGGTCATCGGGATCGGGCGGATTGAGCGTGAGATCCGACGGGGTTTGTATGATCTGCCCGAAGCCCCAGGAGTGCCGGTATTGCGACGCCTCCCCTGTGCGTATCAGCAAGGGCTCGGCCGTTTTTGCCAGGAAGGAAAGACCGGGACAGCTTTTCCAGTGTCGCCCCGTTTCCTGCGGCACCGGGTCTGACACATGATGATAAAGAAAGCCGTTGGTGTAATAGGCGTCGGTATTGCGCGGGGAAAAAAGATCGTTATCCCAGAGCAGGGAGGAAAAGCCGGCATGTACCCACGCCGGCAGGAAAAAGAAAAAAAGCGGAATCAGCCGCAACTGCTGAATGCGCAAAGACATCCCCTTACGCCAGAGACTCATCACAGGCCCAACGCTAGGGCCTGCGCTGTTCAAACACTAGTCACCGATCACGCCTTGGGCAATGCGAGATACGGCCCGAGGAAGCCGATCATGGCGGTGGTAGCTACATCACAATAAGCCGGTGTCACATGACCATGCTCGAAGAAGGAGCGACGCAGGCAGGTCGTGCCTATGTCCACGGTCAGCACTATGACATCCGGATCCTGCGGCAGTTGCATGCCCGCCCGCTCGAACAGGGTACGCGCCATGTCCGCCAGATGCTTGATGCACATCTCCTGCACGCGATAGCTGGTATCCGTCACCGCACCGCCCAACAAGAGCAGCGGCGCCACCTGATGCTGGTTGTAGAAGTCTGCGGTCACACGCACCAGATGCGCTGCCACCTCATTCCAGTTACCCGCCGGCATGCGGCGCAGCTCCTCGCGCAGGAAGCGCTCCATATCGAGGAGATAACCGGCCATGAGCTCATTGAAGAGGGCGTAGGGCGTCGGGAAATAGGCATAGACACTGCCGCGGGTATAGCCCAGGCGCTCGGCCAGCAGCGGAATGGAAAAGCCGGACAAGCCGGACTCGATCAGCATTCGCTCGGCTTCGGCCAGGATGCTGTCAAAGCGGTCACGCGCACGTTGCTGGCTGGGGCGATTGGCCGATGCGCCCGGCGCACGGGCGATCATGACGCCACCTTCAAACAGACCGGCGTAAGGCAAAAGGACGAACGGCATTTGACATATGTCATATAAATCCCTAGTTTCTGACACTTGTCAAAAACAACAATAGGCTAAGACCAGAAGTTTTGCTTTGCGGCAGATTGCGTCTAGGCCGGGAGGATCCCGCCGTGTTACGCCAGTTCTACCTTCCCCTTAAACTTGCCGCCGTGCCCTTGGCACTCTTGGTGGCGGCCTGCGGTCCCGATGCGGGCAACAATACCTCATCCACCGGTCAACCCAACAGCGCCAGTGCACTGACGGCGGCCTATACCACGCCCATTCCGGAGACGCCCAGCAATGCTGGCAGCGCCCCCAACCCGGGCAATGGCACGGTGAGCAATACCGTGCCGCTCAACAGCTACCCCCTGCTGGGCAGCAGCCGTGGCGGCTCTCCCCTTTTCGAATGGTGCAAAGGCAAGGATGACGCCACCGTCATGCCACCCGACCCCCGTTCGCTGGTGCAGCCCGGCGTCAACAACGGCAAGTCCGTCATGTTCAACGCCTACTGGAAGGACTGCCACGCCAATCCGGAAGCGGTCGGTGAGCATGGCCAGCACAAGACCTGCGGCGAATTGCGTGCTGGTGTAGCCCGTGGCGCCACCCTGATGACTCCCGGTACCACCGGCTCCGGCGTGCTCTTCAGCGGCACCGATCCGTTTGCCCTGGATGCCGGCTTCGGCATCGCCACCTTCCCGGCCAGCTCCTTCAACAATCTCTGGAAGATCTGGGGCGGCTTCCTGCTGCGTCCCGACAATTTCGATCAATTGGTGGCTGAGCGCTATGGGGCCGCCTTCAGTGACGCCCCCAACCCCTATCCGAAACCGGGTGAAGATCCGAACAAGACCAATGGCGGTACCGGCAAGCTGCCCACCTTCTTCTCGCAGGTGCGCAAAGCTGACGGCACCTGGACGGGCATGATTGGCGTGACCTGCCATGGCTGCCATTCGCAGAAGGTAGGCTCACCGTCTGACGGCCCGGGTCTCGGCTTCCAGAACGGCGCCGGCAGCAGCCTGGCTGACTACAACCTCTTCCTGCGCGACATGCTGCCGCTGGGCTATCCGGCCTCGCTGGCCATGATTGCCAATCTCAACCGCACCCGCGGCCTGAACAATGCCAGCGACATCAATCTTGCCTTCTTCTTCCAGGAGAAATACAAGGTGGATGGCTCGCTGCTGGGCCTGATCACCTCCGGCTCCACTGCCGACATGAATACCCCGGCCTGGTGGAATCTGGGTCACCGCCCGGTGAAGTTCATCGACGGCATCTTCCCCACCGATGCATCGCGTGTGGACATGGTGTTCTACACCCCCATCGCCGGCCTCTTCGGTGCCGTGGGCGGTCCCATCACCGATACCGCCCAGGCCTGGATGAAGAAGCACTCGCAGGACATGAACGACTGGGCTTCTGTGCTCAAGTCGCCGGCCTATCCCTATGCCGTGAACACCACGCTGGCTGAACAGGGCGCCGTGATTTTCCACAGCAAGGATCTCTGGGCTCCTGCGCTCAAGAATCCGGTTCCGAGGCCCAGTGCTGGTAACGGCTCCTGCGCCGGCTGCCACGGTGCTTATTCGCCACGCTTCGTGAACGACTCCAACTATCTGGATACGCCGGCGCTTGAAGGTATCGCTTCCTACATCACGCCCAAGCGCATCATCGGTACCGATCCGGCTCGTGTGGATACCAATAACGAAGCTGTACAGGTTGCCGGTTCGCGTAATTTCTTCGGCTACCCGGAAACCGCCGGCACCTCACAGGATTGCGGCATGCAGAATCGTTCCGACCTGCGTGGCGACCGTGAAATCGGCTATCTGGCACCGCCACTCTACGGTGTCTGGGCTACCGCTCCCTATCTGCACAACGGCTCGGTGCCCAATCTCTGGGAAATCCTCAAGCCCACGGATCGCAAATCCATCTGGCGTCGTGTTTCCGCCCCGGCTCGCTGGGACCAGACTGGCCGCGTCATCATGGGCTACGACACTGACCTCACCCGCGCCTTCGACAAGCAGAAAGTGGGCTGGAAGTACGACACCATCGCCTGTCAGAACAAGAGTATCTTCAATCCTGGCGTGACACCGTATATCGATTGCGTGCCCGGCAAGGAAGATCAGGATCCGCTGCTGCAGCAGCTGCTCTCCAAGCTCTACGGTAATGTGGTGGCAACGTGGAATGTGCTCTTCCCGCCCATCCTGACCGACAAGCAGATCGAGGAACGCAAGATATTCAACAGCCATATGTACTCACAGGGTAATGATGGCCACGAGTTCAACTCGGTGCTGACCGACCAGGAACGTCTCGCCCTGATCGAATACATGAAGACCTTGTAAGAGCAGCAAGAATAAAAAAGCCCGCAGATGCGGGCTTTTTTATTGCTCTGGATTTTGTGCTGGAAAAAGTCAGGCCAGTACCACCAGATTGTCACGATGCATGAGCTCGGCATCGTCCACATAGCCCAGCAGCGCTTCGATCTTTTCCGAAGGCTGGCCGGCAATACGGCTGGCTTCATCGGCACTGTAATTCACCAGACCCACGGCCACCTGCATGCCCTGCTCATCCACGCAGGCCACCACTTCGCCGCGCTGGAAATTGCCTTCCACTTTTTTCACGCCCACGGGCAGAAGGCTGCGGCCACCCTGTCGCAAAGCTTTTACCGCTCCGGCATCAATCACGACGCGACCGGCATGCTGCAGATGCGCCGCCAACCATTGTTTACGCGCCGCCAGCCTGTCCTGCTCGGGCAGCAGCAACGTACCCAGCACTTCGGCCTGACGCAGACGCACCAGAATGTTTTCACCGCGGCCGCTGGCGATCACGGTATGGCAGCCCGAACGCGAAGCCAGACGCGCCGCACGCACCTTGGTGATCATGCCGCCACGACCGAGCAAGCCACCACCACCAGCCATGGCCAGCAGCTTTTCATCCATGGCCTGCACTTCCGGCAGCAGCACGGCATCAGGATCATGACGTGGATCACGATCGAACATACCGTCCTGGTCCGTGAGTATCACCAGCGTGTCAGCTTCGATGAGATTGGCGACCAGAGCACCCAGGGTGTCGTTGTCACCGAAACGGATTTCATCCGTGGCCACCGTATCGTTTTCATTGATGACGGGCAGCACTTTCCATTCGATCAAGGTGCGCAGGGTGTTACGCGCATTGAGATAACGCTGGCGATCAGACAGATCATCATGCGTGAGCAGAATCTGGGCTGTTTTCACATCATGTTGGCGGAAATGCGATTCATAAGCCTGCACCAGACCCATCTGGCCGATAGCCGCACAAGCCTGCAATTCATGCACAGCTTCCGGGCGCAGCTTCAGACCCATGCGCACCATGCCTTCGGCCACCGCACCGGACGACACCAGCACCAGTTCCACACCGGATTTCTGCAGCGCCACCATCTGCTGCACCCAGCCGGCCATGGCCTCCATGTCCAGCCCCTGACCGTTATCGGTCAGCAGGGCGGAACCGATCTTGACGACCCAGCGGCGACCCTGGGCAAGGCGTTGGCGGTTATTCGTGCTCATCGTTTTCGTATTCTTGTGCGCGATCAGAAAAGCAAACGCCGGAAAACTCCGGCGTGCGGTATTGCTCAGGGACGATACTCGAATTCCACATCGTAGTCGTCTTCGTTCCAGTCTTCGTCATCATCCACGGTCTGACCAGCCTCCAGCGCGGCACGGCGTGCGGCCTTGCGCTTCTCGGCCAGCTCCAGAATCTTGTGACGACCTTCTTCTTCCAGCTGACGACGCTTGGCGGCTTCTTTTTCTGCCAGCTCCGGATTTTCCGCTTCCAGCTCGCGCTGCTCATCAATGGCATCCATGAGCTTGTAGCAAACGGCCTTGGCATTCTCCCCCGTCAAACCGGAAGTACGGAATACCGGCCCCGTCCACTCCAGGCGCGACACGATGTCATTGCACAACTCGTCCGCCATATCGGGCGGCACCATGTCCATCTTGTTGAGCAGCAACCAGCGCGGCAAGGTCGCCAGCGTGGGGGAATATTTTTCCAGCTCGGCAGCAATCGCTTTTACGTTGTCCACCGGATCGGAATTATCGGGCGGCGCCACATCCACGATATGCAGCAGGAAGCGCGTGCGCGCCAGATGTTTGAGAAACCGTATGCCAAGGCCAGCGCCTTCAGAGGCGCCCTGAATCAGACCGGGAATGTCTGCCATCACGAAGGAGCGGTGACGGTCCACATCCACCACACCGAGATTGGGCACCAGCGTAGTGAAAGGATAATCCGCCACCTTGGGTTTGGCGGCCGACACAGCGCGTATATAGGTGGACTTGCCGGCATTGGGCAGACCGAGCAGGCCGACATCGGCCAGCACCTTCATTTCCAGACGCAGCTGGCGCAGCTCGCCGGCCTCGCCCGAAGTGGTCTTGCGCGGCGAACGGTTGGTGGAGCTTTTGAAATTGATATTGCCCATGCCTCCGCGGCCGCCACGGGCCACCAGCAGGCGCTGGCCACTTTCCACCAGATCGCCCAGCACTTCGTCCGTGCCTTCGTCGATGATGGTGGTGCCTACCGGCACGCGCAGCACGACATCATCGCCGCTGCGGCCGGTGCAATTGGCACCCATGCCGTTCTTGCCACGATCGGCGCGGAACTGGCGCGTATAGCGGTAGTCCACCAGGGTATTGGCGTTGACGTCGGCCTCGATGAAGATGCTGCCGCCATGGCCGCCGTCACCACCGTCCGGGCCGCCATAGGGAATGAATTTTTCGCGACGGAAACTCATGCAGCCATTACCGCCGGCACCCGCCTCGACCTTGATTACGGCCTCATCGACAAAACGCATGATTGTTTACCGCCACATTAAAAATGTTTGCCGCCGCGTTGCATGAAACAAAGCCAGCGACATGAAATACACCAACAAAAAAGCCCCGACCAGGCGGGGCTTTTTCTTCAGGCTGCCTGCAAGCCAGGCGCTGTGGGATCAGGCGTTGGCCGTTTCAACCACAACGTACTGACGCAGGGGGAGGCCCTTCTTCACGAACTTCACCACGCCGTGCGCTTTGGCGAACAGGGTGTGGTCACGGCCGATGCCGACGTTCTCACCCGGATAGAACTGGGTGCCGCGCTGGCGGATGATGATGGCGCCAGCCTGGATTTCCTGGCCGCCGAACACCTTGACGCCAAGTCGTTTGGCTTCTGAGTCGCGACCGTTGCGGGTTGAACCGCCTGCCTTTTTATGTGCCATGTCCGGATACTCCTGAAACTGGTATTAGGCGCTGATGCCGGTGATCTTGAGTTCGGTGTAGTACTGGCGGTGGCCAGCCTGCTTGCGGTGGTGCTTGCGACGACGGAACTTGACGATGCGAACCTTGTCGTGACGGCCGTGGGAAACCACTTCAACCTGCACCTTGGCGCCAGCAACCACAGGGGTGCCGATCTTGATGTCGCTGCCGTTAACCACCATCAGCACATCTTCGAGGGTGATGGTCTGGCCGGGCTCGACGTCCAGCAGCTCAACCTTCAGCAATTCGCCTTCTACCACGCGATGCTGTTTGCCACCGCTCTTGATTACCGCGTACATGATGCCACTCCAGATTCTGTATTTAGAGAGCCTTGTCGGTGGGCTGCCCATCGACCATCCCTTCAGATGGCAAAACAGGCTATTCAATGGCTTGGCCGCCCGGCCGACTCGCAAGGCGCGCAATTCTACGGAAAACACCCCCCGCCCGCAAGCCGCATTTGCAAACCGGAAAAAGCCCGGCCAGACAAGACTTTAAGGCCGGGAGCGGTAGCCCTCAGCCCGCGCGGCTGCTAGCATTCGCGCCCATTACCCCAGCCGCTGTGTGGCCTGTAGCACATGGATTTCAAGAGCATTGTCGCGGTGGTGGCTGAAGACTTCGCCGCCGTTGATACCTTTATAAAAAAGAGCCTGGAATCCCGGGTACCCCTGATCAATGAAGTGGGCCAGTACATCGTGCAGGGTGGCGGCAAGCGCCTGCGCCCCCTGGTCTGCCTGCTGGCTGCCCGCGCCTGCGGTTATCAGGGCGACAAGCATATAGAAGTGGCTGCCATCATCGAGCTGCTGCACACCTCCACCCTGCTGCACGACGATGTGGTGGACGACTCCGGCCTGCGCCGCGGCCGCGCCACCGCCAATGCCCGCTGGGACAATCCCACTGCCGTGCTGGTGGGCGACTACCTGATTTCCCGCTCCTTCCAACTGGTGGTGAACCTGCGCAATCCCGTGGTCATGGACATCATGGCCGCCGGCACCTGTGTCATTGCCGAGGGCGAAGTGCTGCAGTTGATCAACCAGCGCGATCCGGCCACCACCGAAGCGCGCTATATGGAAGTCATACACGGCAAGACGGCCAAGCTCTTCGAGGCAGCAGCCGAATGCGGCGGCGCGCTCGGCAATCCTGCCCTGCAGGAAGCCTGCGCCAGCTATGCCCGCCATCTCGGCGCCGCCTTCCAGATCATCGACGACGTGCTGGACTACACCAGCTCGGCTGAAGTCATGGGCAAGAACGTGGGCGACGATCTCGCCGAGGGCAAACCCACCCTGCCCCTGATCCAGGCCATGAAAACCGCGCCGGACGCCGAGGCCGAGCTCATACGCCAGGCCATACGTACCGGTGGCCTTGAGCACCTCGCAGAAATCATCGCCATCGTGCAGCGCAGCGGCGCCATTGATTACACCCGCGAACGCGCGCGTCAGGAGTCCGAGCTGGCATTGGCGGCGCTGGCTCCCTTGCCGCCATCGAGCTATCGCACGGCACTGGAAAATCTCACCCGGCTGGCACTGGCCCGCGAAAGCTGAGGCCTGAAACGGCGGCCGGGAAATAAATACCGGCGGCCGTTGCATCGTTTGCAGCGGCTTCTATACAATGCGCGCCTCGCCGCTACGACCATCAACAGCAGGTCTGGCGAGTCGGCATCGGGGTGTAGCTCAGCTTGGTGGAGCGCTACGTTCGGGACGTAGAGGCCGGAGGTTCAAATCCTCTCACCCCGACCACTTCTTTCGCAGAACCTTCCTGATTTCTCCTGTACGCAAGACCTGTCGTTTCCGTCATGGAAGCGTGGCACTCTCTTGTCCATACTTTTGCCCGCTTACTCTTGCCGCCCCTACAGGAAACCCGGCCATCCATGGAAGAATTGCTCCGGCAAATTGCCGCCAATACCGAGGACCGCAGCGCCGACGGGCTCATAGCCCTGGTCGCTGCACTGCGCCCGCAGAAGACCTCCGACATCAATCAGGCACGCAATAATCTGCTGGCACTCTGCTATCTGCTGGAGCAATCACCAGAGCTCCGCCTGGGCCTGCGCAAATACCTGCTGCGCGTCATAGGCTCACGCAAGCAATCACATCTTTATTCGGACATAGGCATTTTCGACGGCACCGGCTTTTTCACGGAAATGAACCAGCGCCTGTCCTGGAAAATCCTGCCGCCGGCCGTCAACGACGACCACTTCAAGGACATCTTCAGCCAGATGTTCAATCACCGCGACGACTGGCAGTGGATCACGGCGCTGGAAGACGAACTCTGGCTGCGCTTTGTTGATGCTGTGCATTTCGAGGAGCTGACCGAGCGCGGTACCAACCGCGCCGACCTTGAAATCCTCAATGCCCTCACCACGCTCTCACATCGCCTGACCTCCCTGGGCCTTGATCCGCAACTGGTGCGTGTATTTCCGGAAATCGAGAACTACACCTCGCCCTTCCTCGCCCTCAATGCAGAAATACAGGATTACGTACAGGAATATCACGACTTCCTGGATGGCCAGCGCAAGGACCACAGTGATGACAAACAGGCCCTGGTGCTGATCACCCAGTGCCGCGAATTGCTGCGCAAGATACGCAAGCGCATGACCAGCACCGGCATCAGCGTGGGACTGACACAGATACTGGTACGCATGCGGCAGACCATGCACCGCATGGAAACCCTGCTGCAAATACAGCAAAGCACGGGCGAAGCCAGAAACCGGCTGGCTGTCAGCCTGTTCAAGGAGCTCGTGTACGCCGATAACCGCCGCTACAGCATGCGCGAAGTGTTTGCCACGCATACCAGCCTGCTGGCCCTGCGTGTCACCGAAAATGCCGGGCAAACCGGTGATCACTACGTCACCACGACAAGACGCGATTATTTCGGCATGTTCCGTTCCGGTCTCGGCGCCGGTTTCATTGTCGGCTTCATGGCCCTTATCAAGGTGCTGGCCAGCAAGCTGAGCCTGGCGCCCATAGGCGCCGCCTTCATCTACAGCATGAATTACTCCCTGGGTTTCATGCTGGTCCATGTGCTGCACTTCACCATCGCCACCAAACAACCGGCGATGACGGCCGCGCGTATTGCCGCCAGCATCCAGGAAACGGAAAACAATCGTGACAGCGATCTGGAAGCGCTCGCCGATCTGTGCGTGAATGTTTTTCGCACTCAGTTCATCGCCATCATGGGCAATGTGTTACTGGCGATGCCCATGGCTTATTTGCTGGCCTGGCTTTGGTATTTCCAGACCGGCGAGCATCTAGCTGATCCCGAAAAAGTGAAGCACCTGCTGCACGATCTCGATCCATTGCACAGCCTTGCTCTTTTTCATGCCGCCATTGCCGGTGTTTGTCTTTTTCTCTCCGGCCTCATTTCCGGTTACTACGACAACAAGGCGGTCTACAACCGTATTCCCGAGCGCCTGCGGCAGCGCAAAAGCCTGCAAAGGCTGTTGGGCGAAGAACGTCTGGCTCGCCTCACCGGCTATATCGAAAACAATCTGGGCGCCCTGGCCGGGAATTTCTATTTCGGCATCATGCTGGGCAGCATGGGAACGCTGGGACTCATCCTCGGCCTGCCGCTGGACATACGCCATATCACCTTTTCATCCGCCTATTTCGGCTTTGCCTTTGTCGGCAGTGACCAGAGCCTGCCTCTGCACACCCTGCTGCTCAGCATTTATGGCCTGGTCGGCATAGGCCTCACCAATCTGCTGGTGAGCTTCGGTCTCGCTCTCGTGGTGGCGCTCAAGTCCCGCCGCGTGCATAACCGGCAATGGCTGCCGCTGCTGGGCATGATCTGGAAACGTTTCCTGAAAAATCCGCTGCGTTTCCTCTGGCCGCCCAAAGACGTCGTTTTCGTGGGGCCGCTGCCACCCCCGGACAAAAATTCCACAGAAAAAAAGGCCGCATAAGCGGCCTTTTTCATGAGAGCGTTTCTGGAGATGAAAAGCTCAGACGCTTTCCTGCAACTGCTGCAGGATGGCAGGGTTCTCCAGCGTGGACACATCCTGGGTGATGGTCTCGCCCTTGGCGATGGAGCGCAGCAGGCGACGCATGATTTTCCCGGAACGGGTCTTGGGCAGATTGTCACCAAAACGGATTTCTTCCGGCTTGGCGATGGCACCGATTTCACTCGCCACCCAGTCACGCAGATTGCCGACTATCTTCTTGCCTTCCTCACCGGAAGGCCGCGGCCCCTTGAGCACCACGAAGGCGACAATGGCTTCGCCCTTGAGAGCATCCGGGCGCCCCACCACGGCGGCTTCCGCCACCAGCGGATTGGCCACCAGTGCCGACTCCACTTCCATGGTACCGAGGCGATGGCCGGACACATTCAGCACGTCGTCGATGCGTCCCATGATCCAGAAATAACCGCTTTCATCGCGATGCGCAGAATCACCGGCCAGATAAATGCGGCCGTTGTATTCCTCAGGGAAATACGATTTCACGAAACGGTCAGGATCACCCCAGAGCGTACGCACCTGTGAAGGGAAAGGACGCTTGATGACGAGAAAGCCGCCCTTGCCTTTTTCCACCGGCATGCCGGCTTCATCCACGATATCCGCCATGATGCCGGGCAGCGGCAAGGTACAGGAGCCGGGCTTGGTGGGTACGGCACCCGGCAGCGGCGCAATCATGTGCGAGCCGGTTTCGGTCTGCCACCAGGTATCAACGATGGGGCAACGGCCACCACCGACTTTTTCGTGATACCACATCCAGGCTTCAGGATTGATGGGCTCACCCACCGTACCTAAAAGGCGCAGTGAAGACAGATCGAATTTGCCCGGCAAATCTGCACCGAGCTTTATCAGCGAGCGTATGGCAGTAGGCGCGGTATAAAACGTCGTGACACGATGACGCTCTATCATCTGCCAGAAACGGCCGGCATCCGGATACGTCGGCACACCCTCGAAAATCACCTGCGTGCCGCCCATGGCCAAGGGACCATAAGCCACATAGGAGTGGCCGGTGATCCAGCCCACATCGGCCGTACACCAGAAAATATCATCCGGCTTGTAATCGAAAACCCAGCGCATGGAATTCACGGCACCCAGCAGATAACCGGCGCTGGAGTGCTGCACGCCTTTGGGTTTTCCGGTGGAGCCCGAGGTGTAGAGAATGAACAGAGGATCTTCAGCATTGACCCAGGTCGGCTCGCAGTGATCCGGCTTGTCTTCCACCAGATCATGCCACCAGATATCGCGGCCCTTGTGCCACTTCACCGGTGCGTCCTGTTCATCAGCACGGCGATAGACAATCACACGCTCCAGCGTGCTGCAGCCGCCCATGTCCACGGCTTCATCCGTGGTGGCTTTCAGCGGCACCACCTTGCCACCGCGTATGCCGGCATTAGCGGTAATCACCAGCTTGGCACCGGCATCGATGATGCGTTCGTTCAGGCTCTTGGCAGAAAAGCCACCGAAGACCACAGAATGGATGGCACCTATGCGCGCACAAGCCTGCATGGCAACCACCGCTTCTATGCTCATGGGCATATAGACGATGACGCGATCACCCTTGGTCACACCCAGTGATTTCAAACCATTGGCAAACTGGCCGACCAGGCGCGCCAGCTCGGCATACGTCACGCGCCGTACCGTGCCATTATCGGATTCGAAAATCAGCGCAATCTTGTTGGCCAGCAGGGGCAGATGCCGGTCTATGCAATTGAAAGAAACATTGAGCTCGCCATCGTAAAACCAGCGGTAGAAAGGCGCTTTGCTCTCGTCCAGCACCTTGGTGAAAGGCTTGTGCCAGCTCAGGTTTTCGCGGGCGAGATTGGCCCAGAAACCTTCGTAATCACTTTCTGCCTGTTCGCAGAGCGCGTTATAGGCCTCCATGCCTGGCACATTGGCGCGGCGACGGAAATCGTCGGGAGCGGGAAAGACGCGGCTTTCCACCAGTATGGAATCGATAGTGCTCATGTCGTGTCTCCTTGGAAGGCGCTACCAGCTTTCCCTGCAGCGCCTGCGTTATTTTCGTTTTCCCGCTGCCACACCGATCTTTGCGATCGATGTGGCACCGGTTTTCTTCTGTGTCAGTGCTTCTGCGCTTTCTCGGCGCCTATGCCGGTATTCTGCCGCACATAGATTTCATCCCAGAGCTCATCAGCACGCTCGTCACGACGCCAGAGCAGCGAGCCCAGAAAAACCGCGAGGAAGCCCAGCGGGATAGAAATGATGCCCGGATTCTTGAGCGGAATCAGCGGCTTTTCCAGACCCACCAGCGAGGTGGTCTTGCCCGCATTTTTCGCCAGATCATCCTCAGCCTTCTTCACATCCTTCTCAAGCTTGGCAATGGCCTTTTCCACCTTGCTGCGCTCTTCCGGAGCAGTTGCCTGCAGTTTGGTATCCAGCTCGGCATGCTTGGCCGGCGCTGCTGCCAGCACTTTTTCGGCATCAGCACGCACTTTCAGCGGATAGGTCATATTGGGCGAGACCAGCACCAGCGCGATGGCAGTACAGGTCCCCACCACCATGCCGGCGATGATGCCGCCGGTATTGCAACGACGCCAGTACAGCGTGAGCACGATGCAGGGCAGATTGGCGCTGGCCGCCACCGCAAAAGCCAGACCCACGAGATGCGCCACATTCTGGCCCTTGGCCGCAATGCCGATGACGATGGCCAGTGCACCCACCAGCACGGTGGCAATACGTGCTGCACGCACCTGCTCCTGCGCAGAAACATGATCCTCACGTATCACGCCCACATAAAGATCATGTGCCATGGCGCTGGCAGCAGCGAGCACAAGGCCGGCAACCACGGCCACGATGGTGGCAAAGGCAACCGCGGCAACAAAAGCGAGGAACAAATTACCCAGCATGGAATCCGCACCACCGCCGAGATATTGCGCGAGCAGCGGTGCCGCCATATTGCCGCCCTTGTCTATGCCGGAGATTTCCGGCGCACCAACTTTGATGGCCGCACCCAGACCCAGGAATATGGTCAGCACATAGAAACCGCCGATGATGCCCATGGCCCAGATCACGGATTTACGCGCTTCCTGTGCTGTCGGCACGGTGAAGAAACGCATGAGGATATGCGGCAGACCGGCCGTGCCCAGCACCAGCGCCAAGCCGAGAGAAATCTGGTCCAGCGGATCTTTCAGATAGAGACCGGGCTCGAGGAAACGCTGGCCCAATTCAGCCGCCGACATATTGCTGGAGGAATCTCCCAGGAGCTTGGCCACTTGTGCCTGTACCTTGGCATCACCCACAGCCGCTTGCAGAAAGCCCGGGAAAGAAAATCCGTAAGGAGCCCACACCAGCATCACCAGCACAATGGAAGCCAGCACCAGCAAAACAGCCTTGATGATCTGCACCCAGGTCGTGGCCACCATGCCGCCAAACAGCACATAGGCCAGCATGAGCACACCCACCACGATCACGGAAACCTCGTAATCGATACCGATCAGCGTCTTCACCAACACGCCGCCGCCCACCATCTGCGCGGTGAGATAAATCGTGGACACGGTGATCACGGAAATGGCACCGAAGACGCGCGTTTTCTTGGGATCGTTGCGATAAGCCAGGATGTCGGCCAACGTGTATTTGCCGATATTGCGGCAGGGCTCGGCAATCACCAGCAGCACGGTGATATAGGCCATGAGGAAGCCCACGGAATACATGAAACCGTCATAACCATAGAGCGAAATCAGACCGGCAATGCCGAGGAAGGACGCAGCCGAAAGATAATCACCGGCAATGGCCCAGCCATTCTGCAGACCGGAGATGCCTCCACCGGCCGTATAAAAATCGGAAGCCGAATGCACGCGCTTGGCCGCCAGGAAGGTGACATACATGGTCAGCGCAATGATGGAACCGAACACGAGGAAAGTGAGGAAGCGATATTGCGGCGCTACCGCGCCTTCGTCAGCCGCCAGGCTGAGGGCTGGCAGCAGTAAAGCAAGAGAAAAAAGGAGTTTTGAAAGGGTTCTGGTGATGGAGTTATTCATGACGAACCCCTCCATAGGCTTTGACGATTTCAGCAGCCAGTGCATCGAACTCACGATTGGCACGACGCGAATAAATCACCGCCACGCCCCAGGCCACGACAAATTCCGACAGCGCAAAGAAGAGACCGAAATTCAAAGGCCCCCACACCTGCTTGTGGAAAAGCTCAGGCGTATAGGCGGCACCCAAGGGCAGCAGCAGATAATAAAAAAGTGAAAATGCCATCAGACTCCAGAGGAATCGGCTTTTTCGGCGATGCAGATTTTGAAAACGCGGATCGGCCTCTATCGCCGCCCAGTCTATTGCTGACTGATTCATGCTGCTCTCCTGCCGCTGTTGTGATTATTCTTGGGCGGTCCTCATATCCGTCGGGCCGCCCCTATTTTTGGGATGGCTGGAGACTAGGCAGGCAACAAAGCGCTGAGCCAATCGTATTTTTTTATGCGAAAAATAATCTAGGCTGATACAGCACAGGAAAATTCATGTCGAAGCAGTCACTTAAGCGTGATTGTCAGACTGGAAAACCGGGGTCAAAAACCCCGATAAAACACTCTCATACGGCCTCAAACAGGCCCCAGGAAGAGGTGCCGAATGGAGCTTTACCAGCTTCGTACCTTTGTGACCGTGGCCGAGCACGGCAACCTCACGCAAGCCGCCGAGGTACTGCATCTCAGCCAGCCGGCGGTTACCGCCCAGATCAAGGCACTGGAAGAAGAATTCGGCCTGCCGCTCTTCGAACGTATTGCCGGCGGCGTGGCCCTGACCCGGGCCGGCAGTGAACTGATTGAAGAAGCCCGCACCCTGCTGGCCGGCGCCCGTCACCTGCGTGAAAGCGCACAACAGATGGCGGGCAATACCCGCGCCCGCCTGCGTCTGGGCACCACGCTGACACCGGGACTGCTGCGCATGGGGCCACTCTGCCGCACCCTGCATGACAGTTATCCCCTGCTGGACATAGAGCTGCGCCCGGGACTGTCCGGCGACATCCTCAATCTCGTGCGCAAGAAGGAGCTGGATGCCGGCTTTTTCATAGGTCGTAATCCCTATAGCAATGTCGCGAGCTGGCCACTGGCCACGCTGCATTTCAGCGTGATCGCGCCACCGGACTGGCAGGAAAAAATCAGTGGCGATGTGCGCAGCTTGGGCAAGCTGCCATGGATAGGTGCGCTGCCGTTTTCCGCCCAGCACACCCTGCAACAGGAGTTCTGGCGCCAACACAATCTGCATCCGAAAACCGTGCTGGCCGGTGGTCAGGAAGCTGATTTCCCCGAGCTGGTCATGGCCGGCCTCGGTCTCGCGCTGATGCGCGAACCACAGGCCGGTGAACTGGCACGACAGGGGCGGATCATTGTCCTTCCCGATCTGGAATTGAAAGCCGACCTGAGCTTCATCACCGCCAGTGACAATGCAGAAAGCCAGTTGATACTGGCCCTGCGGCAGATTCTCGAGCAAAGCTGGCCCTGAGCCTGCACCATAAAAAAGCCCGCAAAAATGCGGGCTTTTTATGGTGGTCTAACACTCTTGCTTACGACTCTACTGCATACTGGCCACGCCAGTACTCGAAGCCGCCATCCAGGCTGTAGACCTCGACAAAGCCCTTTTCCGACAACCACGCCGCTGCACTCTGGCTGGAATTGCCGTGATAGCAATACACCAGCACCGGCACAGACTTGTCCGTGTCCTCAATGAAATCCTGCACCGACTGGTTATCCAGACGCAGGGCTCCGGGAATACGGGCCGCGCGAAAGGAATGCTCATCGCGCACATCCACCAGCGCCGGCTGGCGCGTGGCAATCAGCTCGGCAGCAGCCTCAGGCGCAATGCGCTGCCAGCTCATTCCTGAGCATCCTTGTCGCTATTGCGCTGGCGTTCACCACGAACGGGCGGAATGGGAGTCAGCAATTCCTCTTCCGGATATTTGCTGGGCAGCTTGCGGCCTATGGCCTCCTCGATCTTGGGAATCATGAAGGCATCATCCTCACAGGCGAAGCTCACACTGGTACCGGAAGTGCCGGCACGGCCGGTACGGCCTATGCGGTGCACATAGTCATCGGTCTGTTCAGGCAGGGTGAAATTCACCACATGGCTGACACCATCCACATGGATGCCACGACCGGCCACATCCGTCGCCACCAGTACCTTGATCTTGCCGGCACGGAAATTTTCCAGCGTCTTCACGCGCTTGTCCTGCGGCACATCACCCGAAAGCAGGGCACAGGAAATGCGGTGATCCCGCAGCATTTCCGAAAGCTTGCGCGTCTGGTCACGACGATTGGCAAACACCATCACGCGCTCGAGATTGTTCTGCACGATGAGGTTGTAGAGCAGCTTGTATTTGTCTTCCGTGGTCGTGATATAGACCAGCTGCTCCACATTCTCCGTGGTCACGCTTTCGGGCTCGATTTCCACCTTGATGGCGTTATGGGTCCACTGCTCGGCGAGATTGATCACATCACGCGTGAAAGTGGCGGAGAACAGCAGGGTCTGGCGACTCGACTTGGGTGGCGTCATGCGCACGATGCGCTTCACATCGGGAATGAAGCCCATGTCCAGCATGCGGTCGGCTTCATCAATCACCAGCGTTTCCACACGATCCAGATAGACATCTTGCTTGCCGGCGAAATCGATGAGACGGCCCGGTGTCGCCACCACGATGTCCACGAAATCCTCGGTGAGCTGCTTGCGCTGCTTGTCGTAATCCATGCCGCCCAGCACGGTGACGATCTTGAGGTCGGTGTACTTGGCCAGGGACTGGGCATCCTTGGCAATCTGCATGGCCAGCTCACGCGTCGGCGCGAGAATGAGGGCTCGCGGCTCACCGGTATAACGCTCTTCATCCGGCGGATTCTTCAGCAGGTCGGTGAGTATGGTGAGCAGGAAAGCTGCCGTCTTGCCGGTGCCGGTCTGGGCACGACCTATGGAATCGTGGCCACTCATGGTGAAGCGCAGCACACGCTGCTGGATGGGTGTGCAGTACTGGAAACCCAGATCGGCAATGGCATGCAGCACGGGCGTCGGCAAGCCGAGATCAGAAAAGCGCAGCTTCCCTTCCTCTGCCGGCACATCGTAGCTGGCGGCATCCCAGCCGGTGGGGTCGTAATGGAAACGGTCTTGGCTTTCAGTACTCACAGAAGAGGAACTCACAAAGAAGCGGAAACAGCAGGGACGGGAGCAGACGTTGCGCCCATCAGGAAACGGGCAGCATCCAGAGAGGTGCGGCCCGGGTCTTCTTCCATGGGGATGTGACCCAGCTCGTCATACATGATGAGCTGGCTGCCGGCGATGTCGCGATGAAAAAAGGCGGCATGTTCAGGCGGAATCCATTTGTCACGAGCCCCCCACAAAATCAGGGTGGGTACTTTGATCGCGGTGATGCCGGCAGCATTGAAATCAAGACTGCTGACCAGATCGGAAACAGCAGCACGGGCATCTTCCCGACGCATCATGTCGTGATAGCGCTGGATTTGTGCCTCGGTCACGTTTTCCGGATGGCCATAAACATCGCGCACACTTTGCGCAACGATGAAGCGCGGCGAGAGATGCGCCGTGATATCACGCAGCACCGGTGTCTGCATGAGTTTGACCGGCAAAGGCGCTGCCATGGGATAGCCGGCAGCATCCACCAGGATGAGTTTTTTCACCTGCTCCGGATGACGCAGGGCGTAATTCCAGGAGATATAGCCGCCCAGGGAATTGCCACCGAGATAGAACTGCGACAGTCCCAGCTTCTGCACCAGCGCATCCATGAAGTTCTGCAACTCGGCCGGCGACATGGTGCGGCCCGGCAAGGGACCGGTCACGGCAAACGGCGCCACATCAACAGCAATCACGCGGTAATGCGGCGACAGACGCGCCAGCCAGCCATCCCAGGTATCAGCAGAAGAGGCAAAGCCATGCAGCAGCAACAACGGCTCGCCCTGCCCGGCCTCTTTCACACGCACCTGTGTGCCCAGCACATCCACAAAATAGGCACCGTTGCCATACTGCTCGCGCAGGGTGCTGGCCGGGATATCGGTCAGGCCGAGATAGTTGCGCCCGATAAACAAGCCCACGCCCAATACAGCAAGTATCACGGCCGTCCATGTCAGCTTTTTCATGCTCAGTGTTCCTTCACGAAGCGTTCGCGCTCAAAACGTATACGCGGGTGATAAATGCCGTCAGACGCACGCTTGCCACAACCCACGACCATCACCACGAAGCTGTCACCAGACAGCTTGAGCAGGCGTCGCACGCGGTGCTCGTCAAAACCTTCCATGGGGCAGGTATCGAAGCCATGGGCACGCATGGCCAGCATGAAATTCTCGGAAGCCAGCGCCACGGTCTTGGCGGCCCATACGCGCATGTCGGCATGGGTGAAGGGACCACGCGGCACGGCACGCTTGAGGCCTGCCACCGAGGCAAAGGCGCGCTTGCCGAGACCGAAAGAATTCAGCGGCCCCTGCGTGTAATGGATCTTGGCGAATTTGCGGTAGTAGTTGTCGACGATCTTGGGCATGGCCGTTTCCAGCGGCCATGCATCCAGCATCATGTCGCTGTGCTCATGCCAGGTATCCAGACGCGCCACTATCACCACCAGCGCCTTGGCCGTGGTCGCTGCATTCTGGGCCAGGCAGGCATCGGCCAGTTCTTTCTGCAGGGCCGGGGTTTTCACCACATGGAATTCCCAGGGCTGCAGATTGGAAGAGTTGGGCGCCAGCAGGGCCAGGTCTATGCAATCGTTGAGGACAGCATCCGGTATCGGCGTGTCGTCAAACTTGCGCACCGAGCGGCGGCTTTGCACCACCTTGCGGAATTCTTCGACATCAATCTGCGGGGCCGGCTCGTGATAGCGTTTTTTCGTTGTCGTCATTTTTGATTTCCTGCCGCGCACAGCGGCTCAGAGCGGCTGTACATCTTCGGCCTGCAGGCCTTTCTCACCCTTCATCACCACGAACTCCACTTTCTGGCCTTCGCGCAGGGTGCGGTGTCCTTCGCCACGTATGGAGCGGTAATGCACAAACACATCGTCGCCCTGGGCACGCGTGATGAAACCGAAACCCTTGGTGGCATTGAACCACTTCACCAGTCCCTGCTCGCGCGGGCCTTTCACCCTGGCCGGCAGTGGTGGCAGCGCCATGACCAGCATGATGAGGGCGGGCAGGAAAACCAGCGATAAAAGCGGCAACCAGAATGCGGGCTCAGCCGGAATGACGGGAGCCAGCGCCACATCCGACGCGGTCACCGTGGCAACGCCCACCATGAAAAATGTCAGCGCCAGATGCACCGGTTTGCGCTTTTTCAGATTTCGCGAGCACCAGTAGAAAAGCGGTGAAACCGTCAGACTGGCGATGCCCAGAAGATAAATGAAGTAAAAAGGCGTAGCGCCTTTTTCCAGCGGCACCGGCATGGCGTGAAACCAGGAGTCGGGAGCCAGCATCATGACCACGCCATTGATCGCGGCGCCCAGTGCCAGTGCGATATAGATCAGCACGATGATGTGTTTCTTTTTCATTGAAGAAGTCCTTGAATGCCACAAGGCAAAAAAACCGGCGATGGAATAACCACTAACAACCGGCAAACCGCATACATGGGGAGTCAGGTCCTTGACCGCCCAAAATGCAACGCCCAAGCTTACGCATTTCAAGCACTTGTTTCCATTAGGCTTATACCTATGACAGCGCCTTCCTGGCGGCGCCTTTCCAGCATCGCCGAGGCTGGCGAGCTGCTGCTGAATTGCTGCCCTGCCGACCCCTTCCTGCACCCCGGTTTTCTCAAGGCGCTGGAGAGCTCCGGCGCTGTCGGCCCCGCGACGGCATGGCAGCCCTGCCACCTCCTGTTTGAGCGTGATGACCAGCCTCTGGCCCTGCTGCCGCTCTACCGCAAACAGGACTCACGGGGCGAATACGTCTTCGACCATGCCTGGGCCGGCGCCTACGAGCGCCACGGCCTGCCCTACTACCCGAAACTCGTGAGCGCCATTCCCTTTACGCCGGTACCGGGCCCGCGCCTCCTGCTGGCTTCTGGCGAAAAGCCATCAGACTGGATAAGCACGGTGCTGGAAGCCATCAAGGCCGAATGCAGCTCGCAAGCGCTTTCCGGCTGGCATGGCCTCTTCGTGGAAGAAGAGTGGCTGGCGGCTGGAGCAGAGGCCGGCCTGGCCCGGCGCGAAGGTTGCCGCTTCCACTGGGAAAACCGGGACTATCGCAACTTCGAGGACTTCCTCGCCCTCCTCACCAGCAAGAAACGCAAGGACCTGCGGCGTGAACGCCGGCTGCTGCAGGAGGCCGGCGTCCGATGCCGCCGCCTGCGCGGCCAGGAGATCAGCGAGGCAGACTGGGACTTCTTCTGGGCCTGCTACCAGCAGACCTATTTCGAACACGGCCAACGCCCTTACCTCAACCGCGACTTCTTCCGGCAGCTGGCCGCGGCCCAGCCCTCGCAGCTCATGCTGGCCCTGGCCGAAGACAGCGACGGCCCCATGGCCAGCGCCCTCTTCCTGCACAACGCCAGCACGCTGTATGGACGCTACTGGGGCTGTCTGCGCCGGGCAGACGGCCTGCACTTCGAGCTTTGCTATTACCAGGGAATGGAGTTCTGCATGGAGCTGGGCTTGCGTGACTTTGATCCGGGCACACAGGGCGAGCACAAATTGCTGCGCGGTTTTGCCCCGCGACTGACCCACTCCTTGCACTGGCTGGAAGAGCCGGGATTCCGGACGGCAATTCAGCGTTTTGTTCAGGAAGAAAGCGTGGCCGTCAGGCGCTATGCCGAAGAAGCGGCCAGCGTACTGCCCTATCGGCAGAACAGCGTCGCAGACGAAATGGAGAAAAGAAAAATAGAAGACATGACCAGTATGCATCCTGCATCTGGCATGAAAGAAAGGTAACGATGAAAAAAACAAAGCCCCGCTTTTGAGGGCGGGGCTTTATCCGGTTTTCAGTCGATCGGCTGGACGTCTTCGGCCTGGAAACCCTTCTGGCCCTTCACCACGGTGAATTCGACCTTCTGGCCGTCCTTCAGCGAGCGATGGCCGTCACCGCGAATGGCGCGGAAATGCACGAACACATCTTCACCACCCGGACGCTGGATAAAGCCGAAACCTTTGGCATCGTTGAACCACTTGACGGTGCCCTGTTCACGATTAGACATTGTTGCGAACCTCAAACTAATTCAGACCGCCGCTGAAGCATCCCATCCACAGCAACCGCCTGTTTTGAACATCCGGTTCGTGATAGTCGTTTACAACGGAACGGCCCGATTAGACACGGAATGCAAGCGCCTTGCAATCGTCCCGAAAACGGTGTTCACACGCCTGTCATCCAGCCTGCAAACCGCACCGATGCAGGGCATTTCATGCCGCAAGCTTGGGCATGGGGCAGTCCAGAAGCGCCGCTACCACACGCAGCAATTCATATTCCTCCAGCCGTATTTCCGCATCCGCCAGCACAGCTGTTGCCGCCAGTTCCAGCAAACTCCTGCGCTCCACCAGCGACAAGCCACCCAACACCTGCATGCCCATGGCCAACTGCGAAAGACGGGTGAATTCCTGTCCCGGCAAAGCCGGTGGCGCCATTGTCACAGTGCGCATAAGGCGCAGATAAGTACGCTCCAGTTTTTCACCTTCCATACCGCCCGTGCGCAGGAAAGTCGCCACCATGGAGGCCACCAGCGGCGTGCACTGTGCCAGCTTCACAGCCCTGGGTTTGGGGCCGATATGCAACTGCTTGCGCAACAGCATGAGCAGGGCAAATTCAAAAGTACTGAGACGGCGATCCAGTTGGGCAAACGCCTGCAGACGACCGAGAAAACTGCGCTGTGTTGCGGCATCCAGTAATTGCAGGCGCGGCAGGGCAAGCTCGGTCAGAGGCAGTGCATAGCAGAGATCCAAACCCTCCAGCAGGCGAAAAAGAATATTCACCTGGGCCAGCAACTGCGGCTCCTGCTTTTGCAGGAAGGCCTGTACCACCGCCTCTGGCGCGGCACTCTGTCTGGCCATCAGTGCGTACAACAAGGCCTGTGCACCAGCACTCCCCTGCAGCGCCTGCTGTATGCCGACAGGCAAACGACGATGCAGCTCGCGCGCCGACTCCAGCTCCTCCGGCCGCACCGTTCCCGCACGCGCCACCAGCGCAGCTGCAGGCGCTGCCAGTGCCAGCATCTGTGGCGCTGATGGCATGGCCGGATTATCGATAAAAGGAATGGGCGGCAGATCCCGCGGCTTTTCCGCCAACGGCAGCTCCTGTGCCAAGGCTACCTGGGCTGCCGTTTCCGTTTGCCGGCGCTGTACACGCTGGCGCGCGCGATCACGCACAAGATAGTGCTTGCCCAATACCGCAATGCGCTCTTCCAGTGGCGGGTGGGTGGCAAAAAAATCGGAAAAGCGCAGGGTTTCGCCAAAACACATATGGCTCATGGATTCGGCACGCACATTGCCCAGCCAGGATTGCTGGCTGCCATTCCTGATTTTCAGCAGCGCCGAGGCCAGACCATCCGGATTGCGCGTGAATTGCACACTGGAGGCATCGGCCAGGAATTCACGCTGACGCGAGATGGCGGCCTTGATGAGACGACCAAAGAACAAGCCCAACGCACCTATCGCCCAGAGCATGAAACCCAGCGCAATCAGATGCGGCGAAAAACCGCGATCACGGCGCGAGGAACTACTGCCTGATGAGCCGAAATCAGCACCGACCCGCATCATGAAGCCGCCAATCTGGCCTATGGCCAGGATGCCGGCCAGCAAGGCCATGAGACGCACATTGAGACGCATATCGCCGTTCAGGATATGACTGAACTCATGCCCCACCACCGCCTGCAACTCGTCACGATCAAACGCATCGAGCGCACCGGCCGTAACCACCATCACCGTTTCATCCATATTGAGACCGGCGACAAAAGCATTGATGCCGTATTCACGCTCCATCACATAAAGCACCGGAGCCGGCACGCCCGAAGCAATGGCCATCTCGGCGACGACATTGATGAACTGGCGCTCTTTGGCATCCGTGGTCGCAAAATCAATGCGGCGCCCGCCCATCAGCTCGGCAATCGCCTTGCCGCCACCACGCAAACGCAAAAACTCAAGCAGGCTGCCGCCCAGTACCACCAGCAAGACCGCGACCACGGCCTGCGCTGACCAGTCGTGCCAGTACCAATGACCATGGGAGGCATTGATGAGACTGCCAAGCACAAACAGGCCGGTGTTTACGGCCGCAATGGTGAGCACAACGGCCAGCGTGAAATAGACAAGCAAACGCCCGGTCTGACGCCGGGCGTTTGCCTGATGCTCGAAGAAATTCATGAGCGTGCGACCGGACTTAGAAGCTCACTTTGACCGGCTTGCGCGCTTCCACGTCAGGAATCTCCAGCTGGGCCGCCAGCTGGAAGCCGAAAGCGCCGGCAATGAAGAAGTTGGGGAACTGCTCGCGCTTGATGTTGTACTCCATGACAGCATCGTTAAAGGCCTGGCGGGCAAAGCCGACACGGTTTTCCGTGGACGACAACTCCTCCATCAGCTGCTGCATGGTCTGGTTGGCCTTGAGATCGGGATAGCTTTCCGACACCGCCAGCAAACGCCCCAGCGAAGCACCGAGCACGCCTTCGGCCTGCCCCAGCTTCTCTACCATGGCCGCATTGTCCGGCGAACCGGCCACGGCTTTCGCAGCCGCAGCGGCCGAGTTACGGGCAGCAATCACATTGGTCAGCGTATCTTTTTCGTGGGCGAGATAGGCCTTGGCGGTTTCCACCAGATTGGGAATCAGCTCGTAACGGCGCTGCAGCTGCACATCGATCTGGGCGTAGGCATTCTTGAAGCGGTTACGCAGGGTTACCAGTCCGTTGAAGATCCCAACAAAGTAAAAAGCGATAGCAACCAGTACCGCGAGAAACAGCAGCAAACCGACCATGCAGGGTTCTCCCTCCAGGACTTGTCACCCAAATGGACAAGCACGGCCGGAACATAACAGCGCAGGAAGTTCCCTACTAGCGTGAAATTACGCAGCTGGACGGGAGAGACAAGAGAATGCCGAATAGTTGGCAGAACCGGCAAGCGCCGCGCCTGCCAACACTCAGATCAGATTAATACGAAAGTAGTGATCCACCAGCAAAAGCAGGAAAAGCAGGAAAAGATAGGTGATGGAGTAACCGAAGGTCTTCATGGGCACCTTCGGATCATTGCGGAACTTGAGCTTGATGGCATAGGCCAGAAAAATGGCGCCGAGTATGCTGGAGCCGACCAGATAGATGATGCCGCTCATGCCGGTGAGATAGGGCAGCAGCGCGGTCAGCAGCAGGATGACGGTATAGAGCAGCACCGAAGTCTTGGTGAAATCCAGACCATGGGTGACCGGCAGCATGGGGATATCGGCCTTGGCGTATTCGTCGCGGCGGTGTATCGCCAGCGCCCAGAAATGCGGCGGCGTCCAGGCAAAGATGATGAGCACCAGCAGCAAGGCATGTGGATGCACTTCACCGGTAACGGCGGTCCATCCCAGCAGGGGCGGAATGGCGCCGGCCAGACCACCGATCACGATATTCTGCGGCGTCGCACGTTTGAGCCAGAGCGTATAGACGAAGGCGTAGCCGACGATGCCGAAGAACGTCAGCACCGCCGTCAGGCGATTGATGAAAACATCCAGGATAAGCAGGGACAGCACGCAGAGCACAGCGGCAAAAAAGAGCGCTGCACGCGTGTTGACGCGCCCCTCAACCAAGGGACGATTCTGCGTACGCGCCATGATGGCATCGATGCGCTGATCCATGACCTGGTTCACCACGGCTGAAGCCATCATGGACAGGGCTAGGCCCAGCGAGCCCAGCACCAGCACGCGCAGCGGCACCATACCGGGCGTGGCCAGGAACATGCCTATCACAGCCGTCACCATAAGCAGGGCAACTACGCCTGGCTTGGTCAGCTCCCAGTAGGCGCGCCACAGCGGCTTATCCACTGCCGGTTTCTCGATGAGAGTCGTCATGATTTTTTACGCTCCGGGCGTGCCGTTTGGCGACGGCCACGCTGAGACTGGAACTGGGGTCTGGGCTGACGGGCAACCGCTTTGGCAATTTGCGGCGCTCGCTCCTGGCTCAAGCTGAAAGTCAGAGCCACCAGCACTTGCAAGAGCAGCAAGGCCACCACGTTATGCGCCACCGCCACCGCCAGCGGCAAATGGAACACGATATTGGAAACACCCAGCCCCACCTGCAACGCCAGCACCAGCAACAAGGTCCAGGCAAAACGGCGATAACGGCCTGCGCCACGCGCCAGCAGCAAAAGCGCCAGCAGGAACAGCACGGCCGTAGTCACCATGGCACCAATGCGATGGCTGACATGGATGGTGAGCTTGGCGGCCGCATCCAGATGCGGCGCAAATTCAAAGGTAGTGCCTTCGTAGGTGTGTATGGCAAAGGCATCCGGGAAATTCAGCCACTGCTGCCAGCCCGACTGACACACCGGCAACTCAATACAAACCGTGGCGGCATAGTTGGAAGCCGTCCAGCCTCCGAGCGCAATCTGCAACACCAGCACCAGCATGGCCAGCACGGCCAACGGCAGCAGTTTGCGGGCCGCCACATCGCCACTGCTGCGCAGGAAAGGCGAAAGACGCAGGGCCAGCAGGAACATGGTGGTGAAACTGGCAAAGCCGAAAAGCAGATGCCCGGTGACCACGGGCGGGAACAGTTTCATGGTCACCGTCCAGGCACCGAAGGCGCCCTGGAGACAGACCAGCAAGAGCAGGAAAACGGCGTGTTTGACCGGCACATCCTTTTCACGGCGCGCGGCATAAATCGCAAAGCCCGCCATGGCGATACAGAGCAGGCCTATGGTCTTGGCGAAATGGCGATGGATCATTTCCGGCCAGGCTTTGGCCGCCACAAATGGCTGATCCGGGTACAGCTCATGCGCACGCGCAATGGCCTGCTCGGACAGCGGCACCGTGATGGAGCCATAGCAGGTCGGCCAGTCCGGGCAGCCGAGGCCAGCATCGGACAAACGCGTCCAGGCGCCCAGCGCCACCACAATGGCGGTGATGAATACGGTGATGACCGCCAGCCGTGTCAGCCAGAGTCGCGCCCCGCTCGTGGGCCGGAAAGTGGAGTTAGCCAATTCGGGAGTTCTTCAGCATTTTTCGCAGGTCATCAAGCGCGTCCTCTGCCTTGATGATGGAGGTTTTCTCATCCGCTTCCGGCGGATAAGTCAGCATGATCCAGCCCATGGGATCCATGAGGTAAAGCAGACCGGCCTGACTGGCATTGGCTGTCGCGGGCGCCATCACCTTGTCGACCTGAGCAATCGAAGCTTGGACCCGCTGGAAAGCGGAAAATTCCTTTTGCAGCAGGTCTTCGGTTTCTGCCGCTATCGGCCCGGTTACCACGAGCACGGCGCGCAGACGATCGCCCTCCTTGCCCAGTGCCAGCGGTGACTGGCGCATCTGGAAAAGACGGTTGCGGCAAGCAGCGGCACAATCAGCGGGCAGCACATAGAGCATCCACCAGCTGTCCTTGGCAAAGGTCACATCCAGCGTCTTGCCATCCGCAGCACGGGCCTGCAGTTCGGCAAAAGCCAGGGGCGGCTGCAACAGCTGGCCCTTGTTGGTCTCGCCCCCCTTGTACCAATGCTTCTTGTAGGCAAATTCGCCCACGATAAAGGGCACAACAAAGCTGGCCAGCAAAAGCAGCAGCAGGATCTTGTTCTTGCGAGCCTGTGCCGGATTGACCGGGCTCGCGGGAATCTTTTCACTCATCGTTTCGACTACCGCTCTTGCGCAGGTTCACGACCACCAGCACCACCAGCACGGTGAAGGCCAGACTGAACCACTGGAAGGCATAGGCCCGGTGCTTTTCCGGGGGCATGCCCAGACGGGCTGCCGGCGACCATTCACGGCGGAAACCATCGGCCGCGGCCGCATCCAGCCGTATGACAAAGGGGCGCAATTGTACACCAAGCGCCGCCGATAACGGCGACATCTCCAGACGGGAAACGCGCAGGGGACGTTGCCGGTAATCCGGTTCACCCACGGTGAAATAAGGGGATGGCAGGGCCACGCTGCCGGTGACCACGGCCGCCTCAGCAACCGGCACAGGCGGCAGTTTCTGGAAATCGCTGCCTACCGGCACCCAGCCACGGTTGACCAGAATGCCGTTGGAATCGCCATCGGGGAAAAACACGGTATAGACATGAAAGCCGGCGACGGGGCCATGGGGCTGGTTGTCGAGATAGACGAGACGGCTATTGTCATAGCGCCCCTGCAAACGCACCGGAAAATCTTCCAGATCGGCGCCTTGTGCCAGCAACTGCGACAAGGAGAGAGGCGGCAGATGCAGGCGCTGCTCATAGCGTGCGGTCATCTGCTCCTTCTCCAGCGCACGCCCCATTTGCCAGAAGCCCAGGCGACAGAAAAACGCCACCGCCAGCAGGCCCAGCAACAAGATACCCAGACGCGGCTGCCAGACACGGCTGCCCATGCGGATACGCAATTGCTTAGTGAGCAGGCCTCGCATCAATTACACTCCCGCACTCGCCGACTCCCGCCGCCTGCGCGGCCGGGCCAGACCAAAAGGTTTTGCCATGTGGATCAAGATCATCGTGCTGCTGGCCATGCTGGCCGTGCTCTTCAGCCTGTTTACTGCGCTTTACCACCTGATGAAGGGCGGCCCCGGTGAGTCGCAAAAAACCCTGAAATTCCTGATCTGGCGACTGGGCTTTTCCATCGCCATCATTCTCGGCCTGTTCATCGCGTCCTGGTTCGGCCTTATCGCTCCACATGGTCTGCCACAGGTACAAGTGCCCGCCGCCACCGCGACAGCACCGCGCTAAGAGCAAAGCCCGCAAACTCATGCAACCGGCCATGCCGGCCCGCATTGAAAAACAAAAGCCCGGATAAATCCGGGCTTTTTTGTGCAGCCTGCGTAAGCAGCGGTCAGAACCAGTAGACCGCCACGAAGAGGAATAGCCACACCACGTCCACAAAGTGCCAGTACCATGCCGCTGCTTCAAACGCGAAATGGTTGTCCGGTGTCAGATGGCCCTTCAGCGTACGCACGAACATGATGATCAGCATGATGGTGCCGATGGTCACATGCAGGCCGTGGAAGCCGGTGAGCATGAAGAAGGTGGAGCCGTAGATACCGGACTTCAGCGTCAGACCCATATGGGTGTAAGCGTGGATATATTCTTCAGCCTGCAGGCCCAGGAAGATCAGGCCGAGGATGAAAGTGACTGCCAGGAAGTTGCGCTGCTTGGCGCGATCACCCACCAGCAGGGCATGGTGCGAAATCGTCAGGGTCACGGAAGAAATCAGCAGGATGACGGTATTGATGAAAGGCAGGCCCCAAGGGCTCATGGCCTCGGTCACTGTGCCGGCCGGAGTCTTCACCAGTGGCCACATGGCCTGGAAGTCGGGCCACAGCACTTCATGTGTCATCATGCCACGAGAGCCTTCACCACCCAGCCAAGGCACGATCAGCCAGCGGGCATAGAACAGGGCACCGAAGAAGGCTGCGAAGAACATCACTTCGGAGAAGATGAACCAGGTCATGCCCTGACGGTAGGAGCGGTCCATCTGCGCGGAGTTCTTGTTCCCCAGACTTTCGCGCACGGTGTCGCCGAACCAGCGCCACATCAGGAAGAACACACCGAAAAGACCGATGGGGAAAAGCCACCAGAATTTGCCGGCGCCATTGGACTGCAGACCATGGCTGAGATCCGTCACGCCATGGCCCTGGATCAGGCTGCCGGCACCAATGACCAGAATGAAAAGAATGAAGGATCCCAGCATGGGCCAGGGACTGGAGGCCGGCACGTAATAACGGGTTGGCTTCTCGCCGCTTGCGGCGGGGCTGTGGTGCTCAGACATCTGTTGTCTCCCTTCGCTCAGGGTTTGTTCATGTTATAAAACTTGTAGGAGAGCGTGATGGTGGTGATGTGCTTGGGAATTGCCGGATCCACATAAAAGATCATGGGCATTTCTTTTTCTTCACCACCATCCAGGCGCTGCTCCTGAAAGCAGAAGCACTCCGTCTTCTTCAAATACTTGGCAGCTTCATTCGGTGAAATCGAGGGAATGGCCCTTCCTGTCACCGCTTTGCCGTCCAGGTTTTTCACGTAAAACATCGTTTTCGTGATGACCCCCGGATGCACACTGACTGCCGGCTCACCCTTGCGGAATTCCCAGGGCAAAGCCGCATCCGTATCCACCAGAAACTCTACATTCACTGTCCGGGAATCATCTTCCCGCACCGAAGCCACTGCTGCCTTGTTCGAGCCCTTGCCATTAAGGCCGGTGAGCTCGCAAAAGGCATCGTAAATCGGCGGCATGAGGAAGACGGCAAAAACAAACATCCCCACCACCACCAGTCCCAACCGGACCAGTAAACGCCGATTACTCTCGGCGGTCGTGGGCTCTGCCTTTTTCTGCGCCTCGCTCATGCCGTCACAGCACCTTCAGGTGACGAGCATCCATGCCCGGCAAAATCTTTTACGCCTGCCGCTTACTTGACGACAGGAGGATCTTCAAACGTGTGGTAAGGCGCCGGGCTGGGCACGGTCCATTCCAGACCTTCTGCACCTTCCCATACCTGGGCATCCACTTTCGGGCCCTTCTTGGCAGTCAGCAGCACTGCCAGGAAAAGCAGCTGCGACAGACCGAACCAGAAGCCGCCAATGGAAATCCAGAAATTGAGATCGGCGAACTGCTGCGAGTAGTCGGCATAGCGACGCGGCATGCCGGCCAGACCCACGAAGTGCATGGGGAAGAACAGCAGGTTCACGGACAGCAGGGAATTCCAGAAGTGCCAGTTGGCCAGCTTGGTGTTGTACATATGGCCGGTCCACTTCGGCAGCCAGTAATAAGCACCAGCGAACATGGAGAAGAGCGCACCAGACACCAGTACATAGTGGAAATGCGCCACCACGAAATAGGCATCCTGGTACTGCTGGTCAGCCGGGGTAATGGCGAGCATCAGACCGGAGAAACCGCCGATGGAGAAGAGAATCACGAAGGCGATGGCAAACAGCATCGGTGCTTCGAAAGTCATGGAGCCCTTCCACATGGTGGCGACCCAGTTGAACACCTTCACGCCGGTGGGCACGGAGATGAGCATGGTCATGTACATGTAGAACAGCGCGCCAGCGAGAGGCAGGCCGGTGGTGAACATGTGGTGAGCCCACACCACGAAGGAGAGCAGCGCGATGGAGGCGGTGGCGTAAACCATGGAGGCGTAACCGAACAACGGCTTGCGCGCGAAGGTCGGGATCACGGCCGAGACGATGCCGAAGGACGGCAGAATCATGATGTACACCTCGGGGTGCCCGAAGAACCAGAAAATATGCTGGAACATCACGGGATCACCACCACCGGCGGCATCGAAGAAGCTGGTGCCGAAATGACGGTCGGTCAGCATCATGGTCACCACACCGGCGAGCACCGGCATCACGGCGATCAGCAGGAAGGCGGTGATGAGCCAAGTCCACACGAACAGCGGCATCTTCATGAAGGTCATGCCGGGGGCGCGCAGATTGAAAATCGTCACGACCACGTTGATGGCGCCGAGGATGGAAGAAATACCCATCAGGTGCACGGAGAAGATGAAGAAGTCGGTGCTGGCCGGGGCGAACTTGGTCGACAGCGGTGCGTAGAAGGTCCAGCCGAAATTCGGTGCCGCGCCATGGCCGAGAATGGACATGATGACGGAGAAAATCAGGATGCTGAACGCAAAGGGCAGCAGCCAGAAACTGAACAGGTTCAGACGTGGCAGCGCCATGTCGGGCGCGCCTATCATCATGGGCACCATCCAGTTAGCAAAGCCCGTGAAGGCCGGCATGATGGCGCCGAAGACCATGATGAGGCCGTGCACGGTCGTCATCTGGTTGAAGAAATCCGGCTGCACCAGCTGCAGGCCCGGGTACATCAGCTCGGCGCGGATGACCATGGCGGCAGAGCCGCCGCAGAGCAGCATGATGAAAGCGAAGATCAGGTACATCGAACCGATGTCTTTGTGGTTCGATGTGGTGAACATGCGCTTCCAGAATGGCGCCAGTTCGTGGTGGTGATCGTCGTGATGATCGTGGGAAGCAGCGTGACCCATTTCTTTTCTCTCCCCTGATTACTTGGAAGCGGCAACGTCAGAGGGCTGCACGAGATCACCCGTGTTATTGCCCCATGCGTTACGTTCGTAAGTGATGACAGCGGCCAACTCCTTGGGAGTCAGCATGCCCTTCCAGGCCGGCATGGCGTTCTTGCCGGCAACCACGACATGGATGTGGGTGTCCACATGGGCCTTGTCGGTCGCAATCTTGGAGCCCTTGAGTGCAGGGAACATGGGTGGCAGGCCGGCACCGTTGACCTGGTGGCAGGCGGCACAGTGGCTGTTGTAAACCTCTTCGCCCAGCTTGTTGGCTTCCGCCAGATCGGCAAACTTGTAATCCGCCGAGTTGGCAGCGGCCTTGGCTTCTTCTTCGGCCTTGACCTTGGCGTCCTTCAGCCAGGCATCGAAATCAGCCTGCGACTTCGCTTCCACCACGATGGGCATGAAGGCGTGATCCTTGCCGCAAAGCTCGGCGCAGCGACCGCGGTACACGCCTTCCTTGCCGGCAGGCACATCGGTCCAGATTTCATTGATGAAGCCGGGGATGGCGTCGCGCTTGAGCGCGAAGTCCGGCACCCACCAGGCGTGGATCACATCATCAGAGGTAACCAGGAAGCGCACTTTCTTGCCGGTAGGAATGATCAGCGGCTTGTCCACTTCCAGCAGGTAATGCGGGCTCTTTTCAAAGTCAGGCTGGTTCTTGCTCATATTGAGCAGGCCTTTGCCCTGATGCTCGTACTGCTCACGCGGTGTGGACAGTACGGAGTAGAAACCGAGACCTACGTCTTTTTCTTTGCCGTAGGAAAGATATTCGTAGTGCCACTTCCACTGCGAACCAGTCACACGGATGGTGAGGTCGGCATCGCCGGTATCACTCATGGCTACCAGCACGCGGGTGGCGGGCACGGCCATGACGATGAGGATGACGAAGGGAATGACAGTCCAGATCACTTCCACCAGGGTGCTTTCGTGGAAGTCAGCGGCCTTGGCGCCCTTGGACTTGCGGTGATGAAAGATGGAGTAAAACATCACGCCGAATACACCCACGCCGATGGCGATACAGATGTACAGCATGAAGCGATGAAGTTTGAAAACCTCTTGGCTGATCTCCGTCACGCCCGGGGTCATGTCGAGCTGGGTCGCTGTGGCCGTAGTGGCCAGCAGCAGCGCAGCAAGTGCCACCCCGGTACGGAAGATAAGAGATGACCGCATGCGTCTACTCCCCTTGCAACGGCAAACCCGCCTGAGATTCGGGTCTGCCTTCTTTATATGGCCGGACGCGTTGCAATCTGCATCCGACCGAACCTGTGAAACGGCCATCCAAAGCGCAAAAGCGCATGCAAGCACCGGTGCTGTGAACCGGAATTGATGCTCGTCAATGCTTTTGAACAGCGGACGTTACATGCTTTGAACAGCGTGAGCTGCCAATGGCGTCGGGCTCCGCCCGTAATACAAGCCATTGTGTCGGCTGCGTAATTTATGGGGTGAGCCCCATGATGTCCATACAGTCTGCAGGATTTTTCCGGGTATTTTTTGTCCACAAACCCCGCAAAAACGCTGTCTTGCAGGGCCTTTCTCAATTCTCCGACGAAGCGGACTGCAACAGCATGCGCACATCAGCCAGATCGGTGCGGGCGCGATTGAGATAGTTGGCCATCACGAGGGAGTGATTGGCAAAGACACCAAAGCCGGAGCCATTCAGGATGACCGGGCTCCAGACCGTCTGTTGCGTGGCCTCCAATTCATGAATGGCCGCACGCAAACTGAGCAGGGCCTGACGACGCGCCAGCTCCGGCCCGAAATCGATTTCCACGGCCTTGAGCAGATGCATCAGCGCCCAGGCACTGCCGCGTGCTTCATAGAAAACATTGTCGACTCGCCACCACGAGGTCTGCTGCAAGGGCGGCAGCGTCATGGACTGACGGCCTGTCAGCACCGGGTGATCCGGCAAGGAGGCATTGAGGCGACTCGACAAGCCATCCAGCTCGCCCTCCACGGCCGACAACCACTGCACCAGATAGACATCACGCACCAGGAAGCGGGCATCACGCCCCGTCCCCAGGCGCGCTGCATAGGAGCGCAATGACGCCGTACCGCGACGCAGCTCGCTTTCTGTGGAAGGAAAGGCCCAGGCATTTTCATCGTTGCTGAAGGCATCATCGGCATCAGCGAGATCAGCATCCTCGACCAGACGTGGCGACAGACCGAGATCCCTGTGCATCACCCGCGTCATGTCGCGCACCTGATGCAAGGCGCCCAGCTCCCAGGACGACATATTGTCCAGCACCACGCCGGGCGGCAGCAGATCGTTGCGCAGATAGCCGCCCTTCTTTTCCGTCAGCGTTGCGCTGACATCGGCAAGCGTGCGCGCCAGCACCACACCGGGCACTGGCGCCGGCTGCCCGGCGCTGACCGCGAACGGACGCGGCTCACGACTCCACGACCAGGCCAGGAATAATTGACTGAGGAGAAATAGAAGAAAGAGGGCCGGCAACAGCAGACCCTGCTCATTCAGACCCCAGCGCTCGCGCAAATCCTGCCAGCGCCTGCCCAGGCTGTCATACCAGCTGTCCATCACTTGCCTGAGTGCACTCGCTACCTGGGCCCGGGAATTCGTAAGAGTATCTGCCACCCTTTTTGGCAGGCGGCGATTCTACACGTGACGCCCCGTCCACCAGAAGAGCCCTGACGCGCAATGCATGCACCGCAGACAACACGATAGCTGTGGCCATATAAGCAAGGCATCGTCTAGCATCGGCCTCCGTGAAAACCGCCCTCACCCTCATTGCCCTGGCCCTGCTGGCCGTCTTGCCCGGTCTTTGGCTGCTGCGCTCCAGTGCCCGTCACGCCCTGGTCAGTGCCTGCCTGCTCATCCTGTTTGCCACCGGCAGCGCCTATATCGGCATACGTCTTCTTCTGGAAGCGAAGCCGCCGACAACACCCGCTTTTGTGCTCAGCAACAAACCCGGCCTCTTCCAGACCATCACGCCTGAGCAATTACCCAGTGCCATGGCTGCCAGCCGGGGTCGCCCGGTGCTGCTGGAGTTTTATGCCGACTGGTGTTCCAGCTGCATCGTCTGGAAGGAGCAGGTCTTCAGCCGCAGCGACGTGCAGGCGGCCCTGAGCCCCCTGGTCCTGCTGCAGATAGATGCCAGCACCATGAGCCCCGATGTCCAGGCCCTGCTGGATAGCCACCAGCTGGCCGGCCTGCCCGCCCTGCTTGTCTATGACAAACAGGGGCAGGAACACCCGCAGCTGCGCCTGCTGGGCGAGATGTCCGCTCCCGAGTTCCTGGCCTGGATACACGACCAGCAACTGTCCTCCCTGTAACGCCAGTGTCGTTGCCAGAATCTGACCGTTTGGGTATTGTGCGGCGAACTTCCGGCATTTCGCTTGGACCTCGCAGGCTTCCGTCATAAGGAGAAGCCGCACACAATTTGTTGCGAAGTCAGTGGCCAGCCCCTTTGCCGGCCCTGCCGGTCTGAGGCAGAATCCGGAACCGCTCGGTCACAAGCCGGCAAACAACCTGGAAACGGCAACGTCCAAACGGCGCTGCCCCATGGAAGCAAAGCGAACAATGAGCAAAATCCTTGTCCTGCACGGCCCCAATCTGAATCTTCTGGGCACGCGCGAGCCCGGCATCTATGGTGCCGACACGCTGGACACCATCAACGCCCGCCTCAGTCTGCGTGCTGCGGATGCCGGCGTCCGTCTCGACCACTTCCAGAGCAACCATGAAGGCCAGCTGGTGGACCGCGTCCAGGCAGCACGTCTTGATGGCACTGATTTCATCCTGATCAATCCGGGTGCCTTCACCCATACCTCGGTGGCATTGCGCGATGCCCTGCTGGGTGTGGCCATCCCCTTTGTCGAACTGCACCTCTCCAATGTGCATGCCCGTGAAGACTTCCGTCGTCACTCCTATTTTTCCGACGTCGCCGTCGGCGTGATCTGTGGCCTCGGGCCGCAGGGTTACGAACTTGCGCTCGAATTTGCCCTGAAAAGGCTGGCATCTGCCTGAAATCTTTTCTCCAACGCTTTGTCTCAACTCATTTGTATTAACGAGAACACACAATGGATATTCGCAAGGTCAAGAAGCTCATCGAACTGCTGGAAGAGTCCGGTATTGATGAACTGGAAATCACCGAGGGTGAGGAGTCGGTGCGTATCGCCCGTCACCGCCAGCCCAGCGCCACCCAGGTGTATGCTGCTCCGCCCGCTCCGGTGTATGCCGCTGCACCAGTTGCTGCCGCTGCGCCGGCCGCCGCTGCTGCCGAACCCACACAGGGCCCGGCCCCGGCCGCTGTCGAGCCGGCTACCCGCGGCTTCGTGCAGCGTTCCCCCATGGTCGGCACCTTCTATCGTTCCGCTTCGCCGGGCGCAGCGGCTTTTGTTGAAGTCGGCCAGACCGTGAAGAAAGGCGATGTCATCTGCATCGTGGAAGCCATGAAGATGATGAACCAGATCGAAGCCGATCAGGGCGGCGTCATCGAAAGCATTCTGGTCGACAACGGCCAGGCCGTGGAATTCGACCAGCCCCTCGTCACCATCGTCTGAGCAGAAAAATGACCAAGATGCTCGAGAAGGTGGTTATCGCCAATCGCGGCGAAATTGCACTGCGCATCCTGCGCGCCTGCAAGGAAATGGGCATACGCACGGTGGCGGTCTACTCCAAGGCTGACCGCGACCTGCTGCATGTGCGCCTGGCCGACGAATCCGTCTGCATAGGCCCGGCAGCCTCCAAGGATTCCTATCTCAATATTCCGGCCCTGATTTCTGCTGCAGAAGTCACCGATGCCCAGGGCATACATCCCGGCTACGGCTTTCTCGCGGAAAACGCCGACTTCGCTGATGCCGTGGAAAGCTCGGGCTTCACCTTCATCGGCCCGCGTGCGGAAAGCATCCGTCTCATGGGCAACAAGGTGTCCGCCATCGAGGCCATGAAAAAGGCCGGTGTACCGACCGTGCCTGGTTCAGGCGGCCCGGTGACGGAAGAAAACGCCATCGCTGTGGCCAAGAAGATCGGCTATCCCATCATCATCAAGGCCGCGGCCGGTGGTGGTGGTCGCGGTATGCGCGTGGTGCACACCGAGTCGGCCCTGCTGAACTCGCTGTTCGTGACGCGCTCGGAAGCCAAGGCGGCATTCAGCGACGACACCGTCTATATGGAAAAATTCCTGGAGCATCCGCGTCATGTGGAAATCCAGGTGATTGGTGACGGCAAGGGCAAGGCCATCCACCTGGGCGACCGCGACTGCTCGCTGCAGCGTCGTCACCAGAAAGTGGTGGAAGAAGCTCCCGCGCCGCATATTCCGGAAAAAATCCGCGCCAAAGTCGCCGAGTCCTGCGTCAAAGCCTGCGAGCAGATGAAATACCGCGGTGCTGGCACCTTTGAATTCCTCTACGAAAACGAGCAGTTCTACTTCATCGAGATGAACACCCGCGTGCAGGTGGAACATCCGGTGACCGAGCTCGTGACCGGCGTGGACATCATCAAGGAGCAGTTGCTGGTGGCCTCCGGCAAAGGTCTGTCTGTCACGCAGAAAGACATCGTCATCCGTGGCCACGCCATCGAATGCCGTATCAATGCCGAAGACCCCAAGAAGTTCATCCCCTGCCCCGGCAAGATCAACTACTACCACGCTCCCGGCGGTCCAGGCATACGCATGGACTCGCATATCTATTCCGGCTACAGCGTGCCGCCCAACTACGACTCCCTGATCGGCAAGCTCATCGCCTACGGCCCCAGCCGTGACGTGGCCTTCTCGCGCATGCGCAATGCCCTGGATGAAATCGTGGTGGATGGCATCAAGACCAATATCCCCCTGCACCGCGATGAAATCATGCGCGATGCGAATTTCGCCAAGGGCGGGGTGGACATCCACTATCTGGAAAAGAAGCTGGGACTCTGAGCCTGCTCTGACCAGAAAGCGCAACACCGGAAAGCGGAGTGCATTACACTCCGCTTTTTGTTTTTGGCGGTGACCCTCCATGACCTGGCTGCAACTGAAAATCGAAACCACCAAGGCCGACGCCCCGCGCTATGAAGAAGTGCTGGAAGCGCTGGGAGCTGCCGCGGTGCTCATGGAGGACTCGGCCGATCAGCCCCTGCTGGAGCCGCCTCCCGGCGCCACCCCGCTCTGGGATGCTACCCGCGTCATCGGCGTCTTCACGGCCGACTCGGAAGTGGATGCCATCATCGATTTTCTCGAGGCCCAGCTCGGCCACAAACTGCCGGAACATCGCGTAGAGCTGCTGGAAGACAAGGACTGGGTACGTGCCTGGATGGACCACTACCATCCCATGCAGTTCGGCCAGCGCCTCTGGGTCGTCCCCAGCTGGACGCCTCCGCCTGAGCCCAATGCCATCAATCTGCTGCTGGATCCCGGCCTGGCTTTCGGCACCGGCACCCATCCCACCACGGCGCTCTGCATGGAGTGGCTGGACGGCCTGGATCTCGCCGGCAAAACCGTTATCGACTACGGCTGCGGCTCCGGCATTCTCGCCGTTGCCGCGCTCTTGCTAGGTGCCAAAGAAGCCTATTGCGTGGACAACGACCCGCAGGCGCTGACGGCCACGCACAATAATGCCGAGCGCAATGGCGTGGCAGAAAAGGTGAAAACCTTCATGCCCGAAGACATGCCGGCCATTACTGCCGATGTGATAGTCGCCAATATTCTTGCGGGTCCGCTGGCCATGCTGGCCCCGGCGCTGGCCAAACACAGCCGCCCCGGCACGCAGATTGCCCTCTCCGGCATCATCCAGCCGCAGGTGGAAGAGTTGCGCGAGGTTTATGGCGAGTGGTTCGACATGAACGGACTGGCCATCAAGGAAGAAGACTGGTGCCGGCTTTCCGGCGTACGCAAGGCCTGAGGGCGAAATGCGGCGCTCCTGAGCCGGCTCATGGTGCAGGAACACGACGCAATTAACGGCACACATGAAAAGCCCGGTGTAAGTTGCTGTAAAAAGCGGCAAGGCCGCAGTAAATTAAGCCCGGTAGCAGAAGGACTCAGGGACGCAGGACCAGAACATGACCGACACCAAGCAGACCAAATGCCCGCACTGCGGCAGCACTTTCCGTATCAGTGATGCCCAGCTTGCTGCCAAGGGAGGCAGTGTGCGCTGTGGTTCCTGTCTGCAAGTCTTCCGTGCCGACCAGCACCTGGTCGGTGCAGGCGCTCCACCCGCTGTCGCCAAGCCGGCAGCACCGGCTGCCGCCAAGACCAAGAAGAAAGGCGCAGGCAATGATGAAGACTGGGCACTGGCCCTGATTGGTGAAAAGGGTGGCAAGCCTGCCGGCGGCGCAGCCCCTGCAGAAAACTGGGAAATTCCCGGTGTAGCCAGCGAAAGCGGCAGCGACGATTTCGGTTTCAGCGACGACGACATCAGCGCCTTCATGGTGGCCGACCAGAAAGCCGCTCCCCCACCTTCGAACCAGGGCAAATCCCTGCGTTTTGATGATGAACTCAGCGACTTTCTGGATGACGCCGGCGACGGCCTGCAACAACCTGCTCCCAGCGAAACCAGCCACGTGCTGAGCGAAAGTGCCGACGAGTCCTGGGCCAAGAGCATTCTCTCCGAGCTGGAGCACGAAGAGAAAAAGCAGGACAGCCACAAGTACGGCATGGAAATCCTGGACGGCAAATCCAAGGCGCCTCCCAAGAACCCGAAAATGGCTGCCGCACTGGGCATGGGCTCGCGTATTGCCGAAGAGCCGGTGTCACGCAAGGCGGCCAGCAAAGCAGCACCCGCCCCGGCCCCCGTTGCCAAGGCACCGGCTGATGACTTTCTGGGTGATGATGCCGATGTGCTGAGCTTTCTCGACAACGACGATCTCAGCAGCAACTCGCCTGCGCCTCTGGCGCCCAATCCCTTTTCCCTGGACAGGCCACTGGCCCATGTCGATGCGCCCGTGGTACTCAAGCCCCGCCGCGAGCCCATCAACTGGGGGCATCTGCTGAGCTGGACCTTCCTCTGCCTCGTGGCCATAGCCATGTTTGCGGCGCAGTACATCTACTTCAACTTTGAACACCTGGCCGTCAAGCCAGCTACCCGTCCCTGGTTCGAACAGGCCTGCGCGGAATTCGGCTGCCGCCTGCCCGATATCCCCGACCCCAGCAAGCTGCGTGTGGAAGAGCTGGTGGTCCGCAAGCATCCGACTGAAGAAAACGCTCTGGTAGTGGACGCCATCGTCAAGAACAATGCCCGCTTCCCGCAGCCCATGCCCGCCCTGCTCCTGCGCTTTACCAATAACGGCAATGAAGTCGTGGCCAGCCGCCTGCTCAAGCCCATGGAATATCTGCGCGGTGAAGCCCGTCTGCTGCGTCGCATGCCGCCGGATACCCCCATACGCATTTCCCTGGACATCGTCGATCCAGGCACGACAGCTGTGAACTACAGCCTCGACCCCATTCTCTAAGCTCAGCTTCTGATCCTTTCTCTTCCGGGCGCCCAGCGCCCGGCGTTTTGCCCCCACCGGCCACAGCCGCTATCATCCGCGCCCTTGCACTGTCAGCCATGGCTGACACACCAAAGCCTCACAGCCGGATGAGCCATGCTCAAGCCCTTCCACATCGGTCCTTACCGGATAGATACACCTCTTGCCCTGGCCCCCATGGCCGGCGTGACGGATCGTCCTTTCCGCCAGTTGTGCAAGCAGTGGGGCGCAGGCCATGTGGTCTCGGAAATGGTGGCCTCGGATGTACGCCTGTGGAATTCACGCAAATCCGCATCGCGCCTCGACGGCTATTCACAAAGTGCGATGGGCGAGCCCGAACCGCGCACGGTGCAAATCGTCGGCTATGACGCACAGATGATGGCGGAGGCCGCGCGCGCCTGTGTGGAGCTGGGCGCACAGATCGTCGACATCAATATGGGTTGCCCGGCCAAGAAGGTCTGCAACCGCCTCGCCGGCTCGGCACTGCTGCAGGATGAAAAACTGGTCGCGGAAATTCTCACCAGCGTAGTGGCTGCCGTAGGTGTGCCCGTCACCCTGAAAACCCGCACCGGCTGGAATCCGGAAAACCGCAATGGCGTACGCATTGCGCGTATTGCCGAGGACTGCGGCATACAGATGCTGGTCATGCATGGCCGCACCCGAGCAGACAAATACATGGGCGCGGCGGAATACGACACCATCGCGGCTGTCAAGCAGGCCGTGCATATTCCGGTGCTCGCAAATGGTGATATCGACTCGCCGGAAAAGGCCGAAAAGGTGCTTGTTCACACCGGCTGCGATGGTATTATGGCCGGCCGCGGCGCCCATGGGCGGCCGTGGATTTTTCGCGACACCATTCACTTCCTCAGTACCCGGGAACACCTGCCTCCGCCCTCTTGCGCAGAGGTAGCGACGGTCATTCAGGGACATCTGGAAGCTCTTTACGCGTTTTACGGTGAATTCCAGGGTTTGCGCTTCGCCCGCAAGCATTTCGGCTGGTACACGGAACATTTTCCGCATACCACGCAACCGGAAGCAGCGGCCTTGTCGCGCCACTTCAACAAACTGGAAACACCGGCCCAGCAACAGGCCTTTGTCCGCGATTCCTTGCAAGAATCTTTCGGACTGCTTATCGAAGGAGAGGTAAGAGCGGCATGAACAATCTCAACATGGATCCGTTACTTCTCAACGGCAACAGTCAAAGCGTCGATATGTCCAATCTGAAACAGCCTTTCCCCTCCAACGGCACCCAGCAGAAAGCGCTGCGTGACCATGTTGAACTTGCCATGCGCAACTACTTCGCCAATCTCGGCGGTGAACAGGTGACCGATGTGTACAACATGGTCCTCGCCGAAGTGGAAGCTCCCCTGCTGGAAGTGGTGCTGGAATACACTCGCGGCAACCAGACCCGCGCCTCTGAAATCCTGGGCTTGAACCGCGGCACGCTGCGCAAGAAGCTCAAGGATCATGGGCTGATGTAAGCCAGGGATGCCATCACGATAAAAAAGGGCGATTGCGCCCTTTTTTCATTTTCACCGATTCACTGAATTCAATTGATCACTACGGGTAGCACCATGAGCCAGACCGTCAAACAGGCCCTGATTTCCGTCTCCGACAAGACCGGCATCGTCGAGTTCGCCCGCGAACTCAGCAGTGCCGGCGTAAAGCTGCTGTCCACCGGCGGCACCTTCAAGTTGCTGAAAGACAGCGGCATCGCCGTTACGGAAGTCTCCGACCACACCGGTTTCCCGGAAATGATGGATGGCCGTGTGAAAACGCTGCATCCTAAGATTCATGGCGGCATCCTCGGCCGTCGTGGCCAGGATGATGCTGTGATGGCCGAGCACGGTATCAGCGGCATCGACCTCGTGGTGGTCAATCTCTATCCCTTCGCGGCTACCGTGGCCAAGCCCGGCTGCACCCTGCCCGACGCCATTGAAAACATCGACATCGGCGGCCCAACCATGGTGCGCTCGGCGGCCAAGAACCACGCCCATGTCGGCATCGTGGTGAATGCCTCCGACTACAGCCGAGTGCTGGACGAAGTGAAAAAGACCGGCGGCCTTTCCTACGAAACCCGTTTCGATCTGGCCGTAAAAGCCTTCGAACACACTGCTGGCTACGACGGCATGATCGCCAACTACCTCGGCGGTCTGGTCGGCGAAAAGAAGGGCGACCTCGAGTCCCGCGACACCTTCCCGCGCACCTTCAATACCCAGTTCTTCAAGGCCCAGGAATTGCGCTACGGCGAAAACCCGCATCAGCGCGCAGCCTTCTATACCGAAGCTGCTCCCAAGGAAGCCTCTGTTGCCACGTCAAAACAGCTGCAGGGCAAAGAGCTTTCCTACAACAATATCGCCGACACCGATGCTGCGCTTGAATGCGTGAAGTCTTTCGCCAAGCCGGCTTGCGTCATCGTGAAACACGCCAATCCCTGTGGCGTTTCCGTGGTGCCTGATGCCGAAGGCGGCATAGGCAAGGCCTATGACCTCGCCTATGCCACGGATACCGAGTCGGCTTTCGGTGGCATCATCGCCTTCAACCGCGAACTGGATGCGGAAACCGCAAAAGCCATCGTTGATCGCCAGTTTGTCGAAGTCATCATTGCCCCGAAGATTTCTGCCGCCGCGCTGGAAGTCACCAAGGCCAAGCAGAATGTACGCGTGCTGGAGTGCGGCGAGCTGCCCGCCATTGACCAGCGTGCTGCGCAGTGGGATTTCAAGCGTGTGACCGGCGGCCTGCTGGTGCAGGACCAGGATC
>JAVHYE010000077.1 GCA_031119295.1 Pedobacter sp. | reverse complement strand
GCGCCTTGATGGTGATGCCGCGCTCGCGCTCCAGATCCATGGAGTCCAGCACCTGCGCCTGCATTTCACGTTCTTCGAGACCGCCGCAGATCTGGATGAAGCGGTCGGCCAGCGTGGATTTGCCGTGGTCGATATGGGCAATGATGGAAAAGTTGCGGATATGCTTGATGTCGGTCACAGGGTAGCTACCACAGGGAATCACGGGAAGGCAGGAAGCACGGGCCGTATCGGCCCTGCAAAGGCGCGGATTCTACCTGAAGCCTCTACAAAAAGCGGCAGGCGCCCCGGTTAAACCCGTGGGCGCCTGCTGCTCGGAGCATGGACGAAGCAGGAGCCTGCTCCGGCTTATTTCTTCTTCTCGGCCTTGTCCGCCTTGTCTGCATCAGGGGCAGCCGCCAGCTTCAGCGCCAAAATGAGGGGCTGGCCACGGCGATTCACCCCCAGCGGCACGGCCTTGGCGGTGGGCAGGTCCTTGGCCATATCGGCAAACTGCTTGGCCGTGGCTACGGCCTTGCCCTGCAGGCTGATCACCACATCCCCGGCGCGCAGGCCGGCATCAGCTGCTGCACCTTCGGCCAACTGCATGATGACAGCGCCGCCGTCGATCTTGAGGGCCGCTTTTTCTTCAGCGCTGAGATCACGAATGGAATTGATGCCCAGGCGGCTGAGATCAGGCTTGGCCGCCTTGCCTTTACCGGCAGGCGTCGGCGCACCATCACTGTCGTCGTCAGGCAGTGCTGCCACGGCAAAATTCAGGGTTTTGGCCTTGCCGTCACGGTAAACCGTGAGCGGATAGCTCTGGCCCACCTTGGCACGTCCCACCATCTGCGGCAGCTCGGAGGAGAGATTGATGTCACGACCGCTGAACTGGGTGATGACATCACCTTCCTTGAGGCCGGCTTTTTCCGCCGGCGAACCCGGCAGCACCTTGGCAATCAGGGCACCCGCCGGACGCGGCAGTCCGTAGGCATCGGCCAGGTCGCGACTGATGTCCTGGATGACCACGCCGAGATAGCCACGTGCCACATGACCGGAAGTCTTGAGCTGCTCCACGGACTCCATGGCCACATCGATGGGAATGGCGAAAGACAGGCCCATGAAGCCACCGGAGCGGCTGTAGATCTGCGAATTGATGCCTATCACCTCGCCCTTCATGTTCAGCAGCGGGCCACCCGAGTTGCCGGGATTGATGGCGACATCGGTCTGGATGAAGGGCACATAGGATTCATTGGGCAGGGCGCGCGCCTTGGCACTGACAATGCCGGAGGTCACCGAATACTCGAAGCCGAAGGGTGAGCCTATGGCCAGCACCCACTCGCCCACCTTGAGCTGGTCGGGATTACCGATTTTCAGCACGGGCAGGTCCTTTCCCTCGATCTTGAGCAGCGCCACATCGGAGCGTTCGTCCGTACCTATCACCTCGGCATCCAGCTCGCGGCGATCGGAGAGACGCACTGTCACCTTGTCGGCACCCTGCACCACATGATTATTGGTCAGCACATAACCGTCGGCCGAGATGATGAAGCCGGAGCCGAAAGACTGCTTGTCCTGCGGGCTGGGAGCGAAATTGAAATCATCCCCGAAAAAGCGCCGGAATATTTCAGGTACATCCTGTTGCCCGGCACGCTTGCTGCTCTTGGCCGAGGCGCTGATATTCACCACCGCCTTGCCGGCGTTTTCTGCCAAGGGCGTGAAATCCGGCAATTCGGCACGGGCCGGCAACGTTGTCGCCAACAGCACCAGCGCCAGCAACTGAACAAGAAAAGTCCGCAGCGCCACGGACCCGGGCAGTGAACGCATTTTTTTCTCCTGGGAAAAGAAAGATGGCCATCTCGCGGCTCTTCTCGAAGCGGAAAACCTAGCGAGGCAGCCAGAGGCTGAACAGTAGGAAATTGTAAGCAGCATGACCATACGCTTATTGCCGGAACTTATTGCCACAGCTTATTGCCGCAGCGGCACGATGGAGTCGGCAATGCGCTGCACTGTCGTCATGGGCAACTCGCCCACTACCGTCAGCAGCCAGCGCTCAGGGCCCTCACCCAGCACACGGCTGGCCATGCGTGTGGCTCCGCGACGACTCTGCCCGGTGCGCGGCATCTTGCCCACCAGGGGCTCGCTGAAAACACTGAAGCTGGAAAGGCCGTCGCCATAAGTCACCACCTCCACACGTGCCCCGTTCATTTGCCGTGCACGCCAGCCCTCAGGCTCCGCCACAAACCCTGCCGGCGCCTGCAATCGCCAGCGCGCTGCCAGGGCAGCGCTCGCCGCGGCTGCAGGTATCGCCCCTGCTTTGGAGGCACGGCGGGCTCCCAGATATTCAGCGCGCCCCACATCAGGGTCTACCGTCAGGCTGGAAAAACCCAGGGTCTCCAGCACAGAGCCATCTGCATCCAGCAATAACGAGCGCAGCAACAAACCACTGCTGCGCTCAAGAAAGAAAACATGACCATAACGATCCGGCTGCAGAGGAGTCACCAGCACCTGCACTGCATCGCGACCGGCAATACGCTCGCCGGCCTTCAGCGCAAAACGGTAGCTCTCCCGGCTACGCGCCAGTGCAGCTGACGAGGTATCGGGTCGCAGCGACGCCGCGGGCTGGATCTGCAAGCGCGTCGAAGCCCCCGCAGCCGACTTGTAGATGAGATCACTGCCACCACGCAGCACCTCATTGGCCTGGCCATCCAGCTGCACGAGATGCTCCCACTCGTGATCGCCATCGCGCACATGGGTCAGGCGGAACGTCACCAGCTCCCCATCATGCGAATACACCAGCGTGCCCTGATAGCTGAGCGCACTGGCAGCAATGCCCATGCGTTGCAGCCATTCTTCGGCCGACCCATCCTGAGCGGCCTGCAACGACGACATCATCGCCAGCAAGAGCGCGAAAACCAGACGCCTCACAGGCCGCCCTCCACCGTAGCCCTGCCCATGCCAGCCTCATCCGCAACAGCCAGACGCGTGAAATTGCGCAGACCGGATTGCAGGCCGCGATGGGCATATTCCGCATGCATGACGATATAGGCATTTTCACGTTGCGCCTCGTCCAGCGGAGCGGACAACACAGGCTCCGCCGCTGTAATCAGCATCTGCTCCCGGCCTTTGGCATAAAACGCGCTGAAATCGCCCGCAACAGGCTCGGTCATGCGCGCCATCCACACACCGACACCCACCGCCAGACTGGCGGCCACCGCTGCCACCGCCAGCCAGGGCCGGCGCGAGGGCGGCCGGAATACCGGCGCCAGAATCACAGGCTCATCAGCCAGACGCGCCGCAACGGCCGCCGAAATATCCCGTGCATCGCCAGCCTCATGCTGCAGCGAGGAACGCACCAGCTGCCAGCGCCGCCAGGTTTCGGCCAGCGCCGGATCACGCGCCAGCAGTGCCAGTGCACGCTCACGCTCCGTCGCCTCCAGCTCGCCATCCATGAGGGCAGAAATCAGTTCACGATCATTCACGGCGTCATTCCTCCTAAGCCCATCATCATTTCAGCCAGGGACCGATATGGCGGTCCACTTCGTCACGCGCGCGAAAAATGCGCGAGCGCACCGTGCCCACCGGACAACGCATGATGGTGGCAATGTCTTCATAACTCAGGCCGTCGAATTCGCGCAGCATAAGCGCCGTGCGCAACTCATCCGGCAGACCGGCAATGGCCTTGTGCACGATAGCTTCCAGCTCGCGCGCCAGCAGCTCGCCTTCTGGCGTATCGGTATGGCGCAGCGCATCTTCGCCGCCCAGCAGCTCGGCCTCGCTGCTGTCGATATCCACATCAGGGGTACGGCGACTGCGTGCTGCCAGATGGTTCTTGGCCGTATTGATGGCGATGCGGTAAAGCCAGGTATAAAAAGCGGCATCACCACGAAAATTTGCCAGTGCACGATAAGCGCGGACAAAAGTCTCCTGCGCCACGTCTTCAGCCTCGTGGCGATCGCGCACGAAGCGCAGGATGAGGGCAAGAATGCGGGCCTGGTATTTCTTCACCAGCAGGTCGAAAGCCTGGCGCTGCCCCTGCTGCACCCGAGCCACCAGCTCCAGATCCAGCTCCTGTTCACTGACCGCCATGCCCAACCACTTCGTCAATTGTCTGCATCATTGACTCCATCCATCCCGCAAAGTTCCCGTGACCCGCCGGCCAGCCTATACTACGCGCCCTTTTGCGACTCGCCGCCGCCCGCTCTTCCAACAGGCTTTACATGACCGATCACCTGCATGATGTACTGATTATCGGCTCAGGCGCCGCCGGCCTCACGCTGGCGCTCAAGCTGGACCCGTCGCTGCGCGTTGCCGTGCTGTCCAAGGCCACACTCAGTGATGCCAGCACCTATTACGCCCAGGGTGGCGTGGCCGCCGTGCTGGACGAGACCGACTCCACCGATCTGCATGTGGCTGACACCCTGGTCGCCGGTGCCGGCCTTTGCCATGAAGACGCGGTGCAATTCACCGTGGAAAATGGCCCCGAGGCCATACGCTGGCTGATTGATCAGGGTGTGAGCTTTACGCTCAATGAAGACGAGCAGCCGCACCTCACCCGTGAAGGCGGGCATTCGCATCGCCGCATCATCCACGCCGCCGATGCCACCGGCCGTGCCATTTCCACCACCCTGGTGCAGCGTGTGCGCGAATGCAGCAATGTCGAACTGCTGGAAAATCGCGTCGCCATCGATCTCATCACTACGCAGAAATCCGGCGAGACGGGGAATAACCGTGTGCTGGGCGCTTATGTGCTGAACTCGGCCACCGGCGAAGTGGAAGTCTTCCGCGCCAAATTCGTGGCCATGGCCACGGGTGGCGCCAGCAAGTCCTATCTCTATACGACGAATCCGGACATCGCGACCGGTGACGGCATTGCCATGGCATGGCGCGCAGGCTGCCGCGTCGCCAATATGGAATTCAACCAGTTCCATCCCACCTGTCTTTATCATCCGCTGGCAAAAAACTTCCTGATTACCGAAGCCATGCGTGGTGAAGGGGCGTATTTGCGTCTGCCTGATGGCGAGCGCTTCATGCCCCGCTTTGACGAGCGTGCCGAGCTGGCGCCGCGCGATATCGTCGCCCGCGCCATCGACTATGAAATGAAGCGCCTCGGCATACGCTGCGTGTACCTGGACATCACGCACAAACCGGCCGACTTCATCAAAAGCCACTTCCCGAATATCTACGAGAAGTGTCTGGAGTTCGGCATAGACATCACCAAGGAGCAGATTCCGGTGGTACCGGCTGCGCATTTCACCTGCGGTGGCGTCATGGTGAATCTCGCCAGCCACACCGATGTGCAGAATCTTTATGCCATCGGCGAAACCTCTTTCACCGGCCTGCACGGCGCCAATCGCATGGCCAGCAATTCGCTGCTGGAATGCTTTGTCTTTGCCATGGCCGCCGCAAAAGACATCCAGGAAAAAATCGCCAGCCTGCCGGAGCCCCCGACCTGCAAGCCCTGGGATGCCTCGCAAGTGCGCAATCCCGATGAAGACGTGATCATCCTGCACAACTGGGAAGAGCTGCGCCGCTTCATGTGGGACTATGTGGGCATTGTGCGCACCGACAAACGTCTGGCGCGCGCCCTGCACCGCGTGGAGTTGCTGAAACGGGAAATCCACGAGTACTACAGCAACTACACCATCTCCACCAATCTCATCGAGCTGCGCAATCTGGTGCTGGTCTCCGAACTCATCATCCGCTGTGCGCAGCAACGCCGGGAGTCGCGCGGCCTGCACTACACCCTGGACTATCCCGAGCTCGCCAAAGAACTGCACGACAGCATCCTTACACCGGTGAACAGTGCCCACCGGCATTGAAACGGTGTATTGCAGCGGCATAAAACCGTGACGGCGGAAACAGCTGGCACCGCGCCCTTTGACAGTCGGCAAAGGGCGCGGTAAACCACGGCATCTTTTCCGTTCCATATCCGCCAGGGACTCGTCATGGGCAACCAGATTCTTATCGGCAAGGGTGATCTGCCCTGCTATCTCGAAGGCCGCTACGCCAACCGCCATGGTCTGGTCGCCGGCGCCACCGGCACCGGCAAGACCGTCACCCTGCAGGTTTTGGCCGAAGGCTTTTCCGATCTCGGCGTGCCGGTCTTCATGGCCGATATCAAAGGCGATCTCGCCGGCATCTCGCAAAAAGGCGCAGAGAATCCAAAGTTTGCCGAACGTGCTGCCAAGCTCGGCGTCAGCGATTACCGTAACCAGGCCTACCCGACCGTGTTCTGGGATGTCTTCGGCCAGCAGGGCCATCCGGTACGCGCCACCATTTCCGATATGGGCCCGCTGCTGCTCTCCCGCCTAATGGATTTGAATGACACGCAGGAAGGCGTGCTGGCCCTGCTTTTCAAATATGCGGACGACAACGGCCTGCTGCTTCTGGACCTGAAGGACCTGCGCTCGCTGGTCTCCTTTGCCGTGGACAATACCGCTGCCTTCGGCAAGGACTACGGCACCGTCAGCAAACAGACCCTGGGCATCATCCAGCGCGAACTGCTGACGCTGGAGCAGCAAGGTGCTGACAAATTCTTCGGCGAGCCTGCGCTCAAGCTGGAAGACTTCATGCAGACCACGCTGGAAGGCCGCGGCCATATCAATGTGCTGGCTGCCGACAAACTCTTCCAGCAGCCCAAACTCTATTCCACTTTCCTCTTGTGGCTGCTTTCCGAGCTGTATGAAAACCTGCCCGAGCGTGGCGATGCCGATCTGCCCAAGCTGGTGTTCTTTTTCGACGAAGCCCATCTGCTGTTCAACGATGCGCCCAAGGCCCTGCTCGACAAAATCGAACAGGTGGTACGCCTGATACGCTCCAAGGGCGTCGGTGTTTATTTCGTCACACAGAATCCGCTGGATATTCCGGACAGCGTGCTGGGCCAGCTCGGCAACCGTGTGCAACATGCCTTGCGCGCATTCACACCACGCGACCAGAAGGCCGTAAAAGCGGCTGCGGAAACCTTCCGCGCCAAGCCCGGTGTGGATGTAGCGGCCGTCATTACCGAAATGGGTGTAGGCGAAGCCCTGATCTCCACACTGGGCGAAGGTGGTGTGCCCAGCCCGGTGGAGCGGGCCAAGGTCTGCCCACCGCGCTCGCGTCTGGGTGCCGTTACACCCGATGAACGCGCCGCCACACTGCAACGCTCACCCTTCCGGGGCCGCTACGAAGAAGTGGTGGACAGGGAGTCGGCTTACGAACGCCTGACTGCCCGCACTCAGGAAGCCGCTGCCACTGCAGCGACAGAAGCGCAGGCAAAGGCCGATGCCAAGGCGGCCAAAACGCCGGCACGCCAGGCCGATACTGTTTGGGAAGCCGCCGCCAAAAGTGCTGTCCGCGCCGCCAGTTCTGAAGTGGGCCGCAGCATAGGCAAGCAACTGCTGCGCGGCCTGCTGGGCTCGCTGCAGAAATCCATGCGTTAAAAGCTTTGTTCAGAAACACAGGAGGAAAGCAGCCACTGCTTTTCTCCTGCTTGTTTGAAACAGTTAGGCAATCTTTTTGGCGGTCGGCAAAGCGCCGTAGCGCAAACGCACTCGCAGCCTGCGAAAAATATCTGGCGCCACAGCATCTGCCAGCACCACGACACGCTGCCGCCACACACCCTGCTCATCCTGCACCCGGAAATCCATTACCACGAGATAGCGCCAGACCTGGCTGCTGAGCAGCTCGGCATGCCCGACTCGTGTGCCGTTTTCCAGCCACCAGTCCGTGCCTTGTTCACGCAGGATCAGGGCTTGCCCTTGCTCACGCCGGCAAGCACGCAGCGCCAGCAGGAAAATAGCGGCAAGCAGTATCGCTTGCAGCCAGACTGGCAGTGCTACACACAGCACAGCCAGTGCCGCCGCCAGATGCAGCAGACCCAGAAGAAAGAAGGCGATGCGGGAAGGGCGCAGTCTTAAATCAACGCGCCAGACGGGAGAGAACGAGCTCAATCATATGCTCCAGTGCGGGATCTGCTGGCTTCTCCTGCTGCATGAACCAGTTGAAAAGGTCCATGTCCTCGCAGGCAACAAGGCGCACGAAAGTGGCTTTGTCCTCGACACTGAGATCCCGGTAATGTTCGTCCATGAACGGACCGAGAATGACGTCCAGCTCCTTGAGGCCGCGTCGGCAATCCCACACCAGTCGACGTTCTTCGGCACTTAGCTCGCTCATCATTCCACTCTCTGGCTTGCCAGCAAGAGTCTGCTGGTCATTCATCGGTCAGGCGGCGATTATACGCTTGTTTTCTCAGGCACCATCTCCATCTTTTCCGCTCAAGACATTGCTGCAAGACCACCATGACCACACCCTGGACCGAGCTCCTCAAGGACAGCCCTGCAAACTCTGTGGACTTTGCCGGAAGCACCGCCCTGATTCCCCTGCCCTCGCTGGCCGTGCTCACGCTCACCGGCCCCGAATCCCTGAAATTCCTGCAGGGCCAGGCCACCACAGACTTCCGCGACGTGGAAAAAGGCCTGGTACGCCGCGGTGCCATCTGCTCGCTCAAGGGCCGTGTGCTCTACAGCTTCATCGCCATTCCTGATGGCGAGAATGTCGCACTGGTCCTCCCGGCCGATCAGCTGGAAGCTGCCTATACCCACCTCAAGAAATACGCCGTGTTTTCCAAAACCACTCTGGCCGATGCGCGCAGCACACTGGCCGTGCTGGGCATTGCGGGGCCGGAGGCTGTCAGCGCCGTTACGACGCTGGCGGGAGCGGCTCCTGATAGCGAAGCCGTTACACGTGGTGATGACGGTACGCTGGCCATACGTATTGCAGACGAATCACGCTTCCTGCTCGTCGTCCCTGCGGCAGGACTGGCCGCACAGTGGTCACAAAAAAGTCTGCCTGTCGCTGCCGAAAACAATTGGTGGGTCGCAGAAATCCGCGCCGGCCTCGCCACCATCTTTGCCACCACGCGCGATGTCTTCCAGCCGCAAGAACTCAACTATCACGCCATCTCGGCCGTGAGTTACAACAAGGGCTGCTATACCGGCCAGGAAGTGGTGGCCCGCCTGTATTTCCGCGGCAAGCTCAAGCAGCGTCTTTATCGCTTGCAAGCCAGCATTGGCAAAGCACCCGGGTCAGGCGAGATTTTTTCCGATGACAAACATGTCGGCGATGTCGTGATGTCCGCTGTGAATGGCGATGTGCTGGATATACTGGCCATCGTGAAAAATACGGCAGCCCGCGAACAGGTACTCACCCTTGCCGACAAAACCACGACTCTCGGCATACAGCCCCTGCCCTATGCACTTCCTGCAGACAAGGAAGAGTGACTGCACCTCTTAACAATCCATAAAAAATCCCGCATTAGCGGGATTTTTTATTGGCAGGGCTTGGCGCTCAAAGTGCAGCCAAGGGATGTGGCCCCTGCCAGGGCTCTGCATAATGCTCATCCAGCCACGCCGGGGAGACCTCGGCCAGTGTGGCAGGCTGCCATTTCGGAGCATTGTCCTTGTCTACCAACAGGGCTCGCACCCCCTCGATAAAATCAGGATGACGGGCACATTGCGTGGATAGCGTCAGTTCTTCACGGAAAATATCGGCCAGCGTCATGTCGCGGCCGCGCAACCACTGCCGCTGGATAAGTGCAGCCGAGGTGGGAGAGCCCTTGGCCAGTGTTTTTGCTGTGCGATCCAGCCAGGCATCATCCGGGGCCGGCGCCGTGAGTGCGGCATAAAGAGTGGCCAGATCATCGCTGGACGCACGCGCATTGAGCAGGGCAGCACGCGGCTTGAGCTCGGAATGGGCAAGCGTGGGTGGTGCTTCGCGCATGAGCAATGTACTCACCTGCAAGTCGCAGACTTCCTTGTCAGCACTGAAGCTTTCTTCACAAAGATGCTGGAGCACAGCCTCACGCCTTGCCACCGGCACGGCCACATCAGCAAGACCGATAAACAAGGCATCAGCGGCATTGAGATGCACACCGGTCATACCGACAAACAGGCCCAGACGATTCCTGACGCGTGACAGGAAATAACTGCCGCCCACATCCGGATACAGGCCTATGGTGATTTCCGGCATGGCCAGTTTGGAAGTTTCCGTTACCACGCGATGCGAGGCGCCGCTCATGAGGCCTATACCACCGCCCATGACGATGCCCTGCCCCCACACAATCACCGGCTTGGGAAAGGTGTGGATCAGATAATCGAGCTTGTACTCCTCGGTGAAGAAAGCCTGGGCATAGGGATCATCAATGCCGTTCTCGCGCACGGCGAGACAGATACGGCGCACATCGCCCCCGGCACAAAACGCTTTTTCACCGGCGCCTTGAAGAAAGACTGCCGCAATACGTTCGTCCCCCGCCCAGCGCTGCATGGCCGGCAGCAGGATATTGATCATGTCCAGACTGAGCGAATTCAGCGAACGCTCGCTGTTTAGTGTGGCAATGGCCAGAAATCGGCCATCAGCCGCAGCACGCTCTTCCAGCAAGACAACAGGAGAGTCAGACATGGGGAACCTCACGAATCAGATGACAACTCAGACAGCAGGCAGTGACACCCGCACAGACGACCGAAGCATCAGGCCGGCAGGGACCAGTCTATGGGCGCCTGCCCCTGCGCTTCCAGATAGCGATTGGCCTGGGAAAAATGACGGCAACCAAACCAGCCGCCACGATTGGCAGAAAGCGGTGAAGGATGCACGGACTTCAGCACCAGATGCTTGCGGGCATCGATGAAGCGGCCTTTGCGATGGGCATAGCTGCCCCAGAGCATGAAGACCAGATGTTCGCGCTGCTCGTTCAGCACACGGATCACGGCATCGGTAAAAGTTTCCCAGCCACGATTCTGATGCGAAGCCGCCAGTCCGGCCTGCACGGTCAGCACGCTGTTGAGCAGCAACACGCCCTGCTCGGCCCAGTGCGTGAGTTCGCCATGGCGCGGTGGCGCAATGCCCAAGTCACTCTGGATTTCCTTGTAGATATTCACCAGCGAGGGGGGCGGCATCACCCCGCGCCGTACGGAAAAGCACAGGCCATGAGCTTGCCCGGCACCGTGATACGGGTCCTGGCCCAGAATCACCACTTTCACTTTGGAAAGTGGTGTGGTGTCCAGCGCATTGAAAATTTCCGGGCCGGGGGGATAAATCGTCTTGCCCGATTTTTTTTCCTGCTCGATGAAGCCGCGCAGATCATGCATATAGGGAGCAAGGAATTCGTCACCCAGAACCTGCTTCCACTCTGCATCCAGCTTCACGCGCTGCAACACCGTCTCGGTCATACTGCCAATACCGCCCGAATCTGATGGGAAAGGGCCGCCTTGGCGCTCTCATAGGAAAAACCGGGCGCCGCAATCATGCCCTCGTACTCAAGCCGGCGCACCGTGGTGAGTATGGACTTGGCGCCCAGCTCCACTTCGCTCACGCCGACATATTCAAGTATCTGGGTGAAATTGCTGAGCAGGCGATGACTGTGCTGCAGGGCAATATCGTGCAGGCGGGCATCGGTGAGTGCGGCATACCAGAAGGCATGCTCGACCACGAGTTGCTCACGGTGCTCGCCCACACGCGTCAGGATGTAGTTCGCCCCCATGGCCGACATATGCTCGGTGATCTCGGCACTGACGGCAGGATTATTGCGACTGTCAGCGGGATAAGTCCGTATCCAGTCATGCGCCCGCGACCAGAAGGGATCGACAAAGGCCTGCATGGTTTCGTTGATGAACAGGGCAAAGGCATCGGCGATGAGATCGTGGATGTCCTTGAAGTAATAGGTCGTGGCCGAGAGCGGTACATCCGCCTCCTTGGCCACGGCACGGTGACGCACACCGCGGACCCCGTCACGGATGAGCACGCGCAAGGCGGCATGAAGAATGGCCAGGCGGCGTTGTTCGCTGCTCTGGCGTGCGGTTTTACGTCCCTGATAGGTAGCTATGGCTGCTTGCATGAATGACTGAAATCCGTTTGTCCCCGCGAAAGCGCAAGGATAGCGGTCGCTGCCATGCAGCGGCAATGACACACAGCTGAAGGAATGCTGGCAATAAAAAAGCCCGCGATGAAATCGCAGGCTTTTTTATTGAAGAATGGCGCGCTGGGAGGGATTCGAACCCCCGACCTCCTGGTTCGTAGCCAGATACTCTATCCAACTGAGCTACCAGCGCGTCGAGGCGGCGAATTATGGTGACGAGCCCCCTGCCCGTCAACACCTTGCCGGGAGATTTTCCAGATTTTTCAGCCTCTTCTGTTCATTGCCGAAAATCTGTACGCGGCAAGGCAAATCCGTCGCTTCCAGGCCCACCAACCCAGCAGGAAATAGCTCCCTGCCAGCAGCAGCAAATGCAGGCAATGCTGCTGCACCTCCACCAGCGCCGCCCCCATGGGAACCAGCTTCATGAAGCCCCAGATTCCCGGCGTACTGGGCAAGAGCCATGACAAGACCCGCAACGGCGCCGGGAAGGCCTCGACCGGCCAGGACACACCCACGAGAAACAGTGCCGGGAGGGATATGAAAAGCAGCAACTGCAGGGCTTGTTCACGCTCCGCCAGAGCCGAGCCTATCAGCAGGCCCAGTGCACTGGTCGTCAAGGCGAACAGCGGACAAAAAACCAGCAATGGCCAGAAGTCGCCATGACGCGGGAAGTCCTGCCACCAGAACACAAAACCCAGGTAATAGGCCTGCATCAGCAAGCTGATACTGGCAAAGGCCAGCCAGACACCCACATAGGTGGCAAGACCTGTACTGGCCTCGCGCGGCAGGCCCTGCTCCCGCCAGGTGCCGGCGAGCAGGCCGATGCCCAGCAACAGGGTTTGCTGGATGATGAGGATGGAAACAGCCGGCACGATATAGCTGGCATAGCCCTCCTGGGGATTGAAGAGCGGCACCAGGGTCAGTACGAAGGGGCTACGGGTGGCCATGGCCTGAACCGTCGGGGCGCCACCCAGCTCGCGCTGGCGTATCTCCAGCCCTGCCGACACGGCTCCCGTCACCGTCGCCACCGCTCCCAGCACATGCTGGGCCGCCAGCAGATAGGCACCATTACCCAGCACCGTCACCACCGCCGGTTGCTGGCGCAATACCTGGCGATAAAGCCCGCGCGGCAATACCACGATGCCCTGCAAGTCGCCCGCCTGCAGAGCCGCCTTGGCCGCCGCCTGATCACTGAACTTGTGCACCACAAGCTCCGGACTGGCCATGAGATAGCGCCCCAACTGGCGGCTGAGCGCACTGCCATCTTCATCCACCACCGCAACCGGTGTGCGCTCGACCTGCTCCGCCTCATAGGGCAAGGGGTAGAAGAAGGAATAGATAATGCCGGCTGCAAAAAACAGCAGCAGCGCACCGCGATCCCGCCGCACGGTCTGCCAGGTCACCAGAAAGCCGCGCCAGATTTCAGCCACGGTCCTCTCCCTCCCGTAGCAGGCGCCCCAAGCGGGGCAAGGCCAACAAGGGCAGCAATACCATCAGCGTCTGCACAAGAAAATCAGGCAGGCTCACGCGCAGGGGCGCATCCATCAACAATTGCTCCTGCTGCACTTTCAGGTAGTGCGTGAAGGGCAACAGACTGGCCCAGACCTGGGCGCCCAGAGGCATCACATACAACGGAAAAATCAGTCCGCTGTAACTGAAGGCCGGTGCCGTATAAAAGCCGGTGACACTCAAGGCCATACGCAGGCTGCCAGCAAAGGCCAGCACGGGAATGGCCAGACTGAAACAGGCCAGCACCAGCAGGCCATAGGCCAGAACTGTCAGCCACCAGCCACTATCAAATCCGCTATCCCCCGCACGCGCCACCCAGGCCAGCACCAGCACACCCCAGAGCAGATACGCGATAAACGCCGGCAATAATTTCCCGAACAAGGCCGGCAGCCAGCAGCCTTGTGCTCGCTGCAACCAGTCACTGCCACTGCCGGCCTTGAGCTCACGCCCCAGCGCCACGACTGCCACCGTCATCGCCAGAATATGCAGCAGTGCGGGCAACAAGGCGGGCAGGAGGAAAAGTGCGAAATCGAGATCAGGATTGAAGAGCACGCGTAGTTGCGTGCGCAGCGGCTCTACGGAAATACGCGCCAGATGTGCATTCTCGCCAGCGGAAACACGCTGCCGCATTTCTGCTCCGGCAGCGGCCAGGAGCAATGCCTTCTGGATATCGGCCTTCACCATGCCGGCTATGGTGGCCAGTTGCGCGTTGTACATGACTTCAATGCCGACAGGCAGTCCGCGATAAACGTCGTGCTGCATGCCGCGCGGCAAACGTATCAAGGCATATACGTGCCCCTGTCGCAGCAGGCTGACGGCCTCGGCATCACTGCCGACTTCAATGTGCACCTTGAGAGCAGGTGCGGCATCCAGAAAGCGGACCAGCGTGCGCGAAAGCGCGGAATGATCCTGATCAAAAACGGCAACCGGCAAATCACTGGCTCGCCCCGCTGAAAACAGCCAGAAGCACAGCAAGAGCGCCAGCCCCGGCACCAGTGTCAGAAACGACAAATCCCAGGGATGCGACTTCAGATAGCGCCACTCACGCTGGAGCACAGCGGAGAATGCGCTCTGCATCTCAGTGCCCCTGATCCACCAGCACCGTCATGCCCGGCCGCAAGCCGGTGCTGTCGGCAGGTCGGGCCCGGACCTCGAACAGACGGATATCATAATCACGACCACTTTTGCGGGCCCGCTGCGTCGCAAAGTCCGCCATGGCAGCCACGTAATACACCGTGAACTCCTGCGACTTTCCCAGTGCCGGTATATGGGCCTGAAAGCGCGCACCAGTTTGATAATGGTTGAGCAAGGTTTCCGGCAATTGCAGCACCAGCCAGCGTGACGACGTATCCAGCACGCTCACCACGGGAAAACCTGCCGGCACGATTTCACCGGGCTCCGCCAGAATACCCGTAATTTCACCAGCTTCCGGCGCACGCACCTCCAGCTCGCTGAGATAGGAGTTAACTTCCTGCACGACACCACCGGCCGCCTTCGCTTGCGCGCTGGCCGCTTCGCGATCTTCAGGACGCGCCCCATTACGCGCCATGTCGTACTGCGCCTTGGCCGCTCGCGCCAGATCACGCGCCGCCGTCCAGTTGGCCCTTGCCTCATCGTGACGCTGCTCGGAAATCACACCTTCGGCATAAAGGTTTTTCACACGCTGATACGTCACCTGCGCCAGATTGGCACCCGCTTCTGCACGCTCCCAGTTAAGCCGTGCCGCACGAATTTCCTCTTCACGCGCGCCTTTGTCGGCTTTGCGTGCGACTGCTGATGCAGCTTCTTTGGTGGCCGTAGCCTGGGTCAGCTTGGCCTGCAACTCCGGGCTTTCAAGACGATAAAGCAGATGCCCTGCCTGCACCTTGTCACCCAGACGGACCTCCAGCGCCGCAATACGCCCCGGCACCTTGCCCCCCACATGCAGCTCTCGCCCCTCGATCTCGCCCTGCAGCTGCAAAGCTGGCGAGCGGAATGAGGCCCACAAACCCTGTCCCAGCAAAACAAGTACGAGCGCAATCACGCCATAGCGAACAGAAGAAGGCAGCGTCATGGCAGCTCCTTGGCCGGACTCGTACCGACATCCTGTGTCAGATGAATATCAGCACGGGCAAGATAATCGCGGAATTGCACGCTCTGTCCGCAAGATGCCAACAAACGCGACAAAGCCTGTGTGAAGTCATAGGCCATGGCCGCACGCTCGGTTCGTGTTTTGGCCAGCATGAGCTCGGCATCGACCACATCCAGCGAGGTGGCTTGTCCCTCACGAAAAGCCAGGGTGCGCAAGCGCAGGTTTTCCGTGGCCAGGGCTTCGCTGGACTCCAGCAACTGGTATTGCTCACGCGCAATTTCTGTTTCGCGATAGCGCTTTTCCACCAGCAAGCCAATTTGTTCATCCGCATCTTCGCCAAGCAGTCGTATGCGATCCGCCAGACGCTCGGTAGCGGCAACTGATTTGCTGCGATCGATGTGATCAAAGAGAGCAAAACTGATATCCATGCCCACCACCCAGTCCGGCTCTATCAAGGACAAGGGATCGCGATTGAACTGGTAGGCACCAAACGCCGTCACCTGTGGTCGCCAGCCAGCCCGCGCCGCCGAGCCCGCACCCGCCGCCTGCTGCTGCTTCGCCTGCAACTGTGCGAACACCGGATTATTTTTGCGCGCCGCCTGCTGGAAATCCTGCAAGGGCGGCAAGGGCGCGCTCATGACAAAGAGCGGCGTATCCAGTGCGGGGGCATCGTCCATATCGAGCAGGCTGCCCAAGGCACGGGCAGCCAGATCACGGTCACTTTCTGCCTTGCGCAACTGGCGTCTTGCATCATCAAAGGCGACTTCGGCATGCAAGCGCTCGGCCTTGCTGATCAGCCCTGCCTGCTCCAGCTTGAGTGCTTGCTCACGATGCTGGGTCAGACCCGCCATGACAGCCGCTCGCACCTGACGCACACGCTCTGCCAGTGCCAGGCCGAAATAGCGCTCCACCAGCACAGCCCCCAACTCTTCACGCTTTTGCCGTGACTCGGCTTCGGCCTCGCGCATATTGCCATCCAGCACGCGACGCTCACCTTGCACCTTGCCGCCGCTATAGATCAGCCAGTCCAGTGCCGCGAATTCGCGTATGCCCGTGCCGCGGGCGGTGACGTCGAATGATGACAAAGGCAGAGACGGCAGACCCGCCGTCAAAGGCAGGCTCTGCAATACGGCATTGGGATCTACCGTGACGGTTTTGCTGTAGGAAACGGGGGCAATATGCAGACTGAGGCGAGGCAGGTAGAGACCGCTCGTGGCATCCAGCATGAGCCGGTGCCTATCAACCTCTGCACCTGCCGCCGCCATGGCCGGTGAAACGCGGTACAGCCTGTCCTCAGCGCCGATAAAGCTGAGGGGCGCGGCATACACAGAAGCATTGAAGATCAGGGCAGCAATCGCCAAAGCGTAGCGATCAAATGTCCGGCTCAGGAAGACAGGCACAGGGAGAAGATCCAGACCAGATGTGCCCGCAGTGTAGAAGGCATTCAAAGGCTGGCGCCAGTCTGGCGGACAAAAGCCGGAAAAGACAAAGCCCGGGATCACCGGGCTTTGATTTGAAAATAATGGCGGAGAAGGGGGGATTCGAACCCCCGAGGAGCTTTTGGCCCCTACTCCCTT
>JAVHYE010000210.1 GCA_031119295.1 Pedobacter sp. | reverse complement strand
CATGAAGAGCATCACCGTATTTTCGATGCCATACGCCGTGGCCAGCCCGACCGTGCAGACCATCTCATGCAGGAGCATATCTATCTGGCCATGGAGATGACGCGCGAGCGTTATGCTGATGCATTTCCGGAAGCGGATTGAGGTTTGAAGCAATAAAAAAGGCCGCTGATGCGGCCTTTTTCATTTTCAGCGATGTCTTAGAGACGTGCTGCCAGTTCGGCACCTTCGCGTATCGCACGTTTGGCATCCAGTTCACCGGCCAGCTTGGCGCCGCCGATGACATGGAAGCGTTTGTCCGTGATCTTGCCATCGGCACCCGTGGGCAGCAGATCGCGTACGGATTCCTGGCCGGCGCAGAGGATGACGTTATCCACATCGAGAATCTGCTCTTCATCGCCGACGCGGATATGCAGGCCGAGATCGTCCACCTTGAGGTATTCCACACCGCCCAGCATTTTCACCTGATGGTGTTGCAGGGCGAGACGGTGCACCCAGCCCGTGGTCTTGCCCGGGCCCTGGCCCATCTTCTTGCCGGGTTTGCGTTGCAGCAGATAAATCTCGCGCAGCGGGGTTTCGCGCTTGGGTGCACGCAGGCCGCCCGGATCAGCCACATTGAAATCCACGCCCCATTCATCCGCCCAGTGATCCAGCGGCTGCGGTGAGTGTTCGGCCAGCAGGAATTCGCTGACATCGATACCTATACCGCCGGCACCGATGACGGCCACGCGACCACCCACTTTCTTGCCATGGCGCAGCACGTCCGGATAGGAGAGGACTTTGGGATGATCGATGCCGGGGATTTTCGGTGTGCGGGGTTGTACGCCGGTGGCAATCACCACTTCATCAAAGCCGGCTGCTTTCAGCTCGGCCTCGGTGACGGCGTGATTCAGCTTGAGCGTGACGCCGGTCTTTTTCACATGGTTGCGGAAATAGCGCACGGTCTCGCGGAATTCTTCCTTGCCCGGCACATTCATGGCCATGGTGAACTGGCCGCCGATATCGTCGGCCGCTTCAAACAGGGTGACATTGTGACCACGCTCGGCAGCAACCGTGGCGCAGGAAAGTCCGGCCATGCCACCGCCAACCACGGCAATCTTTTTCGGGCGTGAAGTCTTCACATACACGAGCTCGGTTTCATAACCGGCCTGCGGATTCACGAGGCAGGTAGCGCGCTGGTAGGAGAAGGTCTGGTCCAGACAACCCTGATTACAGGCGATGCAGGTATTGATTTCATCGCCCTTGCCGGCAGCGGCCTTGTTCACGAAATGCGCATCGGCCAGCAGCGGGCGTGCCATGGAAATGAGGTCGGCATCACCGGAGGCGATGATATCGTCGCAGTCTTCCGGCACATTGATGCGGTTGGAGACCATCACCGGAATTTTCAGTTCCTTTTTCATGCGCGCGGTGACTTTGCGGAAGGCAGCACGCGGCACCGAGGTGACGATGGTGGGCACGCGGGCTTCATGCCAGCCTATGCCGGTGTTGAGGATGGTGATGCCGGCGGCTTCCAGTGCCTTGGCGATCTGCACGATTTCATTCCAGTCATTGCCGCCTTCCACGAGATCGATCAGGGAGAGGCGATACATGACGATGAAGTTGGGGCCGACTTCGCGGCGCACACGCTTCACGATTTCCAGCGGCAGGCGCATGCGGTTTTCCAGGCTGCCGCCCCATTTGTCCGTGCGACGGTTGGTGCGGTTGCAGATGAACTGGTTGAGCATATAGCCCTCGCTGCCCATGATCTCCACGCCGTCGTAACCGGACAGCTTGGCGAGTTTGGCGCAGCGGCCGAAATCCTTGATGGTGGACAGGATTTCGCTTTCCTTCATGGCGCGTGCCTTGAACATGGAAATCGGCGACTTGCCGCTGGAGGCGGAAACCACGAAGGGGTGATAACCGTAGCGGCCGGCATGCAGGATCTGCATGAGGATTTTGCCGCCTTCGGCATGCACGGCACTGGTGACGCGACGATGGTTGATGACATCGCCAATGTGGTTGAGCGTGCCGCCGAAAGGCAGCAGCCAGCCCTGACGATTGGGCGAGATGCCGCCGGTGATGAGCAGGGCCGTGCCGCCGCGGGCGCGTTCGGCAAAATAGGCAGCGAGCTTGCCGTAATTGAAGAAGCGGTCTTCCAGACCGGTATGCATGGAGCCCATGACAATGCGGTTCTTGAGCGTGGTGAAGCCGAGATCAAGCGGCTTCAGCATATTCGGGTAGGTGGCGGTGGCGGACATCGGCTGGCTCCTCGCAAAGTCCTGTTCGGGACGGTAAACTTAACGGCGTTAAGATACGTAGGCGAAAAATAATGTCAAGGCAGAAAGCCGGGCAAAAAGACCTGACTGGCAAGACTCCGGCGGCGATCACGCCGGGAAAACCGGCTTATCACCATGGTGACCTGAGACGGCATGTCATGGACGAGGCCATTGCCATGATGCGGGCCGAGGGCATGGAGGCTTTGAGTCTGCGCAAGCTGGCCGAGCGCGTGGGCGTGTCGCCGGCTGCGCTGTATCACCATTTCAGCGACAAGCAGGCCCTGCTCTGTGCCATAGGCGAAGAGGGCATCACGCTGTTTTCTGATCTGCTGCGTGAGGGTATGGAAGGCGATATGGGCCTTGAGGCGCGCTTCCAGCGCTTTGTCACGCTCTATATCCGCTTTGCCCTTGCCAATCCGGAAATCTATGAGCTGCTCTTCGGCCGCATCACCTGGAAGGGCGAGGGTGAGGCCAGCGAGGCTTTCCGGGCCAAGGCGCGTGCCTCTTTCCGTGGCTATGCCGAGGTTGTCACCAGCCTGCAGGGCCAGGGCTTTTTCTCGCCCGAGCTTAATCCCCTGCGTCTGTCGCAAATCATCTGGGGCACGCTGCACGGGCTTTGCCGTATGTATAACGACGGTCTGGCTTTCCGCCCGGACGATGTGGAAGAGATAGGCCAGTATGCGCGCTGGCTGCTGGAGCGCCTGCGCCAGAAAGGTATGGAAGCGGCTGGCAAGGACTGAAAAGCGGGCAAAAAAAACGCCCACCATGTGGGTGAGCGTCACTGGTTCAGAGAGGGAGGGTGACAGCGCTTTGACGCCACGAATTCATCAAACCTGATCCGATAGTTCAGCGCAATAACATGCATTCAGACTGAGGAGGCTTCATGCAAATACGAGCTACTGGGGTTTGTATCTGTGGCTGCACCGTCTCTGCAGAAAAAGTCAGCTTCATCACGAAGCCGTCTGCAGGAACCAGTTGCTGCGTAAGTTAGCACAGGCGTTTTGGTGAGACACGCAAATTGTCAGACAATTTGTTGCGCTTGTGTGAATGGTCGGGCAGTCATGGAGTGAGCGGTTCAGTCAGCAGTCCGGCAAAGGTTCAGGCAACAAAAAAGGCAGCTTTTCAGCTGCCTTTTT
>JAVHYE010000209.1 GCA_031119295.1 Pedobacter sp. | reverse complement strand
CCCGTGTTCGGTATCTGCTACGGCATGCAGACCATGGCGCAGCAGCTGGGTGGCAAGGTCGAGTCTTCCGATCTGCGGGAGTTCGGCTATGCGCAAGTGAAGCTGGAGGCCAAATCGCGCTTCTTCGACAACATCGAAGACCATGTAAAAGACGATGGCAGCGTGACACTGGATGTGTGGATGAGCCATGGCGACAAGGTCACGAAGTTGCCGGAAGGCTTCAAGGTGACGGCTTCCACGCCTTCTTGCCCGATTGCAGCCATGAGCCATGAGGAAAAACATTTCTACGGTGTGCAGTTCCATCCGGAAGTGACGCACACCACGCAGGGCGGCCGCATGCTGGAGCGCTTCCTGCTGGATATCTGTGGCTGTGAAGCCCTGTGGACGCCGGCCAATATCGTGGCCGATTCCATCGAGCGTATTCGTGCGCAAGTCGGTGATGACCAAGTGCTGCTCGGCCTTTCCGGCGGCGTTGATTCATCGGTTGTTGCCGCCATGCTGCACAAGGCCATAGGCGACAAGCTCACCTGCGTTTTCGTGGACAACGGTCTGCTGCGCAAGAACGAAGGTGATCAGGTCATGGCCATGTTTGCGAAAAACATGGGTGTGCGCGTGATTCGTGTTGATGCTGAAGATGAATTCCTCGGCAAGCTGGCCGGCGTTGCTGATCCGGAAAAGAAGCGCAAGATCATCGGCAATACCTTTATCGACATCTTTGATCGCGAGTCCGCCAAGCTCGCTGCTGGCGGTGTGAACTGGCTGGCCCAGGGCACGATTTATCCGGATGTCATCGAGTCCGCCGCCAGCAAGACCGGCAAGGCCCATGTCATCAAGTCCCACCACAATGTCGGCGGCCTGCCCGAAGACATGAAGATGAAGCTGGTGGAACCGCTGCGCGAACTCTTCAAGGATGAAGTACGCAAGATCGGTCTCGAGCTCGGCCTGCCCTATGACATGGTTTATCGCCATCCCTTCCCGGGCCCGGGCTTGGGTGTGCGCATCCTTGGCGAAGTGAAAAAGGAATACGCCGACATCCTGCGTGAAGCCGATGCGATTTTCCTGGAGGAGCTGCACAAGGCTGACTGGTATCACAAGACCTCGCAGGCTTTTGCCGTTTTCCTGCCGGTGAAATCTGTGGGTGTGGTCGGCGATGGCCGCCGTTACCAGTGGGTGATTTCCCTGCGCGCCGTGCAGACCATCGATTTCATGACCGCGCACTGGGCGCATCTGCCCTATGAGCTCTTGGGTACGGTGAGCAATCGCATCATCAATGAAATCGAGGGTGTCTCTCGCGTTGTTTATGATGTTTCTGGAAAGCCACCAGCAACAATTGAGTGGGAGTGATTCTTGTGGGCGTGAATTTTTCACGCCCGCAGACTCAAATTCATGAACGAATTCATCGCCCCGGTCGAGCTGAGAAAATCCTTCCGCCTGATCAATCACGGGCCGACCGTGCTGGTCTCGGCCAGCCATGGGGGCGTAGACAATGTCATGGCGGCAGCCTGGTGCTGTGCGCTGGATTTTGCGCCGCCCAAGCTGACCATCGTTCTCGATAAAAGCACGGCCACGCGTGCGCTGCTGGAAAAGAGCGGTGAGTTTGTCATCCAGGTGCCCAATGTCGCGCAGCTGCAGATGACCGAGGCTGTAGGCTCCATGAGTCATGCCGAAGCGCCGGACAAGCTCAAGGCATGTGGTGTCGAGCTCTTCCGCCAGCCTGATTCCGCGCTGCCTTTTGTGGCGGGTTGTTCGGCCTGGCTGGCCTGCCGCCTCATCCCCGAGGCACACAACCAACAGGCTTACGATCTTTTCATCGCCGAGATCATTGGTGCATGGGCAGATACCCGCATTTTTTGCGATGGTCACTGGCAATTCGAGCATGCCGGCCCTGAATGGCGCAGCCTGCATCATGTGGCCGGTGGCCATTTCTATGCCATCGGCGAAGCGCTGACTGCCGCGCCGCTCAAGTAGGCCTTCTGCACTGTTGTAATCCCCGTCTTCACCCTAAACTCGGTGCCGCCCGTATTCATGGGCAGGCTGGGTTGGGGAGTCTTGTCAGGTCATGAGTGCTGTTGAAAAACTGGAAAATGCCGAGGCTGCCGTGCTGGAGCTCTCGCTGTTTTTTGTGCGCCACTCCCTGCCTTACTGGCCCGCCCAGCTGTCGCCTGTACTGATTGCCCTGCGTGAGCGCAATGGCGCCAGTGCGCTTGATGCCTGGTCGCGCCTGGCCCTGATGGGTGAAAACGGTCTCATGCAGTTGCGCGTGAATTACGACGACGGTTTCCGGGCGGCCGATATGGATGCCGAGCAGCGCCATTTCGAGCGTCTGCTGCAGCAGACCCTGGATGCCGTGAACAATCTGCGTTTTTACCTGCGCAATGGCGTCGACAAACCTCTCATCAGCATTTATCCCGATGTGGCCATATGAGTGGCGATATGAGCCTGCCTACCTTCACGCTTCATGATGAAGCCTTCATGCGCCGTGCTCTCGAGCTGGCGCGGGAGGGCGAGCGGCTGGGCGAGGTGCCGGTAGGTGCGGTCGTGGTGGCCAATGGCGTCATCGTCGGTGAAGGTTTCAATGCCTCCATCAGTCGCCACGATGCCACGGCCCATGCCGAGGTGCAGGCCCTGCGTGAAGCGGGCGCAGCGCTGGGCAATTACCGGCTGGAAGGCGCCACGCTTTATGTGACGCTGGAGCCTTGCACCATGTGTGTGGGGGCGCTGGTGCATGCACGTATTGCCCGTGTGGTGTTTGCCGCGACTGAGCCCAAGGCGGGCTCACTGGTGAGCGCACGCCGGCAACTGGAAAGCGGCTACTACAACCATGTTTTTGTTTTCGAGGGCGGGCTTCTGGCTGATGAGGCAGGAACCATGCTTTCGGATTTTTTCCGGCGCCGCCGTGCCGAACAGAAAAACGGCAAAAGCCAGAGTGAGGATTGAGTGATGAGTGAGCGTGTACGTTTTGAAGTCCGTGAGCAGATTGCCTATGTCACCATGGCGCGCACCGACAAATACAATGCTCTGGATTGGGAGATGTTTGTCGGCCTGATAGGGGCGGCCAAGAAAATCAGCCGCGACAAATCCATACGTGCCGTCATCTTGCAGGGCGAAGGCAAGGCTTTTTGCAGCGGCCTCGATTTTCCCTCTTTTGCCAAGCAGCAGGGCCGCATGGTGCAGGGTTTTCTCACCTATGGCGTGAAAACCACGAATATGTTCCAGGAAGTGGCCTGGTGCTGGCGCCGTCTGCCGGTGCCGGTGATTGCCGTGATTCATGGCTATTGCTATGGCGGCGGCCTGCAGATCGCCCTCGGTGCCGATTTCCGTTTCACCACGCCGGATTGTGAGTTTTCCATTCTGGAAGCCAAATGGGGCCTGTTTCCGGATATGAGCGGCACGGTGA
>JAVHYE010000076.1:10068-17527 GCA_031119295.1 Pedobacter sp. | reverse complement strand
CCAGCCGGTGCGCCGCAAGGACATCCAGGACATCTTCCTGGGCACCGGCCTGGGTCCGCGCTCCTACGCCATCATCGAACAGGGCATGATCTCCCGCTTGATTGAAGCCAAGCCGGAAGAGCTGCGCGTCTATATCGAAGAGGCGGCCGGTATCTCCAAGTACAAGGAGCGCCGTCGCGAAACCGAAAACCGCATGCGCCATACGCGCGAGAATCTGGAGCGTCTGGCCGATATCCGCGAGGAGCTGGACAAGCAGCTTTCGCATCTGCAGCGCCAGGCTCAGGCGGCAGAAAAATATAAGGAATACAAAGAGGAAGAGCGCCTTCTTAAAGCTCAACTTCATGCTCTGCGCTGGCAGGCACTGGACACCCAGGTGGGCCAGCGCGAGACCCTGATACGCGAGCTGGAAATCCGCCTTGAGGCCGTGATTGCCGAGCAGCGTGCTGCCGATGCCGCGCTGGAAAAGCAGCGCGAAGGCCAGATCGAGCTTTCCGACAAGTTCGCGGAAGTGCAGAGCCGTTTCTACAAGATTGGTAATGAAATCTCCCGCCTCGAGCAGAGCATGACGCATCAGCGTGAGCGTCTGGGTCAGCTCAAGGACGACCTCTCCCAAGCCGAACGCAGCCACCAGCAGGCCAGCGAGCATCTGCAGCTGGACGAAGCCCAGCTCGAAGACGTACGCGAACAGCTGCTGGGACTGGAGCCGGAGCAGGCCCTGTTCCAGGCTCAGGCCGAAGAGCTGGCAGTTGGTCTGACCACAGCCGAAGAGCGCATGCAGCACTGGCAGCAGGAGTGGGAGCAGTTCAACCAGACGGCGGCCGGCGCCCGTCAACAGGCAGAAGTCGAGCAGTCCAAGATCCAGCATATGGAGCAGGCGGTGCAGCGTTCACGCGAACGCCTTGAGCGCCTCGAGACCGAACGCAAAAGCCTGAGCGCCGGCCCCTTGGCCGATGAAGTCGCCATGCTCAATGAGCAGCTCTCGGAAGTGGAGCTGGAGCTGGAAGGCGCGCAGGAGAAGATGGATGCGGCCGCTAATGGCATCGCCGCCCAGCGCGACCGTAACAACCAGTTGCACAATGAAAGCGACAGCTACAAGGCCAGGCTGCAGGCTCTCAAGGGCCGTGAGGCTTCGCTGGAGGCTTTGCAGCAGGCGGCACTGGGTCAGGCGGGTGGTGTGACCACTTGGCTGGAGTCCCAGGGCCTCAATAACAAGCCGCGTCTGGCAGACCGGCTGCAGGTGGCTACCGGCTGGGAGCGTGCTGTTGAAACCGTGCTGGGCCGTTATCTGCAGGCCGTCTGTGTGGATTCACTGGGCGGGCTCAGCGACAAGCTTTCTGCCTTGGGCAAGGGCGACGTCACCCTGCTGGAGCCGCGCGCTGTAACTGGTGTGACCAGTTCTGCCGGCACGCCTTTGTCCTCGCATGTCTCCGGTAATGAAACCGCGGCGCTGCTGGCTGGTATCTATGCCTGTGAGGACCTGAATGCCGCCCTGGCCCTGCGTGATCGCCTGGCGGCCCATGAGTCCGCAGTCACCCGCGACGGCATCTGGCTGGGCCCCAACTGGCTGCGCGTCATCCGTGAAGATGATTCCCAGTCCGGCGTGCTGGCGCGCAAACAGGAGCTGGCTCGTGTGATCGCAGAGCTGGCTGAGGTCGAAGAGGCTCTGGCCGAGCGTCAGGCGGCTCTGGAAGAGGGGCGTGAAAACCTGAGGGCGCTTGAGCTGGCGCGTGAAGAAGCGCATCGCGACAGCTCCGGCCTGGTGCGTCGCCGTGGCGATGTGCAGGCGCAGCTGGGTGCCAAACAGATGCGACTGGAGCAGTTCACGGTGCGCTCCAGCCGTATCGAAAAGGAAATGGAAGATGTTCAGGCCCAGCAGAAGCTGGATCAGGAGCAGGTGGCTGAATCCCGTCTGGTGCTGCAGGACGCGCTGGAAGTGATGACACGTGATGCGGCCCGCCGAGATGAGCTACTGCGTGAGCGTGATGCGGCGCGTGAAGCGCTGGATATCGCCCGCCAGAAAACCCGTGCTGACCGTGATGCCTCGCATCAGGTGGCTTTGACCCTGCAAGCCCTGCGTACCCGCGAAACTTCGTTGGCACAAAGCATCAGCCGTCTGCAGGAGCAGCTGTCCACACTGGCCGAGCGCCGCGAAACCCTGCGTGAAAACCTGCTGGAGCTGGAAAATCCGGACAGCGAATTCAAGCAGCAGCTGGAAGAGCAGCTGGAGCAACGTCTGGCGGTGGAAAAAGAGCTGGCCGATGTGCGCCGCGATCTCGAAGCCGTGCAGCACGAGTTCCGCGAGCATGAACGCAAGCGCCAGCAGGCCGAGCAGCAGGCGCAGCAGGTGCGCGACATGTTGCAGAACCAGCGCATGGAATGGCAGAACGCATTGTCACGTCGCGAATCCCTGCAAGAGCAATTGGTGGAAAGCCAGTTCGATCTGCAGACGGTGATCGAGGCCATGCCCGAAGAAGCCAATGAATCGCAGTGGCAGGAAGATCTGGAAAAGGTCTCCGCCCGCATTTCCCGTCTTGGCCCCATCAATCTCGCGGCCATCGACGAGTATCAGGCCCAGAACGAGCGCAAGACTTATCTCGATGCCCAGGATGCCGATCTGCGCGAAGCGCTGGAAACCCTGGAAAACGCCATACGCAAGATCGACCGCGAAACCCGCACCCTGTTCAAGGACACCTTCGACAAGGTGAACAAGGGCCTGCAGGAACTGTTCCCGAAAGTTTTCGGTGGCGGTCACGCCTATCTCGAACTCACCGGCGAAGACTTGCTGGAAGCCGGCGTTGCCATCATGGCGCGTCCGCCCGGTAAGCGTAACTCCACCATCCATTTGCTTTCCGGTGGTGAAAAGGCCCTGACGGCACTGGCGCTGGTGTTCTCCATCTTCCAGCTCAACCCGGCTCCCTTCTGTATGCTGGACGAAGTGGACGCGCCGCTGGACGACGCCAACGTCGGCCGTTATGCGCGTCTCGTGGAAGAAATGTCGGAGCATGTGCAATTCATCTACATCACCCATAACAAGATCGCCATGGAAATGGCGCATCAGCTCATGGGTGTGACCATGCACGAGCCGGGTTGCTCGCGTCTGGTCTCGGTGAATGTGGAAGAAGCTGCTGCCTTGGCAGCGGTTTGAATCTTCAGCGACAGGCATTAAGGGAAGGAAAATGCAGCTTTTGTATGCGCTGGGTATAGCCATTCTGCTGGTGCTGCTGTTTCAGGGCGCCCGGTGGTTGCGCGAGCACCAGCGTCGTCTGCGCGTAAAACTGGAAAAAGTGCCGGCGGGTTCGGATGTTGAAGACAACCGTCACCCCGAGCTCGGCAAGGTGCGCGTGCGCGCACGTTTTGATGATGCACCTGAAGCAGTGGAAGCAAGACGTTCGCCGATCATCGTGGTAGCCGAGCCACCTCCTGCTGTGGCTGACGATATCCCTGTTTTGCAGGCTGTCCCGGTCCCTGTTGAAGCAGCGCCAGAAATGGCGCGTGAAGAGTTGCCACGCTTTGAGGAACCGGAACCGGCTTCTTATGCCATGCCGGCAGAAAACAGACCGGAAGCCGTAATGCCGGCGGATGACCATATTCCCGTTCTGCTCACTCCTGCTGCAATGCAGCCTGCCGTGGAGGCTGCCGAGCAGCAGGACATGTTTGCCGATGAGCCCATCATGCTGCCGCCTTCGCGCAAGCCTGAGCCCGTACCCAGTCGCGCCAGCGTGCTGTATGAAAAGCCGGTGGAGCCGGTGCGTGCAGTGGCAGCCGTGGTGGAAGAAGAAAAGCCGTATGTGGACATACAGGATGTAATCGCCCTGCATGTCGTGGCACGCCAGGATCTCTTCAATGGTGAAGACCTGTTGCGCAGCATCCTGGCCTATGGCCTGCGCTTCGGTGAAATGTCGATTTTCCACAGGCATGAGCAGCCGACAGGGCAGGGCCGCATTCTGTTCAGCATGGCCAAGGCCGTGGAGCCCGGGACTTTTGATCTGGAGGCCATGACCGGTGAAGAAATTCCCGGCGTGAGTTTTTTCCTGAGCCTGCCCGGCATCAACAGCATCCATGCCTACGACATCATGGTGGATACCGTGAAGCGTCTGGCCACGGATCTGAACGGAGAGGTGCTGGACGAGCAGCAACAGGTGCTAACCCGTCAGCTCATCGAGCATTACCGCGAGCGCGTGCAGGAATTCGAGCGCCGTCGTCTGATGAATCGCCCGGCCGGGCATTGAGGTTGCTGTGTCCCCTAGCGAGCCAAGTGCCGTGACCGAGGCCCAAGCCCGCCACGAAGTTGAAACGCTGCGCCAGCAGCTGCGCCATCACAATCATCGCTATTACGTACTGGATGATCCGGAAGTGCCGGATGCCGAGTACGATCGTCTGTTCCAGCGCCTGAAGGCCCTGGAAACACAATTCCCGGCTTTGCTGAGCAGCGATTCGCCCACGCAGCGCGTGGGCGGGGAAGCCATGTCGGCTTTCTCCACGGTCATGCATGAAGTGCCCATGCTCTCGCTGGACAATGTGTTCAGTGCAGAAGAGTTTGCCGATTTCGACCGGCGTGTCCGTGATCGTCTGGGGGATTTGTTAGGGCAAGGTGGTGATCTGTTTTCGCAGCCCGTATTGGCCTATTGCTGCGAGCCCAAGCTCGATGGTCTGGCCATTTCCCTGGTGTATGAAAACGGCGTGTTGATACGCGGCGCCACGCGTGGCGATGGCGTGACCGGCGAAGACATCACGCACAATGTGCGCACGATTCCTTCAGTGCCCTTGCGACTGGCCGGCGATGCCTTGCCGGCTTTGCTGGAAGTGCGTGGCGAAGTGCTGATGTCGAAAAAGGGCTTTCTCAAGCTCAATGAGCAGCAGACGGCCAAGGGCGAAAAGACTTTCGTCAATCCGCGCAATGCCGCGGCTGGCAGCTTGCGCCAGCTGGACCCGCGCATGACGGCCCAGCGCCCGCTGGAGTTCTATGCCTATAGCGTGGTGCGTTGCGAGGGCGTGAAACTGCCGGGCTCGCAATATGAAACCCTGCAGAAGCTGGCCACTTTCGGCTTTCGTCTTAGCAAGGAAATTCGCCGTGCTGAGGGCGAGGCTGAGGTGCAGGCCTTTTATGCGGATATCCAGCAGCGCCGCGATAGCCTGCCTTATGAAATCGATGGTGTGGTCATCAAGGTGGACAATGTGCGCTGGCAGCAGGAGCTGGGCTTTGTCTCGCGTGCGCCGCGCTGGGCCACGGCCTACAAGTTCCCGGCGCAGGAAGCCGTGACCACCATACAGTCCATCGAATTCCAGGTCGGCCGCACGGGAGCGCTGACGCCGGTGGCACGCCTGGCGCCGGTGTTTGTCGGTGGCGTTACCGTCAGCAATGCCACGCTGCACAATTTCGATGAAATCGAGCGCATGGATGTGCGCGTGGGCGACAGCGTGGTGATTTACCGTGCGGGTGATGTGATTCCCAAGGTCGTTCGTGTGATGACCGAGCGCCGCCCGGAAGGCACACAGCCCGTAGCTTTGCCTACACGCTGTCCGGTCTGTGATTCCGAAGTGGAGCGCCCCGAGGACGAAGCCATTGCGCGCTGCACAGGCGGGCTTTTCTGCCCGGCCCAGCAGAAAGAAGCGCTCAAGCATTTTGTCTCGCGCCGTGCCATGGATATCGAGGGCCTGGGGGATAAATGGATAGAGCAGCTGGTGGATTTGAAACTCATCAAATCCAGCGCCGACCTCTATACCCTGCAAAAAGACATGCTCTTGCCGCTGGAGCGTATGGGCGAGAAATCGGCTGACAATCTGCTGGCCGCCATTGCCGCCAGCAAGAACAGCACACTGCCGCGTTTTCTTTATGCGCTGGGCATTCGTGAGGTGGGTGAAGCGACAGCGCTTTTGCTCTCACGCCATTTCGGCAGTCTGGAGAAAATCATGGCGGCTGATGAGGCTGCTCTCATGCAGGTGCAGGATGTAGGTCCTGTGGTGGCCGAGTCCATCGCCCTATTTTTCCGCCAGCCGCATAATCTTGAAGTGATTGCGGCGCTGCGAGCGGCCGGTGTGAGCTGGCCGGATATGGAAGCGCTGGGTGAAAGGCCCCAGCCTTTGGCTGGGCAGACCTGGGTGCTGACCGGCAGCCTGGCTACCATGAGCCGTGATCAAGCCAAGGAAAAGCTGCAACAACTGGGTGCCAAGGTATCGGGCTCGGTTTCCAAAAAAACGCATTGCGTGGTGGCGGGCGAAGCGGCAGGCTCCAAGCTGGCCGATGCCGAGAAACTGGGGGTTGCCGTGATGGATGAAGCGGCCTTTCAGCAATTGCTGCAAGAACACGGGCTGTAAGAGAGATTTATGGATCAGGAATCCATTGTTTACGGGGTAGTGCGCGATATCGCCTTCGGCACGCAGATGGAGCGACGGGTGCGCCGCGCCCATAACCGCAAGGTAGTGGAAGCGCTGCCGGATGCGGACGGCTGGCCCTTCATCTGTCGCGAGATGTTCGGCATTTCCGGCTTTGATGAAATGGCCGGTACCTACCAGACTCAGGTCATACATTTCGGCGCCAGCTATCGCGCCATCGAATACGAGTGGCAGCTCTGGATGAAGAAATTCGAAGAGCTGTTGCAGCAGATGTACTGGGTCAGTGCCAAGGTGCATCTGGAAACAGAAATTTCCGGCCTGCATACCTTTATCTGGGAGGCAGAAGGCGAATCGCATCTGCCGGGTGAGGCGCTGCGCGTGCGCTGCGAATGGGAACGCGAAGGCGGCCTTAACCAGCGTGGCTGAGCCGCCAGCGATTAATTGCTGAAGTATTAGAGAACAAGGAATACACCATGCCCGACATCATCCTGCATCAATGGGAAATCTCGCCTTTCTGCGGCAAGGTGCGCCGCATTCTGGATTTCAAAGGGTTGAAATATCAGGTCAAGGAATACAATAGCTGGCGTGTACTGGCGGCTGGTCGTCTCTCGCCGGTGGGCAAGCTGCCCGTGCTGGAATATGACGGCGAACTGATCCAGGACAGCTCGCGTATTGCGGCTTTTCTGGAAGCCAAACATCCGGAGCCATCGCTTTATCCCAGGAGCGGACGTGATGTACATCTGGCCCATGTGTTTGAAGACTGGGCTGATGAGTCCCTCTACTGGTACGAGGTGTATTTCCGCTTCATGTGGCTGGATGGCGCCAAGAAAGCGTTTGCAGTGATACAGCAGGGCCGCCCGGCCTGGGAAACTGCGCTGATCACACAGAGTGCCGTGCCCATGATGCGCCAGAAGCTGCGCGCGCAGGGTATAGGCAAATACGATGCAGAAACCGTGACGGCACAATTCCTGGAACATCTGGCGCATTTGCAGGGTCTGCTGTCCGAATCGGAATGGCTGGCTGGCAATGCCTGTTCCATTGCCGATATCGCCGTGGCATCGCAGCTGGCTGAAGTGCAGCGCACCAGTCATCTGGCGCCGCGCTTCCAGGATTATCCGGCCGTGGC